>QHZQ01000642.1 GCA_003224725.1 Acidobacteriota bacterium | reverse complement strand
GAAGTAAACTCTACTGGCTGTGGTAATTTTTACAGGAACGAGAATGAGAAGCAGCGCAAACCGTCCTGTCCACATTCAGTTTTTCATGCATTGCGTGTTTGGATTTAAACCACCGCGAGTCCCATTGGACAAGGATCAATAAGAATCACTGCTCGAGATTCCCACTCTTGGTCGAACTTGATTGCTTCTCCTTCCACTCTGGAACCTAACCTGCCTTAGCAATAATGAACCTCTAATAAGCAGTCAGGAGGCAATGCAGGTGCCGAACGCAGTGCTCGCCATTTACGCATGTCCCACCTTAAATTCTTGAAACTAACTGAAGACCCCTAGACACAAGCCTATACGACCCTTCCTTTTCTCACCGCGTCGGCACTTGCTTTGATTCAGTGATGGTCCTTCCCCCCAATCGATCTCGGACAATCGGACCGCGACCTGTCGGACCTGTCTCGAAGTGGAGAACAGGAGAACTTGACCGTGCTCCGGCAGCAATCGCAGGCCCAGCCGGGTCAGCCGTTCGGCTAGCGGACACCGCACCGAAATACGTCAGTGTATTTTTGAATCGGTGTACTTAGTGAATGCCGTAGGATTTCAGTTTCTTAACAATGGTCTTAAAATCCAGTCCGAGCTGGCGAGCGGCTTCAGCTTTGTTATTGCCTGCTTTCTTGAGAGTCCTTAAGATGAGCTCCTTTTGAGCACGGGCCGCAGAAACCCCTGCAGGTAAGACAAAGCTTGATGTGTCTTCTTCTACAATCGGGTTCTGGATATAGGGTGGGAGCTGCGTGCTTTCGATCCAATTGCCCCTGGCCATGATGACAGCCCGCTCCATGGCATTTTTTAGTTCTCGCACATTGCCCGGCCAGGAGTAGTCGCTTAGCATCTTCAAGGCGCCTTCCCGGAGTGCTTCGACGTGCAGACTGTGCTTTTGATTGAATTCCCGGATGAAGTACTGTGCCAGCAGAGGAATATCTTCCTTGTGTTCACGCAGAGGGGGGACCACCAAGGGAAAGACATTTAATCTGAAGTAGAGATCTTCCCGAAGGCTGCCATTCTCCACTGCCTGTCTGGGATTTTGATTGGTCGCTGCAATCACTCTGACATCTACGTTGAATTCCTCCGCTCCCCCCAATCGTCGAATCCTGCCATCCTCTAAAACCCGCAGCAGCTTGGATTGCAGCAAAACAGGCATCTCGGCAATTTCGTCTAGAAATAAGGTTCCCCGATTAGACAACTCAAAACAGCCCGGACGCTCCGCCGTAGCTCCCGTAAAAGCTCCTCTCTCGTGACCAAAAATCTCGCTTTCAATGAGTTCTTGAGGAATGGCTGCCGTATTAATTGCAAAGAAGGGCTCGTTCGAGCGAGCGCTTAGCTCATGAAGGGACCGGGCTACAAGTTCTTTCCCTGTTCCACTCTCCCCGGAGATGAGGACCGGGGCTTCGCTACCAGCCACAACCTTGATTAGCTTGTATAGCTCCTTCATCAGCCTGCTTCTGCCCACCAGGGGTCCAAACCCTGCTCCTCTCTCGAGCTGGAAGGAGAGTTTTTGAGACTCCTTTCTCAGCTTCAAGTCGCCTCTGGCTGCTTCCAATATCGATTTCAATTTAGAGTAATCCAACGGCTTGGTGAGAAAATCCTGCGCTCCCTGCTTCATGGCCTCAACTGCCATGTCCACACTGGAGTAACCTGTGACCAAAATCACGGGCCGGCCCGGATCGCTGGATTGGAAACAGCGCAAGAGTTCTAGTCCGGACAACTCGGGCATGACTACATCCGAAATGACGATGTCTGGATTGTAGGTGTCCGCCAAATCCCTAGCCTCTGTTCCATTGGAAGCAATTCTTACTTGGTAGCCCCATTGCTGAAGGTGAATCTGCATAATATCTTGCGTGTCGGGATCATCATCCACAAGCAGAATCTTCGTTGGAGTACCGGCCATTTTCCCTCTCCTGCGACGGATATAATAGGGCAAAGCGAAGTCTACGGCAATTGTGGATGATACGCTAGGTGATAATTATTGGATCAAACTGCTACCTCTTTGATGTTTCACTTTTCAAGTGTCGCGGCCGGCGGCTTTCCCAAAACACCAGTAAAAGCTAGGTTGGCGAGAAGATCAGTAACTGCTGGATCGAGCGGGTGATCGATGATAGGGCCGTGGTGTGATGTCAGCTCAGTCAAATTTCATGATCGCCAAGCACCGCTTGACCTTTGGTTGTTATGTCGTAAAAATCACTTCCGCGCGGTTCGAGGTATCCGCCATCTATGAGCTCTACCACAATGTCAAGCACCTTCTTCCGCACCTTGGGCTCGTTTCCTCCAGCTTCAAAAAGCGTGTGTAAATCGAGGGAGTCTTTGCCCATCACTTTATACAAATGTAAAACCCGACGTGTCTGTTTATCCACTTTGTCTTTTTTCTCCTTCTCAGTTTCTTTGGGGAACGACGGCGATAGCAGGGTCGCGATCCAGCAATCCCCGTAGAATGCCCCTATCGGGCGCCTCGACAATCTCTGCAAGGGTCTCAG
>QHZQ01000646.1 GCA_003224725.1 Acidobacteriota bacterium | reverse complement strand
AGGTTACGGCTGGGTGGTGGATCTTGATTTGGAGAAGTTTTTCGATCGAGTCAATCACGACAAACTGATGGGCCAGATTGCCAAGCGGGTCGAGGACCAGCGGCTGCGAAAGCTTATCCGGGCGTTCTTGAACGCCGGGGTGATGGAGAACGGGTTGGTCAGCCTGAGCGGGGAAGGGACTCCACAAGGGGGACCTCTTTCGCCGTTGCTCAGCAACCTCGTGCTCGACGAACTCGACCGGGAGTTGGAGCGTCGGGGACATCGCTTTGTTCGATACGCGGACGACTGTAATCTCTATGTTCGCAGCGAACGGGCAGGTCAACGAGTGATGGAGAGCGTCACGCGCTTCATCACGCAAAAGCTCAAGCTTAAGGTGAACGAGACGAAGAGTGCGGTGGCGCGACCGCAAGTGCGGAAGTTTCTCGGGTTCAGCTTTAGCGTCGGTCCGGAGGTCCAACGGGTCATTGCCCCGAAGGCCCTGGATCGGTTTAAGCAACGAATCCGCGAGATCACGCGACAGGCGAAGAGCGTCAGCGTGGAGACGACAATGAAGGAGCTGGCACCCTATATGCGGGGCTGGCGCAGCTATTTCGGCTTCTGCGAAACGCCCGAAGTGCTGATCACCCTTGCCCGTTGGGTCCGGTTGCGACTTCGGGCTGCTTTGTGGCGGCAGTGGAAGACCCCACGCCGTCGCCGAGCAGCGCTGATTGAACTGGGGGTGTCTCCGCGGTTGGCGAGTAATACCGCCGGCAGCGGTCGCGGCCCCTGGTATCTCGCCCGGGCCAAGGCTCTTTCTGTGGGGCTTTCCAATGCCTACTTCAAATCGCTCGGGCTTCCGTCATTGATCGAGGAGTGTTAGCGTAACCGATCGAACCGCCGTGTACGGACCCGTATGCACGGTGGTGTGGCAGGAGTCAGCGGGTGACCGCTGCCCCTATGCCGATCAACATGAAGTAGACCCGATAAGAGCCGCGGAGCTTTACGGCTTTTACCAGGTAGATCCGCAAAAATGATGGATCACACCGAATACCCAAAGCAAAATTTTGCGGCCTTTATCCGGTGTATCCCGGTTGACATCGGGTTATTCTTTAGTGATATCTTAAAGATACGTTTTTGACCGGTTTATTATACGGGATGGAAGGTTTCAGCCAATGCCTAAGTTACTGGAACAAGTGCGCGAGCACATTCGCCTCAAGCACTACAGCATCCGCACCGACAAGCTTACCTCCATTGGTCGAGAGATTACATCCTTTTCCACAAAAAACGGCAGCCTAAAGAAATGGGAATGGTCACTGAGTTTCTCACCCATCTGGCGGTAAAGCGCAAAGTGGCCGCTTCGACGCAGAATCAGGCCCTCAGCGCCCTGTTGTTCCTTTACAGTGAAGTCCTGCAGCAGCGTTCGATTGGTTGGAAGATGTAGAACGAGGCAAAAGACCCTCCAAATTGCCGGTAGTTTTTACCCAAGACGAAGCGCGAGCGGTGCTGCGCCAGATGGAGGGGGCGAAATGGCTCATGGCCAGCCTGCTGTACGGTTCAGGCCTTCGGCTCAGGGAGTGTCTGCGGCTGCGGGTGAAGGATATCGACTTTGGTTACGCTCAAATTGTGGTGCGCGATGGAAAAATGAAATACATCACAGTATTGCTCAAGTGGCGGACTTAGGGAGGACCAATGCATGGCCAATCGATCTTAGTGCTGGCAATCCTGTGTATGGCTCTACGCCCCTTGCAGGCGGAGGTTGTGTTGCTGAAAAACGAAAAGTTGGTTTTCGAGGGGTCGAACGAATTGTCAGAGCATAGCTGGGATCTTAAAGACTTGGATCCGAAAGTACCTGTCGATTGGTCTTCTTTTCATTTCTTGGTGATAGAGCTCAAAGCTTCGTCGGCACAACGTTTCCAGGTGCGTCTCTATACGCCCGAAGGAGTCAGCCCGCTTTACCTTCAGCCCTTTCAGAATGCCTGGATTCGAGTCGTCCTGCCTCTGGAGATGTTTCAAAGTCCGCCACAGCAAGGCAGCACATTGTCAGACGTCTTCAACCGTCAGCATGCCGGGTACTTCATGTTTCATTGGGGACCTTACTTGCCCCTGGCCCATGTCGAACGTGTTAGCTTTGCAATGCCCCAACCCATCGGAAAACCGACTCTGGAAATTCGATCAGCGCGTTTAGCTTCTCAATCGCCAGGGGAGGCGCTTCTTGAGCAGGAGCGGCTGGTCGATCCATGGGGACAATGGATCCGCGACCAATGGCCGGTGCGAAAGAGCTGGACGAGCGAAAAGATTGAATTGAAACAGGATGATTTTGGTTATTGTCGCTACGGAGGATTCAGCCACACCAAAGCGCAGGCAACGGGTTTCTTTCGTGTGGAGCAGGTTGATGGGATTTGGTGGTTTGTCGATCCCGATGGGCATCATTTCTTCTCTGCGGGTGTTGATGTGGTTAGCCCTTTCATCATAACCCCGACCCAGGGACGAACTTCCATATTTTCGGTCCTGCCTCCCCCAGAAATGCTTCGCGGACAGCCGGAATCCCAAAGACCTGGAGCCTCTTTCTACCTCGCGAATATACAGCGCCGGTGGGGCAGGGAATGGCAGAAGTCATGGGTGAGCCTAACAGTGGATCGCATGTATTCCTGGGGCCTAAACACAGTGGCTAACTGGTCAACGCCAGAAATCCTCGGCTCGAAACGCATACCCTACGTGGTTAATCTCGAGGGATGGAGGACTCGTCGGAGCTACTTCGGGTTGCCCGATGTCTACTCAAAGGAATTTGGTGAAAACTCCGAGGCAGCCGCTTCACGGCAATGCAAGGCTCGAAGGACTGACGCTTTTTTGCTTGGATATTTCATCGGCAATGAGCCGCCCTGGCCTGGTCGAGAGTTGGTTATCGTGCAGATGATCCTGGATGGACCCAGGACGGCAACTCAACGTGTGCTCAAGAAGGTTTTGAGTGAGGGCGACACCACTGACCGTCGTAAGGCTTTTGTGTATCAGGCGTATCGGAAGTACCTGGAAGTCATCATCGGCGCCGTTCGGCGGCACGATCCGAATCACCTGATTCTTGGCATCCGTTTTGGAGGCCACGCGCCGGATGAGATGGTGAGTGCTTCAAAGGTTTTCGACGTCTTCAGTCTGAACATCTATGATTATGTTCCTGACAAAGCGCTCCTTGAAAGAATCCACCAACTGAGTGGAAGGCCGCTGCTCATCGGCGAATTTCACTTTGGCGTCCCCGGTCGCGGTATGTCTGCGGGCTTAAGACAAGTTCGAGATCAGCAGGAACGGGGCGTGGCCTATCGCCATTACGTCGAAAATGCTGCCGCCATGCCGGCGCTCATTGGTACCCATTGGTTCCAATGGGCGGATGAACCAAACACCGGGCACTTCGTCGGGGAAAACTACAACATCGGACTGGTCGACGTCACCGATCGTCCTTATGCAGAAATGGTCGAGGCCATGCAAGCGACTCATCGCCGGCTTTATGCAATTCACTCCCGAAAGCAGTCACCCGTAGTAAGGAAACCGCTGTTACAGTAGTGACTGGGTCAAAAGATGAAGGAATTGAACTCCAAATAGAGCCATCCTAACGGATGCTTCCAAGCCCTGTCCTCTGTCATGATCAAGACCCCGTTGGATGAGTGATTGGCAGGTTTTTGGCAATTTCCGTTGCCCTATCATCACAGGTGGGATGTCCAAAGCCACCGTGGCTGTTAATTTGACCTGTCTGGTCCTTGACCAGATCGTGAATGACATTGTCGTCCTTGGATGGGCTCACACCGGCAGGAACGTTGTCCAATTTGAGACGATGACGCACCTTCCAGGCAATGATGTGATCAGTGCAAGAGGTGTCGCCACTGACACCCAGGGCTCCTAGCAACTTTTTCTCCTTGTTATAGAGCGCCAGCCCGCCGCCAAATACATTGACTCCACCAATTCTCTCGCCCACCATAGGATCATTCGGTTGGCCAAAGCGTTTCGGGTTGCCTTGAAAGGCCACCTGAATATTGACGGGGTTGCTGTGTTGCAGACCGAACAGGCTGCCTCCAGGTTGAACCACTGAAAAGAGATTGGCTGTAGAGAGGGCAAATCCCGGGAGACTAAAAGCATTGGCCGTGTTGGCCTTTTGCGCAGAAATCACCCTGCTGCCAGGCCATTGATCGCCTCGGTCGCCACCAGAGAAAGTAACAGCGCACACCTCCCCGTCTCTATTGACGACGGCAGCCCACATATTAAAGCCTAGGCCTCCATTTTGTTCCTTCACCACGGCCTTTAGCGCGGTCGTCAACGCAGCATGAGAGGGTAGTCCTCCATTTCCTTTTCCTTGCTTTCCAGAGTTATTCTTCTTGGCTTTCTTCATGGTTCTGGTCTCCTTGTCGCTTTCTAGATCGTTAGTTCCAAACTGTGCTTTGGTGATGTCCTTCTACCTTGATGCAGGAAGCAAGTCAACTCTTTTCAGTTTT
>QHZQ01000639.1:5715-6937 GCA_003224725.1 Acidobacteriota bacterium | reverse complement strand
CTCCTGATCGACGAATCCCACGCCCACCGCGCCCTCTACCTTTTCAAGCAGCCTTTTTAATATATAAATATAAGGCATCGAACTGGAGATTAGCCAGAAATATACTGCCAAAAGGTTTTATAGCAAAGTTCCGGGGGTCTATAAACCCAAACTCTGCAGGTGATACACGCTCCGACCATTGCCACTATAGCCCGCTATGGGGATAGAACCGAGAATTCTGTTCTCCTCTTTGGAATCGTCGTCGTTCTCGTTCTCGTCGCCATGGTCGGGTTTTGGATTTCGAGGACGAGTCTGAGGACGACGACGAAAACGATGTGCTGGGATATCAAGGGCGCAGCTCGGGGCTAGACCGTTATTTGCATCGAAACGAGAATTTTGTTCTCGTTTTGGTAGCCACGGTCAGCAGCTTTTGCTGACCGTGGGCTTTTCGTCGCCGGACTGCCCACGATTACCGCAAAAGACGCGTTAATCGTGGCTACCCAAGCCAGGGATATCAAGGGCGAAGCCCTTGCCTAGTTAGAAATCGAGCTGTCACTTAGGGTTCAAATGGCTAGAGCTCTACCGGGGGAAATGGGGAGAGTAATATCGCCGCTATCAACCGCCTGCATGAGCGCTTCCACGACTTGCGGGTCATACTTAATGCGGGCGTTATCTTTGATTTTTTGTAAGGTGAATTCAAGGTTCATTGCCTTCTGATAAGGGCGGTTGGTGGTCATGGCGTCAAAGGTGTCGGCCACACTGATAATTCTGGCTATGAGAGGGATGGTTTCTCCCTTAAGCCTGTCGGGATAGCCATTGCCATCCCATTGCTCGTGGTGATACTTCATCCCCGGAATCATTTCCCGCATCTGTTCAATAGACTTCATGATGTTCGCGCCTTTGACCGTATGCTGCTTCATCACTTCAAATTCCTCCGGTGTCAGGAAGCCGGGCTTCTTGAGCACCTTGTCATCGACACCGATTTTTCCTATGTCATGCAGCAGGGCAGAAATGCGAATCGTCTCGATCGCCTTTTCGTCCAGACCCATTTTCCTGGCGAGGATGATGGCATAGTCGGTAACCCTGTCTGAATGACCACGGGTATACGGATCCTTCTCATCGATGGCGGCGGCCAAGGCTCGAATGGTTCCTACGAATAGATCCTTATTCTCTTTGAGGGCTCGCTTAATCTGTTCGATGTACAATTCCAGATCGCCGGCCATCTTACTAAACGTGTGCGCCA
>QHZQ01000639.1:2952-5629 GCA_003224725.1 Acidobacteriota bacterium | reverse complement strand
GGCCAATTGTTGAATGGGATTTGTAATCGAGCGGGCGCTAACCCATCCAACGGAAAGGGCGAGGAGTAACAACCATATTCCCCATTTGATCGTTTCCCTTTTCATTTGCGTCACCGTGGCAAAGGCATCCTTTTGGTCGATTTGTACGATGACTCCCCAGGAGGCTTCGGGGATGGGATTATAAGTTCCCAGCATTTCCTTCTCTCTGCCGTTTTCAATCAATTTGAAGGGGCCTGTTCCAGACAATCGAACGTTCCCTCTAGAATTACTCCAAGCCTCCATGAATTCCCGAACAATGCCGATGCGGCTGAAATCCATCCCTGTCATTATGGTGCTACGATCGGGGTGAACTACGATTCGGCCATTGAAATCAACCACATAAACCGTTTTCCCGGCGGTGCTATTCTCTGTGATCCAATGAAGAATCTCGCTCAACCCTATAATGACCGTGGTTGCGCCGATCCATTCTCGCTGAGAATTGATGGGAATCGACATGATAATGACGGGCTCAATTTGGCTGCCCACTTCAATGGCCAGAGGTTCACTGATGTACCATTGATTTTTGCTTGCTTCTAAGAAGGCTCGGGTAAAGAAACGCTGAACGAGGGCATCGTCTGCGTTGTACCGGCCGGCACGTACCCCTTTGCCCTTATGGTTGACAACGTTGACATAGAGCAGGTTTTTAGAACGAGTTACAAACTCCTCCAGCTTTTTCTGCAACAAGCGACTCTCTTCCGATTGGTCGATCCCGTCGAGGCCCCCACGCAACTCGATGGCACTGGCAAAACCGAGAATTTGCTCCCGATAACCGTTCAGATACTGAGCAATCTCTCGCGCCAGCGACTTAGCGATGCTAAGCTGCGAGACCTTTTCTGTTCTCTCCAACGTTTCCCGGTTGAGCTGGATCACTTGCCAGCCATAAAAGCTGAGCGGGAGGATGCTGACCAACATCAATACCAAAAGTACGTGATGCAGGATCTTTGTTCGTTTGAATTTCAGCATGGATAGTGAAGCGGAAAACAAAAAAAGAATGGGACCCAAAAACTAGCTAGATCCAAGTCTGCTTATCGGTTAAGGATTCATGGCAGGTTAACGGTTTATAGGGAAATTGGATGTTTAAGAAAATGGCTCGCACCGACCTTGCAGGCAACCGAGCCGCGACCGTGAGGGAGCGGCTTGACTCTTATGAACGGTGTGGGCTTGGTAGACAAAAATAAAAAAAAGGGGGTAATTAAGCTACCCCCTGGCGGTGAGTGGATGTCTTGGGCCCTACGGTTTGACCTGGAAGTTTAGCGTTGAGGATGTTCCCCCCGTATCGCTGAGTCCGCCCGGATTGGTTACCGAAACGGCTACGTTGCCGGCAAATGCGACCAGGGAAGCAGGTACAGTTGCCTTTAGGGTATTCGCATCCACAAACTGCGTGGTCAAGGCGGTCGTTCCGAAATTAATAAAGGCATTGCTCTGGAAATTAGCGCCACTAACCGTCAAGGTAAAGTCAGACGAGCCTGCTTTGATGCTGCTCGGGCTCAGGAACGTAACCGTTGGGATATTCCTCACGATGAATTCCACTCTGCGGGAGGTGCCGCCGGTGTCTGTGGAGGTTCCGGGTTTGGTGACCGTCACGGGTACGATTCCCGAAGAGGCCACCAGAGAAGCTGGCACCGTGGCTGTCAAGGTATTGCTGTCCAGGAAGGTGGTCGATAAACGCACTGCACCGAAATTAATCCACGAAGTGCTCGTTAAATTGGCTCCGCCCCCCGTCAGAGTGAAGCTGGCCGAACCGGCGGCGACGCTGCGAGGATTCAACGAGATCATGATTGGATTAGTCCCAGGCTGGGCATCAGTGATAACAAATGATCTCAGATTTGAATATCCACCACAAGGTGATACGTTAGCAACTTGAACTGTATAAGTCCCCTTATTTGGTATCGGGACACCGTGGACAATGATTTGCTGTGAACTGACATACTCGGCCGCAAGACCAAAACTGCTGCATGTCTCACCGGAGTTATAGTTGGTCAGGTTAAAAACAGTCGTGAGCAAGAATCCACCGACTGTGGCTTCCGCCGAGACAACGTAAGTCCCCGCAAATGGGTTGGCGGTGAACACCGACGCGAAGGCGAATCCATCGGCATCTGTCACAACGG
Source organism: Acidobacteriota bacterium (assembly GCA_003224725.1). Lineage (GTDB taxonomy): Bacteria > Acidobacteriota > Terriglobia > Versatilivoradales > Versatilivoraceae > QHZQ01. The sequence continues at coordinate 3,482 of QHZQ01000639.1, read as the reverse complement.
TTACCGTACTGGCGCCTCCTGGAAACGATCCGGTAGGAGCCGTTGTAACCACTGAGGGTGCTGTGAACGTGACGCTCACACCAGCCGCCGGATTGCCGGCAAGGTCATAAACCCTTACACCGAGGGGAAATGGTGAACGGCCGTTGACTAAGATGCACTGAGGCGTAGATCCTATCAAGGGGACGACAGCCGGAAAGATGTCGGGGACTGTATTGGCAATTCCCACCAAAGTGCCCGGATCCCTTAATCCTGGAGGATGAAAATCTTTTCCGTTTATCTTTATGTCGATGAAAACTGGTCCCGGTCCAGGTCCGAAAATGGGGATAGGAGTCAGTTCAGGAAGAGGCAGGTTGTCGGGTCCCAATCCTGGGAGATCCAGGTAGGTAATCTCAGGCACACGGTTACAAACTATGAAATTCACAGCCTCGCCGGAGACTTCCGTAGGTGTGTTACGAACCCTGACTGTATAGACTCCCGCAAAGCGCAATAGCTGCGCGGGAAGATCCGCTTTCAACTCTGTGCTGTTGACA
>QHZQ01000639.1:827-2896 GCA_003224725.1 Acidobacteriota bacterium | reverse complement strand
CCTGGCGAGTTGATCTCGTACCGCGCGACGGTTTCTTTTGGGGTGACATAAGTAACGACAGGTACCTGCAGGTCCAGTAGGCTGAAGTCAGCGTCACTCTTACTGGTTGTGGCCAGAGTCACGGTTAAGGACTGAGGGTCGAAAGTCTTTCCTGTGCTCTCTGGCGCAATCGTGTAAATTCCTGAAGTCAAATTGTTGAATAGGAATTCCCCATTGGCATCCGTCGTGGCGGTGGAAAGCTGGTTGGCTCCTTTCGAAAGGGTTACGGTGATATTCGCAACCGGAGCTTTGGCAGTCTCAGTAGCGAAGGTCACCTTTCCCCGAATGACGAATATCGATTGAGCCGGAGGAACGAACCCCGCCAGGGTCACCTGCGGCGAAAGCGTGCTCATGGTTTTGTCGGGAACTCCTAAAAACCCCTGGGCGAAGAGTGGCGCAGATGAGGCAACGTAGATGTATCCGTCCGACTGGTTCAAGCCCTCGAAAAACAATTCTTTGACCCGATTGACCGATCGCTGCTGAGGCTGCAACGTCACGCTCCGGCGCCCTAAGGTAGCTCCGGCCGAGGAAATGAGGAACAGATTGGCACTAGCGGCAGCGTCACTGGGGTTGAGCAGAACGATGCCGGTGAATGCCTCGCCCGATTCGTCGACCGCCGGCAAGAGAAATTCGGTGTTTGCCGTGACCTGTGCTGGCGCGGCCCCCAATGAAGAGCCCGCCATAGTGCCAACGCCAAGGAACCCGGCCAGATTGCCGTCAGAGGATACTCGAACTGATCCACTTCTTAGATTGTCATCGGGAATCCCAAACAGTTCCTTTGAAGTCAGGCGGACGGAACCGTTGGCAGGAATCGAGACGTTGGTGGGGTTTTTTGGAGCAGAAATCAAATTACCTGAATCATCCAAATAGGAAATGGAGGCACTTTGCGCAGAGCCGGTTAGATTGACGAGTCCCATCAAAGAAAGCCAGTTCATTCCCGTGGGAACATGAGGAAATTCCAGCGTTGGCCCAGTATTTGACAAGGGTGTTGCCGTCAGTGCAGCCACGTCGGTCCGGGCGAAGATTTTTTGAGAAATCGACTCAAATCCCCTAACCATTTCAAACCCGATGATGTTGACAACGGAAGAAAAGATATTCAGAGGGGTGGATTTTGCGACCAAATGCGACGCATTGTCAAAACTAGTGACCTCTGTGAAAAGAGTGTTCAGTGTACCGCTCAGCATGCCGTAGGGCGGAAGCACCTTAAAGACCGAGCCCACAGGCTTTCCGTCGGGACTCTCGCGGTCATACAGTTTCACATCGATGCGCGCAGAAGAAGCATTCGGATTGACCAGTGAAATTTCAGTGGACGCGCCCGCGCCCTGGGCCATAAAGGGCAGGATGATGGTTGTGGCTAGCTGGGCCGGTTCGGCAATATCCAACGAAGTCCGGTCCGGGGAGCCCACGCGCAGGTTCCCCGTCACGCCTGCAACATCGCCGCTGTCGGCCAGGACCCACCCTCGAAACTCCCCAAAATCATTGGCGCCAAGCACAACCTGGGAATTGGCCGGGACGCTCAGAGAGTCTTGAGCGAGGCTGGCTATTGTTCCGTCCTGCTGATAGGCCGTAAGCTTGATGGTGGCGTCTTTTCCCGTGGGGTTGGTAAACACCAGCTCGGTTAAGGTTTGGGTATCATTTACCACAAAAGGGAAATAAATGTGATTTTGTGCGGCCAGAAGTGTGGAAGAGACCGATATCATGGCCATGAGACTTAATAAAAGCACACTGTATTTCTTCATTGGTTATCATCCTCGTCGTCTGTTTAGCAAATTCCGGCAACCGTCTCTAAGGCAGCTTGGTCGCTAGACTTCAAAAACTCTCTCGTCTTGATGGGGGAGCCGTTTGAACTTCCTCAATTTCCCAGCCTGCTGGAGACATGGTAGTAAATCCCCACCGAGGCCTCGTAATTCTGGAGCTTACCTTGAGCTGGCAGAATGGTCTGTGTCGGATTGGGAGATTCTTTGGGCAAACCGTAGCTAGGAACATCAGAGAAAATGTGGCGAAAATCGACGCGTACCCCAAAATGCGAT
>QHZQ01000639.1:0-770 GCA_003224725.1 Acidobacteriota bacterium | reverse complement strand
GATCCCTCCTTGCTCCGGATCTCTGGCAAAAGCCCTGGCCTTATCGCTCAAGCCATAGGCTTCCAGACCGATTCCCCCCGTTACAAATGGCATCACGGGAGAACGGTCGTACCGAAATATGTAAAAGATGGTGTTGTAAAAAAATTGCTGAACGCTTCCGTCCAGAGAGACAGGTTCCAGGGCAGCATCCTGGCGGGTCAAAGTCACCTTGTTTTTTTGATATCCATAAGAGAACTCTCCCCCCCAGTGACCCCGGGAAAGCAAGTTGAATCGCACGCCGCCGAAAACTTTGTCGTCATATTTAAGCTGGAGCGAAATGGGTGGCTCAGCCTGAGGCGGGCCAATCGTGAAATTTCTTGCTTTCCAGAAAGCGACTCCACCAAACCCGCCAATCTCAAATCCAAATTTGTCCTGTGCCGATAATTTCCCCGGAATACAGCTCAAGCAAATGAGCAACAGCAAGATAGAGTTTTTTCGCATCGCACTCCTCAGTAGGAATAAAAGGTCAAATTCAGTACCATCACTTCAGAATTGATCATGACCCTTTTGGCCATGACCCAGAGGAAAGCCTGAACCCGAATCGTTAATGTACTGTTTCGTACCGATTTTCCCTGAGCTTTAGGGATAAATTCAGGAAATCTTCCGTTATCAAAAGGAAGCCTCGGATTCGTCCTAATATAGTATGGAGGTATTACTTCTTTCACCGGGGATAAGGAAGCCTCGGATTCGTCCTAATATAGTATGGAGGTATTACTTCTTTCACCGGGGAT
>QHZQ01000638.1 GCA_003224725.1 Acidobacteriota bacterium | reverse complement strand
TAAGTTATACATAAGATTTCAAAGTGAGATTGTCAAAGGGGATGTTTATTGGAACCGACTCAAATAACCTTCCAAAATGCCGTCCTTTCGAAAACATACAAAATTCAGAACTCCTGACCTGCCGGATTTTAACAGGAGACCAACTTGTAAATAAGGCGCAGGTTGGTGCCTGGGAAAAACGTCTCCGAGGCGTTGAGGTGCTGGCTGAGTTCTTGCACCAGATGATCCGAAGCGGCGTTGGCCAAATGGTGAAGAGAAACAGTGAGCGTACCCTCTTTCTCGTTGGGCAGCAGATCGGCCTCGGTGGTAAAAATCTCACGTAGCAAGCTGCGGGCTTCTTCGGTCCGGGACAGGAGAGGCCGAAGCAAAGCCCCCATGGCGGTCTCCGCCCGGTAGGCCATCATTTTAATGGTATCGAGCAGATGCTTTCTCCCCCCTGCCAATTGAGCCAATCGCTCTTTTTCCGGTAGCTCCGCCAGCGTAATGTGGCAAGCCACCCCCCGACGCTGTTGCTTAAGGCTGGCCAAGTCTTTTTCTAATAATTCGATGGTTTCCTGCAGGTCAGCTTTGCCCTTCTGATAATTTTCCACCGGAGAGACTTCCAATTCACCTTCCAATATCAGAGCTCCGAATTGGGCCTTTTTTCGGCTCAACTTGGCGGCCTGGCTTTTGATTTGGCCTTCCAGCTTTCGATGGACCGGATTGACTACCCGCGTCGTCTCAGCCAGCGGGGCGGTCTGATATTCCACAAGTCGATCCAGATTATAGTGTTCGGTCATATACTTGAAATAGTTTTCCTGAGACCAGCGCGAGAACATCTGCACCGCGATCTGGCCCATTTCGGATTGAAAATCCGTGCTGATCACCGCCGTTTGGTGCCCAGTTTCGGTCAGCTTGCGAATCTCTCGAACCCACAACTGCTTGCCTAGCCAGGTCCCCCGCTCCGCCAGCTTCAGGGTCGACTCCTCACCTCGTGGCCCTCGAACCGTCCGCTCGGAAAACTCGCTCTGGGGCCAATCCGGTCCTGGGTATTTTCGGTAAGTATGACAGGCGATCCGCTGCGCCCACAGTTCCTTCATCCAAGCCGGGCTGTAACCCTCCCGGTCGAAGATCACCCCAAAGCGGTGCCGATAAGGGTCGGCGGCCAACTCCTCGGGGGAGGGCTGATGGGGAACCTCCCGCAACAGGCGCGGTACAATCTCGGTGCGCATCATTTCGATCAGCCCCGGAGTGACCGCCGCCGGCACCACAAAAAAGGGACGCCCTTGGCGATCATTGACCCAATAGTCGGTGGTTCCGCGCAGGCACAGTCGTTGGCGGGCTACATACCGCTTCGGCAACGGCGTTTGCTGGCCGTGATAGACTCGCACATGCCCGTCGACGTACAATAAACCCGCCAGTTCCGGATCCGACTCCATCCACTCCTGCGATAATTGGGCGCTCCATTCCCGCACCTGCTCGTCCTTCGACAGATGGCCCAGTTTCTCCCGCAAGGTGCGCACTTCCGGAATCCGGTCCAGCCCCAGCAACTTGCCCCACTCCCCCGGCGGACAATAACGCAGCCCTTCCGCCGACTTAATGCGCGCCAACGCCATAAATGCCAGCAACAGAAAGATATTCACCACACTGTAAAAACCCTTGGGTAAGTGAAAGTACTTCGGGCTGTGACGTAGCAACCCATTGGCCAGCAACGCTGGCAAGGCCCATAACACCCCGCCCCAAGGCACATCTTGCGCCGCCTCAAACTCTACCGGCGCCGCCTCCAGACTGCCCAAGGCGGCCGCCACCCGATCCAGCACGCGCGTGCAGCCCATCCCCATCGCCGCCTCACTGTCGCTTACACTCCGCTGGCTTTTGCTGGAGGGCGGGGCCGCTTCTTTTTTTTAACCGGTCTCACCAGTCGGCCCGCCCGGATCGCCTTGCTCAACGTGTCGGGTTTGATCCCCAGAGCCTGCGCCACTGCCGCCGGAGCCTGGGCTTCATTCAAGCGCGCTTGCGCCTGCTCGATCACCTCCGCTTTCAACACCGTGGCCGAGCGCGTGAGCTTCTTTTGAAAGAAGCGCGCCGGACCTCCCTCCCGATACTGCTTCACATACCGCTTCATGCTAATGGCACTGATCCCGAAGGCGCGCACGATTTCCGATTGAGTGCAGTTGCCGTCCTCCACCAATTGGCTGGTGAACATGCGGAAGGAGGCATAGTCCTTTTCCTCATGGGAAAATACCGGCATCGGTCCGTTGAAGTAGTACACTCGACCTGCCCGTTTGGCAAAAGACACATGCGGGTTAATGGAGGTGACGTCGGCGGGAAACAACGGTAAATGAGACTGTGGCATTGCCTGCTCTCCTAACAAAAACTTACTTCTTCACTCGGCTCCTGGCAGCCCAAATGGTATCATACGAAAATCCGCTAGACCTCTAAATCCCTGGGAGGGATCAGGAGTTCTGTCCTTGATGTCGGTCACATTGCCAGTGCCAGTCTCTTCATACCGATCTCTCTGAAACCAACCCTTTCTCGCAATC
>QHZQ01000637.1 GCA_003224725.1 Acidobacteriota bacterium | reverse complement strand
GCCGACGAATTGGCGCTAGCCAACACGGGTTAGATCGAGAGCTGTCCCTGCAACGATTCTTTATCCGGCCCCGGCTTCTCCCAGCCCTCCAGGCAGAGGTCGGTCTCCCACATCCACTCCCGGGGCTGCCGTGACTTTAGAAATTCAGTACTGCAGTGCAGTATTTCACGCTGACTTAGTTAAGAGTCCGAGTTCAAACGTCGTCTACCGCTGTCCCCCCACGTCCAGCTTTCGCCAATTCCAGTTTCTCCACATCGGCCTTTCTCGCATGTTACACCCCTCCACTTTCTTTGGATTCAAAAGGCAATCATTAATAAAACAAATTTCTTTCTTTGCTTCTCATAAACCCAACCCGTAAAGTGTCTTTATAATTAAAGGCCAACTGTGTCTCTGGGGCCGAGCAGAAGCCACAGTCGGTTGGTGCCAAGCGGCTTGATGATGGTGGTCCCGTTTTCCCTTTTCCACTCGACCGTTCGTCCTGTCGCTTTGATTTCGAGGAAGTCGAAGCATTAGTCGGCCTTAAGTCAGGGCTATTGGTGGACGTCAAATACAATGCGGCTGCAGAAATCGGACTCGACCGAAGGTTGTGGCGCACCATGCGGAGTGCTTCCAACCTGAAGGAAAAGGTCGCTGAGGTTTTTGAACTCTTGCGCGACCCAGTCTACCAGTACCTAGGTGTGCTTCTGGCTAATCGGGAGGAAGCAGAAGACCTCACCCAAGAGGTTTTTCTGCGATTGTACCACTGCCTCTACAAAGGGCAAGCCGTGAATAACGTGCGAGCCTGGGTCTTCTGGGTGGCTCACAATCTGGCCTTGAATCAGCGAAGGAATGATAGCAAAATCAAGCCAGTCGATACCGGGACTTGGGATCGGCTTTGTGAGCAGCAGCTCGATCCGGCTCCAGATGCCGAGCAAACGATACTGGAACGAGAGCGCCATGAAAGGTTTCAAGCAGGCCTGGCCAGCCTGTCTGCCAAGGAAAGAGGATGTTTTGAACTGAGGGCGGAGGGCTTGGGTTATCGCGAAATTGCCAAGGTGTTCGGCATGCGAACCCCGACCTTGGTTAGCTTTCTGGGCCGAGTGATTGAGAAGATGATACGAGAAATTTATGGTTAGCATTCGTCATAGAAGTCTGCTCAGGCCACCGTGGCACCCGTTCACCGAGGACCTCCTGCTTTGGCTAGACGGGGAGATCAAGGCCAAGTCGCACAACAAGGTCGAAGAGCATTTGAAAGTCTGCTGGTCCTGCCGCATGAAACGGCAGAAGATCGAATGTCTGATTTCCGACTTCATGGAGCATCGCAAGGTCCAGCGTGCCGTCTCCCCTGGTTTCCCTTCGCTAGGCACCGCAAGATTCCGAGCCAGATTGGAGCAACTCGAGCTTGAAGGTGGCAAGGGATCGATCTTTTCCAACCCAATCATCTCATTGGCAAGAGAAGTTTTCCCTCTGCGCTTCTCGCTGAGACTCGCCGTCTGCCTGCTGCTCTGTTGTTTAATCCTGCTTTCTTTGATTCGGCTGAGTTCAGTCCCACCCGTTTCTGCCAAAGAATTCTTGCGCCGTACGGAATATGCTGAGATCCAGGCAATTCGTCAAGTACCTGCTCCCGTGGTCTATCAACAGTTGCAGGTGCGCCGCTATTCTTCCGCACCAGAGCAGGAACAGCTGGAGGTCTGGGAGATCTGGAACGACGCAAGTCACAACCGCTTTAAACAGCGTGTTGAGAATGCCAACGGACTGCGCGTCATCTCTGCAGAAACGCACGACCGTGCGCTCCAAGCCCCGATTTTGGCCGAATTGGAGCAGATCTTGCAGGCTAATCATATGGACCGACGAAAGCCGCTCTCTCCAGCATCCTATCAGGCCTGGCGAGATTCCATTCGATTTGAATCCGAAAAGGTAGCCGAGACTAAGTTGGCGAAGGGTGACAGGGCTTTGGAGCTGAAAACGGTTGCTGCAGGACCGTTTGCCCCAAGGGCCATTATTCAAGCCGAACTGGTCGTTCGTGCTCAAGATTGGCACCCGGTCAAGCAAAGTGTGAAGGTTAATGAGGAAAATGGAGTCCGGGACTACCAGTTGACCGAAACTGCCTTCAAAGTATTGACCCTGAATACGCTCACCTCTACGATTTTCGCCGATCTGACTCCACCGTCGCCAGCCATTCCTCCACAAACCCGAAGCGTGTCATCGCTACCGAGCCCAAATCCCACCGAATTGCTGACCGCAGAGATCGAGGTGTGTTATGCGTTGCACCGATTGAAGGCTTGCTTGGGAGAACCCCTGGAACTGGTTCGAGGGAGTTCGGGCAGAATTGAAGTTCAGGGATTGGCGGAGACCGAGCAGCGCAAAGAGGAACTCGTCACGGCATTACAGGGCATCCCGCTGG
>QHZQ01000122.1:11734-13252 GCA_003224725.1 Acidobacteriota bacterium | reverse complement strand
GATAGAAGCTCAGTGGGTAACCAAGCCGAACCATCGAGACGCAAAGACTGCGTGAAATGGGCATCTTGCGTCCTTAGCGTCTTCGCGGTTTGATTTTGGTTGCGGCCGGTGGCCCCGCTGCGTGCCAGCGTCTGTGCGGTCGTTTCAACAGCCAGTTTTGATGTCAACTCATTCCTCCCTTATTTTGTGGTCTTGGCTACAAAAGTCGGCTAAATTGAAATAGTAGGTGAGCTTCTGCGGGTCACCGACAGACGCTCCATTATGTAAACCACAGAAAATCGCTTTCACAATGTTGAAGCGGTATCGGCTTGACGACCCAGGATGGATTTTTATTTGATCCGATCTCGAAAGAATTCAGTAATTCTTTACACTGAGACAGAACAACTATCACCCCAGACGCATCCCGATCCTATCTCAGATTCCGCCAATCTGGTTGACCGGTTCATCGCCAGACTGAGCACCAAGCAGGGACGCTTGGCCAGGTTCTTAAGGGCCGTCTGGCCGGGTTCTTGAAAAAACTGATTGTTCTGATACGGGACACGTACTACAAATTAGAGCACAAAATAGACCCAATGGAGCAGGTATTCAAGAGACTGCGCCATGCTTCGCACCTGAACCTATTTTACTCGCCCGGCTTAAGTGAGGCCGAAGCCTCAGAAAAATTTGAGGCGTTACTGATTCGTCAGAAAAATAAGCACACGTTTTGGGCTGGGGTGGATTTCATTATCTCCATCTTCACTTTCTTCCTGAGTCCTATTCTGATTCCTTTGCCAGGGCCCAATCTCTTCCTTTATTATCCGGCTTTAAGAACAGTTAGCCACTATCTGGCCAGAAGGGGTGCCCGGCACGGTTTGACCGTCAAAGAGAGACGTCTGGCGCCTTTACCTTTGATTTCTGATATTGAGGTGGTCCTTAACCAGAGAGGCTCTCGCCGAGAGTTTGCAAGAATTCATCATCTGGCTCAGCAATTGAAATTGGAACATTTGCCCCACTTTTTAGAGAGATACTCTGGATGATTTCAGAATCGGCAAAAAGGGTCTTACGCATTGAAGCCGAGGCGATCACTGATCTGATCCACCGCATTGATAGCCGATTTGAAAGGGCTGTCGAGGCCCTCTATTCCTGCCCCGGCCGGGTGGTGGTCACTGGAATGGGTAAGTCGGGAATTATCTGCAAGAAAATTGCCGCTACCCTGGCCAGCACGGGCACGCCGGCTTTGTTCCTCCATCCGGCTGAAGCCATCCACGGCGACCTCGGCATGATTGTGCCTGGAGACATTGTGCTGGCTGTTTCCAATAGCGGCGAAACCGAAGAGTTGACGCGGCTTTTGGAAACTCTCAAGCGGCTGGGCATTTTCATGATCGGCATGGTGGGGAATCCGAACTCAACCTTGGCCCATTATAGTGACGTCCTATTAGATGTGAGTATCAAGCAGGAGGCCTGCCCGCTGGGTCTGGCGCCCACAGCCAGTACCACGGCCGCTCTGGCTTTGGGAGATGCCCTGGCCATTGCTCTTTC
>QHZQ01000122.1:0-11685 GCA_003224725.1 Acidobacteriota bacterium | reverse complement strand
GGGGGCAAGCTGGGGAAGAAGCTGTTACGTGTTGAAAACCTGATGCATCAGGGCAAGGAGATGCCCGTGGTCTCGACAAACACGCTGATGCGCGATGTGATCTACGAAATTTCCAAGAAGGGATTGGGAGTGACTGGCGTGGTTAGAAACGACAATCAAGTGGCCGGAATCATAACGGATGGGGATTTGCGCAGGCTCTTTCAAAAAGATGAAAATGTGCTGAAGAAAACTGCGGGTGAATGCATGCATCCCCATCCGGTGCTGATCCAGCCCGAAGCATTAGCGGTTACGGCCTTGCAAATCATGGAGGAGAAGAAGATCACGTCACTGCTGGTCGCCGGCGATGAGGGAAAAATGGAAGGTATCCTCCAGATCCATGACCTCTGGCGGATACAGATGTTTTGATTAATGATCGATGGTGGAGAAAGATTCACCACAGAGGACACAGAGAACGCAGAAGAAGGGAAAAAGGCAAAAAATTCCTTTGCGTCACTTGCCCTTTTTACTCTGTCTTATTCAAGCTTTTTCTCTGAGCTCTCTGCGTCCTCTGCGGTGAATCCGTTTCTCCGGCCTCTGTTCCATAACAAGTACCACCAATCGGAAAATCAGCAATTGGCAATCACCAATTCACTACACCTCTCGATTGCAGAACCGGCAAATCCTGGCCTCGATCTTGATCGTTTCCGCGCAGTAAGGACACTTCCTGGTCCCATTCACCTCAGAAAGAGCGCCTTCCTTGTAAGCCATCTGGTGCTCTTCGATGATCCTCTTAATTGTCTGCGCATCCTTCTTGCTATGGCCATGACTGTAAATCTGGTTTTGTCCCCCAGAAGACTCTATCCAGATGTCTGACCAGAGGAGAACGGTTTTGATTCTTACCGAGGAAACATGACGAATGTTTATGGATTCTTCGTCTGAAGAAAACCAGGAAGGTTTGATTTTGACGACTTGAACAGGACTGACCGAGATTTTGGTGGGAAAAATTCGGTTCCCGCGGGTCAGCCGACTCGCCGTGAAGATCTGGTGGCTGCCTTCGGCAACGGTAGGAAGCGCCTGGGTGTTTGTCATCGATACTCTCCTGAAAATCCCCTCCCTGGGAGCATCGGCCGAGGCCTTCTCCCCCTGGATCACTTGGCCAGCCACCCTTTGAAGGCTTCTTTGATGACTTCACGGTTGACTTCAGCGATGGCCTTGGTCAGTGGGATGTCCTTGGGGCAGACCTGGACACAATTCTGAGCATTGCCACAGTCAGCAATGCCCCCTTCTTCCATGAGGGCCTGAAGGCGCTCGCTTTTATTGAACTTACCCGTGGGGTGCGTGTTGAAGAGGCGTACCTGGGCAATGGCGGCCGCACCCATGAAATGCGTCATGCGGTTTACTTGAGGACAGACTTCCAAACAACAGCCGCAGGTCATGCAACGGGAGAAAGTATAGCCCGCTTCCTGGTCTTGCTGCGACATTCGCGGTCCCGGACCGAGCGCATAAGTGCCGTCGATCGGTATCCAGGCCTTGACTCGCTTCAAGGCTTCAAACATGCGAGAACGGTCAACCAGCAGGTCACGGACAACGGGGAATTTGGTCATAGGCTCCAACACGACGGGTCGATCCAGGTGTTTGACCAGAGTGGAGCAGGACTGGCACACTTTTCCATTGATAATCATGGTACAGGCACCACAGACTTCCTCGAGGCAGTTGCAGTCCCACACGACGGGAGTCGTTCTTTTGCCTGTGGCCGTCACCGGGTTTTTTTGAATATCCATTAAAGCCGATATGACGTTCATTGCCGGGCGGTCTACAATCTCAAACTCTTCCCAATAAGCAGAAGTCTGAGGGCTATCCCGTCGTTTGATCCTGAATCGCACCGTCTTCGGCATAAGGATGTTTATTTTCCATGTGTAGCGCTCAGCCGTCAGCTCTCAGCCGTCAGCAAGCTGGCAAGCCCGCTATCCCTTTTATTTGTAGCTTCGCAACTTGGGGGTAAAAAGCGAAACATCCACTGGCTCATAGCTGAAGATCGGGCCTGGCCCATCAAAACGGGCCTTGGTTGTCTTCAGCCACTTGACGTCATCTCGATCGGGGAAGTCAGGTTTATAATGGGCCCCACGACTTTCATCTCTGGCCAGAGCGCCTAATGTGATGACTCTTGCCAATTGCAGCATGTTGTAGAGCTGGCGTGTAAAGGCCAGAGACTGATTGGCCCAACGCCCTGTATCCAGGCCATTCACCTTTGGGTATCGGTCCAGCAACTCTTGCAGTTTGTGATCTGTCTCTCTTAACTTGGCATTGTAACGAACCACCGTGACATGTTCGGTCATCCACTCAGCCATCTCTTCCCAAATCCTATAAGGATTTTCCGGACCCGTCGATTTCAACACGCGCTCATTAATTTCTTCTTGCTTCTTTGTCTCTCTTTCAAACAAGGAACTGGGGGCGGCTTCCGCACCGGATCGTAAGCCTCGGATGTAATCAATAGCGCCTGGGCCGCTGATCATTCCATCAAAAATGCAAGACAGGAGGGCATTGGCACCCAGGCGATTGGCTCCGTGATGTTGATATTCGCACTCGCCTGCCCCAAAGATCCCCGGAATATTCGTCATCAAATTCTCATTGTTGACCCATATTCCCCCCATCGTATAGTGCACGGCCGGAAACACCTTCATAGGCACTTGGCGGGGATCCTCTCCCACAAACTTTTCATAAGTTTCCAGGATGCCGGCAAGCTTCTTATCTAAAGTTTGCTTGTCGATATGGGAGACATCCAGATAAACCATGTTTTGGCCGTTGATCCCAAGTTTCATATCGTAAACCACTTTATAAATGCAGCGGGTGGCGATGTCACGGGGAACCAGGTTGCCATAGGCTGGGTACCACTCTTCCAGGAAGTACCAGGGCTTCCCGTCTTTATAGGTCCACACCCTTCCGCCTTCGCCGCGAGCCGACTCTGACATCAGTCGTAGCTTGTCTTCCCCGGGAATGGCGGTGGGGTGAACCTGGATGAACTCTCCGTTAGCGTAATAGACTCCTTGTTGATAAAGTGCGCTAACGGCACTCCCGGTGCAAACCACGGAGTTGGTACTCTTGCCAAAAATGAGGCCTAACCCTCCTGTAGCCATGATGACGGCCTCAGACGGGAAAGCTTTGACCTGCATCGTTTGCAAATCCATGGCAGTGATACCGCGACAGATCTGCTGGTCATCCAGAACGGCTGAGAGAAATTCCCAGCCTTCAGATTTCTGGACCAACCCCTCCACTTCGTAACGGCGCACCTGCTCATCGAGCGCGTAAATAAGCTGCTGGCCGGTCGTGGCCCCCGCAAAGGCGGTGCGGTGAAAGCGGGTGCCCCCGAAGCGCCGGAAGTCTAATAAGCCCTCAGGAGTGCGATTGAACATCACTCCCATGCGATCCAGCAGATCAATAATCCCAGGGGCGGCTTCGGTCATTCGCCGGACCAAGGGCTGGTTGGCGAGGAAATCACCCCCATAAATCGTTTCCTCAAAGTGGATTTGCGGTGAATCTCCTTCCCCTTTGAGATTTTTGGAGGCATTGATACCCCCCTGAGCACAAACGGAGTGAGATCGCTTGACGGGCACAATGGAGAAGAGATCGACTTTGACCCCTTTTTCGGCGATCTTAATCGTCGCCATTAATCCCGCCAAACCCCCGCCAACCACAATGATCTTAGGGTTGCTCATGAATTTCCAGGTAGGAAGCGGTCAGCTTTCAGCAATCAGCCTTCAGCAATCAGCCTTCAGCAATCAGCTTTCAGCCAAGACAGTCACTCGCTTATTCTTGGTAGAGCCCGGTAATTAGCGAAAAGGGCACGCGTAGCAGCAAAGGAAGAATGAAATCTCTGATGGCCTTTTAGCTGACCGCCGAATGCTGACACCTGACGGCTGACCGCTGACGGCTTCATTCAGCTGAGCGCTTCATTCAATCATAGTATTCGAGCCCTAGATGGGTAATCAAGTCTTCACCGCGCAAGTAACGCAGTGTATTCTTGAGCTTCATCAGTTGGATAAACAAATCATGCTCTGGATAGAGTTGAGGCGCGCATTGCGGGCTTTTGAAATAAAAGGAGAGCCACTCTTGAATGCCATACATTCTGGTGCGCTGGGCTAAATCCAGGAACAAGACCAGGTCCAGACAAAGGGGTGCAGCCAGGATGCTGTCGCGGCAAAGAAAATTGACCTTGATCTGCATGGGATAGCCCAGCCAGCCGAAGATGTCGATGTTATCCCAACCTTCCTTATTGTCGCCGCGGGGAGGGTAATAATTGATCCGGACCTGATGGTGGTAATCCTTGTAGAGCTCCGGATACAACTGCGGCTGCAAAATCTGGTCTAAAACCGAAAGCTTTGACTCCTCTTTGGTCTTTAAGGACTGGGGTTCATCCAAGACCTCCCCGTCTCGATTACCCAGGATATTGGTGGAAAACCAGCCACTCAATCCAATCAAGCGGGATTTCAATCCTGGAGCGATAATGGTTTTCATCAAGGTTTGCCCTGTTTTGAAATCCTTCCCACAAATCGGGGCGTGCTTTCTCTGGGCTAACTCCACCATGGCTGGGAAGTCCACCGAGAGGTTGGGGGCCCCATTGGCGTAAGGGATTCCCAATGAGAGAGCTGCGTAGGCATAAATCATGCTGGAGGTAATCTGAGGATCATCCTTCTTCAATCCTTTCTCGAACTTCTTCAACGACGAATGGACCTCACTGGGCTGAAGATAAACCTCGGTGCTGCCGCACCAGATCATTACCAGACGATCAAGATTATTTTCGCTTTTGAAATTCTTGATGTCCTCGATGACTTGAAGGGCCAATTCATATTTGTTCTTCCCCTTCTTGAGATGCGTACCCTCCAGACGTTTCACATATTCTTGACTAAATACGGCCTTCCAGGGCCGAATCCTTTCCAGTTGGGGGCGGACCCGATTCAAAAGCTGCTGCTCCAGGACTCCAGAGCGGACGGCTGTCTCATAGCAAGTCTCGTTGTTAATGTCCCACCCACCGAAGACCAGGTCGCTGAGGCTGGCCAGCGGAACAAAGTCCTTTATGAGGGGAGTTCGTTTCTCCGTCCGTTTTCCCAATCGAATGGTTCCCATTTGGGTCAAGGAACCAAATGGCCTGGCGTAATTGTTTTTAATGGCCTCCACTCCAGCAATAAAGGTGGTTGCCACGGCACCTACACCCGGAATCAAAATTCCCAGCTTGCCCTTGGGCTTGGCAATCTTAGTACCTTTCTTAATCACGTTAGGTTGTCTCCAGGATCAATGGATGGCGAACTGCTTGAATAGAAGTGCTCAAAACAAGAGAGGAATCATGCTATGAACAACGAAGTTTTGCAACCTTAAATCGTGCTGCGTGACAGGCGAGGATCACTCTCGTCGCGTATCACGCTCCACATTTTACATTGAGACACTTTTTTCTGCTCTTCTGTGCTAAGTTCGTGAATTCTTGTTTTTCGTGGCAAGATTTTCGTGAGATTTCGCAAGGCCAAGGTCAGCACGGGTTCCGAAACATGAGCGGGCTTGTTTGCGCTCTTATCTTTTTCCTAGCGTAACTTCTTATTTTTTTGGAAAGATTTTCTTGGTTGATTAATGGGTTGATTTGGCACAGTGGCTGAAAAGCCCCATTTGTCCTGGGTCTTCCGGGCTTCATAGGCTGACACTTCGAGTGTGCCATCGGTCCGCGTTTATCAGCGTTCATCTGCGTACAAGAGTTTTCCCTGCGTCTCCGCGGTTAGTTTTTGGTTGCACCCACAGGCCGCCTATAGTCTTGGTGGTCTTTGCGTTCTTAGCGGTTTGATTTTTGGTTGCGGCATGCGGTCGCGCTGCGTCTCTGCGGTGATATCTTCTTCAGCCCTCAGCCCGGCCAAAGACCACGATGCCGATAGGCAAATCGGCTGCAGGCTTCAATTCTGTTTTGGATTTGAGTACCCAACGATCTGAATCATCTTTTTCCAGGAGCGGAGTGTTGATGGATCCGGGCGGTGGGGCCAGATTGATCACCGCCGGATGATTGGTCCCCGAAGCCTTGCGACTCAGGTTGACCACTTCTTCCACGCTGAGTGTGGCATCCGGGTCTTTGGTGTCTTCACTGGCGGGTATCAGCAACACAAAATCCGGAATCGGTGCCGCCCCCATGTGGTTGCCGTCTTGTAGAATCAGACAGTATCGCATTGTGTAGATCCCGGGTTTGATCGCCTGTCCACGATAATCCGAACCATTTGCCGGGAATTTCATCACTCCGAGCAGGCTCCCGATATGCAGACCGGGGTACTTGGCATCTGGTGAAGCCGGCTTATTTGTGTTGGCAATTTCTTTTCGTAACCAAACTTCACACCAGGCAGAGCCCTGCTCATTGACAACGCGCACTCCTTGTGCCTGAAGAGTGTTTTTAATAGCGTCTGCGACCCCTTCAGGTAGCGAGGTGACATTTTCGATCTTGTAGGATCCGGCCAAGGCTCCAGCCGCCTGAGCGAGAAAAATCAATATGAGAGCAATGAGAAAAAGGATGCGTTTCATAGGAAGTCTCCTGAAAATCCCCTCTCGGGAGGGGCAGAAGGTGTTAGCCTTCAGGGTGGGTCCTCCGGTTCGCGATAACCCACCCCTGCACCCCTCCCGTGGAGGGGAATAATTTTCATCGCCGGTGGCGATTCCGAAGGATCATCGCAACTCCTCTGAACCTCAGCAACCGACAAACAAAAATAAACGGAAGCCGTGGCTTCCGTTTATTTGGGCTACAAAAGATTCGATGCGAAGCAAAAGCTTCTGCTTACTTCATGGCAACCGAGCCTTCCTGAGAGAAGGTCCCAACGAAGGCACTGCTTTTGTTGTTGATTCTCCAATTCACTCCCAGCCCTCCTCCATTAAACTCATCATTTAATGTAAAGACCGGCATGGCGTGGGCAAGGCTCGTCAAGGGCTGGTAATAAAGTGCCTCGTTGCCGCAGAGATGATCTTTCCCTCCGATACAGCGGGTTTCAATCCTGGCCAAAGATCCGGCCTCCAGCTTCGCGCATCCATGCTTTTCACCTTCACCGATCTCCATTCGAATTGGAGCTACGTCAACCTTAGCAATGTCCTTGAGGAGATCCTGAGCCATCGATTGAGCAAACTCACGCAGGGCAACGCGCTGTTGCGCATTGGCGCGAGTATCAACAATCAAAACAGCCTTGGCCGGATAAGGGTTGGCGAACGGGTCACCCAAAGTCGCGCTCGCCTTGGTAACTCCAACGACGCTTAAACCATCTAACTGAACACCGTTCCAACTACCTTCTTTAATGTGCCAGGCCATGATCGCCTGGTCGCCTACCAGGCCCACTTCGGAATTGGCCACACAGTAACCGGTGTACACATCGGCGTTGCGTGTTTCCATATAGTCACCGGAAATCCCTGCTGCTAAGGCCGCTGTCGTAGCTGCTAAGCTGAAGCAGCAAATCCAAGCCAGAGTTTTAAGTCTTGTCATATTCGACCTCCAAAGTCATTGATTAGGATCCTACTTCAATAATTAGTCCACAAAAGATTATAACCCAGATGCTTTGATTTTTGAACCATATGTAACAGGAGCCATCCATGCCGCCAGGCGGGGCGAGGCTCCCGCCGAGCCGTCGCCTAGCAAGTCCTTGCTCCATGAGGCTCGGCGGGAGCCTCGCCCTCCCGACCTCGGGGCTAGAAGCCTTCCTTGAAGCAAGCCCGCCCGGGCTGGCAGCTCTGCAGGTCGACTACCTGACCATCTGGGCCCAGAACCCTCTGGGTAATGGCGCACCAATAATTATCGTCATGGGCAGGAGGCACCGTCGGATCAGGCTCCGATTGATAATACATACTTTTCCAGCGAACACAGTTGCAGACTTCGTGCCCAAGATTTTTTATCCGATCGTACATGGTTTATGCCCCTCCTTGAGCAGCTTGAAGGATGGCCCGTTTGAGGGCAACGCGCGCCAGTTGAACCTTATAGCCATTCTTGCTCAGTGGCTTAGCCCCTTTCAATGCCACCTGAGCGGCTTCAGCAATACTTTCTTCCCCGGACTTTCCAGCCAGGACCGTCTCAGCTTCCTGGCATCTCCATGGAACGGGAGCGACA
Organism: Acidobacteriota bacterium; assembly: GCA_003224725.1. GTDB lineage: Bacteria > Acidobacteriota > Terriglobia > Versatilivoradales > Versatilivoraceae > QHZQ01. The sequence continues at coordinate 3,602 of QHZQ01000122.1, read as the reverse complement.
TGACCCAACACCAATCGGGCTTCTTTTACTCCGGTCCCGTTGATCTTCAGGGCCACTGACGCGGCTGCCAATGGCCAGTCGAGCGCTTCCTTCTGTCGAACTTCATAGGTCGCGCTCTTGATCCCCTTGGCAGGTGGCACAAGAATCTCACCCAGAATTTCTCTGGGCTTCAGAACGTACTCTCTTTCGCCCTCGCTTTTGGGCGTGACAAAAAATTGCTCCGCTTCAACTTCCCGCCAGCCTTGAGCTCCAAATAGACGAATCTTGGCATTCAGGGCGATTAACGCAGGAGCGAGGCTGGAGGGATTGACGAAATAGGCGGGTCCCGAATTGCCCAGGATGGCGTGATACTGGTTCTCGCCATTGATCACCAGGTCCTCTCCACCCTCACCTTTAGGAAAATAACCGAAACCATTGCGGAAATACCAGCAGCGTGGACGCTGGCAGAGGTCACCCCCGACCGTGCCGGAATTACGAATCTGCTGGCTCCGAACTCCCTCAGCCGCCTGGGCCAAGGCAGGATATTCCTTCTTGACCGCGGCATGGTCCATCAACTCCTCAAGGGTGACCAAAGCGCCCAGACGCAAGCCAGCCCCTGGGCTGTAACGAATTCCTTGAAATTCCTTGATCTCCTTGACATTGACAACCCGCTTGGGGGTTGAGAGATATTCTTTCATCAAGCTCAGCAAATCCGTTCCGCCGGCCAGGATTTCTGTTTCACCCCACTGGTTGCCTAAAAGGCTCACCGCTTGTTCTTTGGTGGTGGGGCTGGCATATTCAAAGGCTTTCATGACGTGAGCCCTCCTTTCTTCTCTAATGCAGCCAGTACGCGATCTGGAGTAAACGGAACTCGTGGCACCCGAGCCCCAATAGCATTGGCTACCGCATTTCCTATCGCCGCTGCCGGTGAGATGACGGGAGGTTCACCTAAACCAATGACGCCCCGCCCATCCTGTTCGGGATCCTTCCACATGTGCACCACAAATTCACCAATGTCCCCAATCCCCGCCAGTTTGTAGAACTCCATATTGGAGTTGAGCGGGCGACCGAGGTATTCATCCATGATGCGCTCTTCCATGAGTGAGTAGCATACTCCCATGATCATGGCTCCGAAGACTTGACTCTCAGCGGTCTTTTCATTGATGACCAGACCGCAATCCTGCACCGCCACAAACTTGTTCATTTTGACTATACCGGTTTCGATATCGACTGTCACATCTGCCATCTGAACTCCGCCGACGCCACTATCGATGAGCTTTCCGGCACCGGGGTTCTTCCCCGTGGTATTGACGGCCGTTACGCCCAGCTTGGCAGTGGCTTGTTTCCAGGTGAGGCTCTTTGTCGGATTGCCCTTCACCTGAACTTTTCCTCCGACGGCCTCCAACTGAGCAGCCTCAGCGCCCAGAGCAGGCGCCACTTTCGCGAACAATTGATCCAACGCATCCTGTGCAGCCCGTCGAGTCGCAGAACTCACTCCACCGACCGTGGTACTGCCTCCGGAGGCCCCCGACGGCGGATAGTCCGGGGCCTGCCCGATGTTGATTTTAATAGCATCCACGGGCAACACGAAGGTTTCCCCGGCAACCATAGCCAGGATAGTTCGAGTGCCTGTGCCCAAGTCCTGACTCCCCAAAGCGACCACCACCGAACCATCCGGATTGATGGTCAGGCGGCATTCGCTGTCATGGCCGCGGCCACCCCAGGTATGGAATCCCAAACCGACACCCCTCACGGGGATGCCATTTCTTCTTCCACTCGATTAGCTCGGCTGCCTTCAGAAGTTCTTTGCGGTAAAGTTCAGCGCGAGGGCCGGTCAGGTTAATGTTTTTGATGAAGAAATCCAGGGGATCCATATTTAGCTTGGCAGCCAGATCATCGAGCGGCGCCAGCGTGAGCCAGCAGGCCTGGGGGTGGTTGGGCGCCCTCCAAGCTCGTTGTGCTCCCGTATTCGTGACAACAGCTGTGTGGATTTTTCGCTGGTTGGGAATGTTGACTACATAAGGAATCGGCGGCATCCCTCCGCCAGTCAATCCACCCGTAGCCCAGGATTCTGAATGCCAGGCTACCAGGGTCCCGTCTTTCTTGGCCCCCACCTTGACTTTGGCATAATGGGAAGGGCGAACGCCGGCTACAAACAGCTCAGCTTCGCGCTCCAGGAAGGTCTTGACGGGTTTACCCGCTTGCTTGGCTAGATGGGCTGATTCAATTCCCCAGCCATCCGCGCCAAACTTGCTTCCAAAACCTCCACCAACATGGTTCATCCTGACCTTAATGTTACTGGCGGGTATCTGTAAGGGCTTTTCATACTGGGAGGCCATACCCGAGACATTCTGAGTTGATGGATAAACAGTCAAATTCTTATCGTCTTCCCACTCCAACACCTGGCCATGGGGCTCGAGGCAGCAGTGGGTGATTACAGGAATACCGTATTCCCCTTCCACCACCACTTCCGCTTCCTGGAAACCCTTGTCGGGATCTCCAGTTACCTGCTCGGCCGCCGGCTTGGCGTTCTTCCCGGCCTTGCTGAGATCTTCCTCTTTAACGAAGTGTGGCAACTTCTCGTACTTAACCTCGATCTTGCGGATAGCATCTTCGGCTGTTTGCTCATCCACGGCTGCCACACCCACAACTTCGTCTAAAGCCCATTGGATCTCACTTCCCGGACCTTTGATAATTTTGACCGCCTTGACGCCTGGAAGTTTCTCAGCGGCGCTGATATCGATACTGACTACCTTGGCATGAGCATAAGGCGAGCGCAAGAACCTTCCATACAACGTGCCGGGCCGCTTAATATCTGAGCAGTACTTGGCGGTCCCGGAAACTTTGTCTGGCCCGTCCAGCCTGGAAACTCGCTTACCCAGCAAACTTCGGTCTTTCATATCCGGCCACTTATATTCAGGCATGGGCTCGACCTCCTTTCATCTGTTTAGCTGCCTGCAACACCGCGTGGGTGATACCCACATAGGTTCCACAACGACAGAGATTACCGCCCAATCCTTTCCTGACTTGTTCTACACTGGGATTGGGATGTTTGTCCAAAAAGGCTTTGCAGGCCATGACAAAGCCTGGCGTACAGTAACCGCACTGCTGGGCGTCGTTGTCCACGAAGGCTTGCTGGACTGGATGTAATTTGCCGCCCTGAGCCAATGCCTCCACGGTAGCAATTTCCCTCCCCTGGGCTTCAATGGCCAAGACGGAACATGAATAAGCTGGCTTACCAGCGATAATCACCGTGCAGGCCCCGCAAGTGGCACGGTCACAAACCTTCTTAGCACCCGTCAGCTCCAACTCATTGCGGAGCGCGTCCAGCAGAGTGACTCGCGGTTCGAGGCTAAGAGATTTGGTGGTCCCATTAATTCGTAATGCGATGGGCACCTTATCGGGCCCAAGGATTTTTGCCCCTGCCGAGGTATCTTTGGCTTGCAAGACTTCCGATCCCGCCACAATCCCGGCAGAGATCACCGCACCAGTTCCTCTTAGAAAATCTCGGCGAGAGACTTCAGGGGCTCTCCTGGTTTCAGGATCATCAGGTTTTGCCATCGGCTGTCCTCCTGTGAGTTTTGAGAAAATTAGGGTTAGATGAAATACGAGGTATTAATCGA
>QHZQ01000636.1 GCA_003224725.1 Acidobacteriota bacterium | reverse complement strand
CTACTCATTCACGGAGTAGAGATCAGCAAGTACAGCTGGGACGATCACGGCAATATTAAAGAGCGAATGCCGTATCATGCGATCGAAGTGGACCAGCCGGTGGCCGGTTTGCTAAAAGATTTGAAAATGCGAGGCCTGCTGGAAGAAACATTGGTGGTTTGGGCTTCGGAGATGGGCCGAACACCATTCATCAACGACCTCAAATCAGATAAACCTGGGCGGGACCACAACCAGTGGGGCCTAGTCATGTGGTTGGCAGGCGGAGACGTTAAAGGGGGAGCCACAGCCGGGGAGACTGACGAGTTTGGGATCAGGGCTCTGAAAGAACCGATCCCGTTGCGTGACGTCCATGCTACAATCCTCGACTTCATGGGGCTGAGTGACGAGCGATTGACCTATCTCCATGCCGGCCGCTTTCGCAAGTTAACCGACATAGGCGGTAAGGTGTTGAAAGAAATCTTTGCGTAGCTCTTGGGCAAGTCCCCCGCGGTCTTCGGTTCCAGAGAACAATTGGGGGAGAGAATTTGTACTAGCCTGAAACGGCCCGACGCTCTGGCGCTAAGGGCTGATCGAGGTAATCCCTGTCCGTTGCCCTCTGCTACGACGTAGCCCAGTGCAGCTTCACTTCACCAGCCCAGTCCAACCAATTGATCAAGCCGACCAAAACTTAGAGGTTGGTAGACAGAACGAGGTTCTGGCCCAGTGTCCTGGGAGAACATTGAAAACAAGAATGAAAAACTAGCGATTGAGAGTGCGCCAAAGGGAATAGCGAGCTGCATTCGTTGGCGGATTGGCGCTTTGCTATGCACGGTGGCGCTGGTGAACTTCTTTCAGCGGGTCAGTATTTCCGTAGCTGGCGATTCCATGATGAGAGCTTTTCAGTTCTCGCAGACCGAAATGGGCACTGTTTTCAGCGCCTTTGTCCTAGGCTACACGCTGTTCCAAGTGCCTGGTGGAATGCTGGCGGATCGCTTTGGCCCGAGGTTGGTGCTGGGCTGGGCAATGGTTTCATGGAGTCTCTTCACTCTTCTGACTGGCACGATCGGCAGAATCTCTTCCTTGACCGGAATCGGGGTTCTGGCCGCTTTGATCACACTTCGTTTCATTTTCGGAATTTTCCAAGCTCCCATCTTTCCCACCAGTACCCGGGCTGTCGCTAACTGGTTCCCAGCCAGTGAAAGAGGTCGGGCCAACGGGTTGGCTTTGAGTGGAATCAGTTTAGGTTCCTTTTTGATGCCGCCCGTCGTTTCCTGGATCGTGCTCACATGGAACTGGCAGAGCTCATTCTATCTAGCCTCGCTCTTTTCGTCACTAATCGCCGTAGTGTGGTTCCTTTACGTGCGGGATTACCCATCAGAGCATCACGCTGTCAATTCAGTGGAGCTAAATGCGATCCAGAGAGGCACTCCAAGTAACTCTGATCTTTTTGTCAAGCCCCCATCGATTGCGTCCCAGTTGCGCAGCGGTGATCTTTGGCGACTGATCGTCAGCTAGACGCTTCAAGGGTATGTTGGGTACGTTTTTATCTTCTGGTTTTATCTGTATCTGGTCCAAGTTCGGCGATTTGGTCAGGCGGAAGGGGCTTGGTTGACTACACTGCCCTGGATTTTTGCAAGTCTAACAACATTTGGGGGAGGCTACTTGTCCGACCAGCTCATCAAGACAAGGTTAGGAATCGATTGGGGCAGACGAAGCGTGCCGATGGCGTGTCAGGGCGTCGCCGCAGTTTTGCTTTGTGTCGGAGCTCGCGTTGAGAATGGCTACTTAGCGGTCGCCATCCTCTCACTGTGCACGGGTGTGATTTTGGGAGCTGAAGGCGCCTATTGGGCAAGCGCCAACCAAATCTCCGGAAAGCATGCGGGATTCACCGGAGGACTAATGAATACAGGAGGAAATCTAGGGGGAGTCATCTCGCCGACCCTGACACCGATTCTCGCCGAACATTTCGGATGGGTTCACGCATTGGATTTTGCTGGGTTAATAGCAGTCGGAGCCGCCTTGCTTTGGTTGTGGATTTCTCCGTCCAGACAGATCAAGGGGCAGCTGATTTCTGCGCCTTCAATCCAAGAGGTGACCTAAGCGATCCCCAGAATCAAGCCTCAGCTCTTGCCGCTTTGGCTCTTGGCTCCGCCTTTTGCTGAGGTTTCATGGCTTCTCATACTCTAAAAAGACACCTTTAACGACTTCAACTTGCGAAGAGCCAGGAGCTCTTCCCACGCCAGTGATTGACTCATCAGTTGCACGCCAGGGAAGCAGCGCAGGACCGTGTTGATGGCGATCTCACCTTCCAACCGAGCTAATGGCGCACCAATACAGAAGTGGATGCCATGGCCGAATGCCACGTGTTTGTTCTCACATCGGCTGATGTCGAGCCGGTCAGGATCACGGAACTGCGCCGGGTCCCGGTTTGCGGCACCAATAAAGAGCAACAAATACTGGCCTTGAAGAATTCGCTGGCCACCGATTTCCAGATCGACGCTCGCCACCCGCGCCTGGCGCTGGACTGAATTGTCGTAGCGAAGAAATTCCTCAACAGCCGTTCCAATCAATGAGGGGTTGTCCCGGAGATTTTTCAACTGATCAGGGTTTCGCATCAGCGCCAGCAATCCATTGCCAATAAGCCCCTCCGTCGTCTCGAAACCTGCAAAGAACAGTTGAACGCACATGGAAAGGAGTT
>QHZQ01000121.1 GCA_003224725.1 Acidobacteriota bacterium | reverse complement strand
GTTATCAGCCACTGGTTGTTTGTTGCGATTTGCCAATTCCAGCATCGGATCGGTCATGTCGACACCGATCACCTTTCCCGCCGGGCCTACTTTCTTGGCTGCGATAAAGCAATCGATTCCACTCCCCGAGCCAAGATCGACAGCGGTCTCACCAGGCAGAAGGGACGCCACTGTCACAGGAGAACCACAGCCATAAAATCGATCAATGACCTCTTGGGGAATATGGCTGATGTCTAACTGGTCGTAACGGGTCGGACAACACAAAGCCGCCTGCGGTTCCTCAGCAGCCTTGCCGTAAAATTCCTGGACAACCTGGCGCGATTTTTCAATGTCGAATGCCAGCACGCAATTAGAATGAAGGGTGGCCACGGCCGTATCCCTGCGGACGTCGATCTGATCCGTGTCTGTGCCGCAGGCCACAGCGCCATCGCCCATGGCATGGAAGATAATGGGCGCATTGAAGCCGGAACGTCGATTGAACGCACGCTTCTTCTCACTGGCCAGGTCCAGCATAACGTCGTGGGCGATGGCCGTATAGACTTCGTAATAAGGATCCGGGGCCAGCACGTTGCCGCTTTGGGATTTATCCAGACTGAAAAAGTAGCTGTGTTCGATATCACCGCCGCCTGTGATGTACTTCAAGGGATCCTCTGTGAGGAACTGCTTTGAGACGACTGACGCCTGTCGGAATTTTTGAGCCAGTTCTGAGTTTCGCCAGATTTCTCCAAGATTACCGTTGCTGATCATACCAGCAGCTAGCGGTTTGAAATTGGCCGTGGCTGCTGAAGGATAAACCACGCCGTCCGAATACACGCACATCGAATCCCAGAATTGATTTCCGAGATCGTATTTCACAAAGGGTCGACCGTTCACCCTTAACTTCATGGATTCGATATTATCAATGGTCACGCCCAGTGAACGGGCGCGCTGCTTGGTGGCGCGCACGATACGGACCAAGTCCTCTGTGGAGGGGAATGACTCGGGCATTGTTTCCAGCACCCGCCCACGCCGATGCATCCACATCAAGTGTTGAGATTCTGCGCCCCATTCTTTGACCAATTGGGTGATCTCGGGAATCTCCTCCAGATTTTCTGTCATGACCACCGTGGTGAGGGAGACCGGAAATCCGAGCCGGGTGGCGCTACGAGTTCCTTCGCAAATCTGCGCAAATGTGCCGGCACCGCGCAGTCGATCATTGGTTTCGGGTCTGGCGCCGTCCAGCGACACCTGAAGCCGCAGCCGGTCGCGGGAGGTGGCGTCGAGTTTTTTGAGACGGCCGTTGTGAAGCAAGGTGGCGTTGGTCAAAATGATTAGTTCCGCCTCTTTCTTCTTGGTGATGTATTGGATCAGTTGGAAGATATCCGGGCGTGCGAACGGCTCGCCGCCTGTGAAATAGAAGCGCGTTACACCGCAATCAACCGCTTGCTCGATGATATTGAGGAGCTTGACGGTAGACAGACCGCGGTCGGCGGCGGGTGATGAGCTCACCAGGCAGTGTGTACAAGTCAGATTGCAGGAATTGTTGGTGTGAATCCACAATTCCCGAAATTTCTCAAGTTTCAGGTGAGCCGAGCGTCCGCCATAGGGTGGTCGCTCAATGGGTGTCGTCGAAACCACTTGAGCGCGCAAGGCGTCTCGCAGAAAGGAATGCACATGCAACCAGGCGACAGCGCTCGTCACCTGAAAGGATTCCGTGTATCGGCGCACCAATTCTCCCAAGGTGACCCTCTGGTCCAGCCACCTTAAGATCTGCCCTCCCCGGCTGTCGGTGGCGATCCAATTCGGACCCTCGGGATCGATGGCAATATGAAGATCGTCCTCTTCGAGATGCCGAAGGTCAGGAAGATAAAATAGCTGATCTTCTTTAAGTTCCAGCATGAAGTATTTTCTCCTTTGGTTCCCAATGAGCTTTCATACCAAGTTACGAACAAAAGGATATAGTGAGTCGAGCGGGCGTGGTTCGGAATTTTTTCACACCTTCAGGACTGAATTCCTCATTGGAAAATGTTTTTACGAGTGGTGGTGAGCTAATGCAGACAAAGCGGAGGAGGGGGAAGCTGATTGACCCTGCGTATGTGGTCGAACATCCGTAAAATACAGCCTAGAACCGTGGTCTGATCAGGATGACATACGTTAGAGCTGCGCAGATCCAGCAATAAGGCGCGAAGAGGGCCGCCAAGCGGGCAGCGACGAAGAATCGTTTCCAGGTCAAAACGATCGTCCAGATCATAACAGGCTTCAAGAATTTCCCGGCGTTCGTTCTGGCTGTCGCATTCTTTGACCAGCTGCGCAAAGTCGGTGTTGGCATTCCACTCAATGTCAGAGAGAACCTGAAAACTCTCTGGAGTGACCCCGAGCAGATAGACGCCGCCTTTCTGATCCGGACCCAAAATGATTGTTGCATTCTTGAATCGTTCCCTGGCCCGACTGAGGAGTTGAACATCTAATTGAGGACAATCGTTTCCCAAAACCAGAACGCGCTCGTAACCCAATGCAAATACCTGTTGAATACTGTGGCAAAGTCTTTCTCCGAAGCTTTTGCCTTCTTGGGGGATGAGGCAGGCGCCGGTCCTTTCAAATTCAGGGTTTTCATCCGGCGGGATAGCCAGGAAAACGTGATCCAGGAAGACTTTCTGAGAGACCCTCACCACCCGACGGGTAAAGGACGCGAAAACCCTGTTCGCACTCTTTGATTGCGTCGACGAAAACTTACTGGAAGAGTGCCGCAGGCTGGCAAAGATGAGAACCGCCGTTGAGTCCATGAGTGGCAATAGGTCCAACAGATTTCAAAACGATGCTTTTCGGCTTTGACGCAGATCCTAGGACGCCGTAGAAATCGCGCCTTTGAATATACTATTCCAAGGGCTCGAGAGCAAGCATTTTGACCTTTGTCGTCGCTTTGACTTATTTTTTTAAGATCTCTTTCAGTTTAAGCACAATCTCTTCGGGTTCGCCGTCGCCGAGACACTCTGGGAAAAAGACAATTGTTCCCTGTGAGGCCAGGTTTTCGTAGGTGCAGATAATCGGCTCACCTTCCTGAAGCGCATTGATCAATGCGTGAGCATCCAGGCCCGCTCTGCTGGGGTCCACTTGCACACGCGCCGAAGGGACAAGTTGTCCACTTGGCAAAATGCGACGAGCGCAAAGTCCGGAAATTGTCTCGACGCCATCAATCAGGATATCGATTCGTTTGTGCCAGGCTTTCAATTCTGCCTCAAAGTCGCGGTCAGCGTAACGTTCTAAAGCGATGATAAGGCCTGCTATCTCTTCCTTTCCGACCTTGAGACCGCGTCCAACGCCGTGATGAGGAGGTCCCGAGAGTGTCCCGTCCGCAATCAAATGACGCGATGGCCAGGTCTCCGGAAAAACGTCCATATCTTGGTGCTGCAAAGCCACTGACAGAATCAGGTCTCGCCTTCCACACAGAATTCCGCTGGCTTGTGGGCCTCCGATATGTTTTCCGCCGCTGAAGGCTACCAGGTCGGCGCCCTGGGCAATGAATTTTCGCAGATTCTCGGCTGGGGGCAGTTCAGCCGCTGCGTCGATGATGACCGGAATGTGATTTGAGTGGGCAATCTGGACGATTTGCTCCAAAGAGAGGCTCCCTTCAACCGACCCGGCTAGAAAGAAGATGGCAGCTGTCTTGTCATTGAAAGCTCGTTCCACTTCATAAGGGAAAGTTGCGTAATTGAAACCTACCTCTACCACTTTGGCCCCGGCGGCTCGTAAAGCGTGATCGTAGTCATTCCGATGGGCGCGTTGAATGATGACTTCATTTTTCACGCCGCGAGTGTCAGGCAAACGGTTCATCTTCAGAGGGTCCAGGCCCGCGATACAAGCTGCCATGCCCAGCGTCAGTCCAGCCGCGGCGCCTGAGGTCACATATCCGGCCTCGGCTCCTGTGAGCCTGGCAATAATTTGGCCTGCTGCCTCTTGTAAGTCTTCCATTCTGACGAATGACTTCGCCGCTTCTTGCATGGCTTGGATCACTTCCGGAGCCATGAGCGAGCCCCCTGCCTTAGTGCTGTAGCTGCGAGCATTGATCACTCGACGCAAACCTAATTTCTGATAAAAGTTCATTACTTTTCTCCTCAGGGCGACAGTAGGACAATGCCAGAGCGTCCTTAGCGGGGCTCCTCCACCTGGAGGATTCGGTCGGCTGGTACGTCCTTGAGGCTTTGCACGATGCCGCTTGGCCACCGAAGTTCGATCGAGGCGGCGCTGTTTTCCTGGCCCAACCCGAAATGCACCCGGCGGTCACTGGAGGACAAAAAGCCGACACTCGTTGTCACATGGTTGAAAAGCGTCCGCCCGGAGGGAGTGGTGACCTTAATCTTTGTGCCGATTGCGTCGCGATTGCTCTTGTGCCCCGAAAGCTGAATTAAGAGCCAGTGATTCCCGTTATCCGCCGAGTTGATCAAAATCCGAGGCTTCTGATTCAGCGACGTCACTACGATATCCATGAATCCATCGTTGTTCAGGTCAGCAAAGGCTGATCCCCGCTGAAAGCCGAGGCGCAGGAAGTCGTCGCCCATCTCCTGTGTTACATCGAGAAATTCCCTCCCTTCCCGGTTTTCGAACATCGTGTCGTGCTGTTGCGATTTCGGGCCCAGGTTGTCCACATCGCCGTTGGCAGAGAACAAGTCTTTCCAGCCATCGTTGTTGTAGTCAATGAATCCGCTGCTCCATCCCGAACGCGATCCACTCATTATCAGGATCTTGGTGGCGGGAGAGACGTATTGAAACGATTTCCCACGCTGGTTGCGAAACAAGGCCCAGATTTGTCCCATCAGGTTGTTGTAAAAGACATCCACCCAACCGTCGTTGTCATAATCCTTCGCGTCACAACCCATCGCCGATACAGTCGTTCCCGTGTCGTTATAGGCCACGCCATACAGCAGGCCCGTTTCCTTAAAAGTACCGTTCCCCTGATTCAGGTAGAGAAAGTTGGGCTCCGTATCGTTGGCGATAAAAACATCCATCCATCCGTCTTCATTGAAATCTGCAATGCCAATACCCATTCCTTTACCGGGTGACCTACCGAATCCAGACTTCTCAGTGACATCCTCGAACCGCCCGCCACCGAGGTTGTGGTAGAGCCGGTGAGGAACGCGGACATAGACTTTCGGGTGGCAATAGACCTCCACCGGACCATTGAAGCAACGCTGGTCAGTCTCGGGAGTCCAGAGCGTGTAATTCGACAACACCAGGTCGAGAAGACCATCATTGTCATAGTCGAACCATGCTCCCTGGATGCTCAGGGTATCCGGAGGCTTTTGCCCCAATCCGGACCGCTCTGTCACGTCGACAAAGGAGCCGTTTCCCTGGTTGTGATACAGTGCATTCTTCCTCGTATTGCAGACGAAGAGGTCTGTGGCTCCATCATTATCGAAATCTCCCGCCGCGACCCCATAGCAAAAATCCAGTTGCGATCCGGTGAGCCCGGCTTCCGACGTCACATCCTTAAATGTGCCGTTTCCCTGATTACGCAACAGACAGTTGTAGAAGGAGGTATTCTCTTTCCTGAGTTCCGGCAACCTGGCGCCATTGGTCAAGTAGATGTCCATCTTACCGTCATGATCAAAGTCCAGGATTGCGACACCGCCGCACATGGGCTGCTGAAAGTATTTCCGGCCGGTGAAGTGATTGTTTGTGGAGTAGGAAATCCCTGAGCGCGGGGCAACATCGAAGAAATGGGGGCGCGGGGGACGTGCCGAAGTCCGCTCTGAAAAAAGCGGAATCCAAATAACGGCTGCCGTCACGGCCACGGTAAGGAGGATTGTGCACGAATAGAGACTTTCCCTTACTTGCGCCGGGGCGCCCAGCCTCGTTCTCTTCATGACAATGCCGCTCCCCCCACTTCACCTCGCTATCAGGCCGCTCTCCTCGATTTAGTTTTCACCCGGACAGCAATGGTATCGTGCCTGTGGTACCGTGCCTTTTGGTCTGAGTTGGCAGGCCCTCCAAAGACCCCCTGCCGCAGCAAGCGCGGCGTCCCCCTTGGAAAAGGGGGGACAAAATGCAGGCCGCTCTCGTTATTCAAGCACACGGGAGACAAACCATTCCAGTAGCTGCTGTCATCTTTGAGGCGTGAAGGAGCTCGTGCTTTCTTCAAAGAAGCACATTCGTTAGGCTTTGTCCCCCTTTTCCAAGGGGGACGCCGCGCTTGCTGCGGCAGGGGGTCGCAGACCTTTTCGAAGTTGCTCAATCTTGCGGTAAATCGCCTCCAGCCCCCTGAGATTCGCCCGAACCTCGACATTTCGAAATCGGAGAAAGTGAACCCCGGTCGATTCGATGAACTGTTGCCTGGCCTTGTCTTTCTCTTGTTCACCCGGCTGAAAATGACTGTCGCCGTCAATTTCGACGGCGAGCTTCAGCGCCGGGCAGTAGAAGTCATCAACAACATAAGGACCAACGCTGTATTGCCTGCGAAACTTCTGAGCACAGATTTGGCGGTTCTTGAGCTTCGACCACAAGATGAGCTCAGCCAGCGGCAGGCTGTTTCGAAGCGACTGGCGTGTCTGCTTTTCGGACGGCCGGTTAAAGATCTGAGTCATGGTGAACCCCCTGCCGCAGCAGGCGCGGCGTCCCCCTTGGAAAAGGGGGACAAAATGCAGGCGGCTCTCGTTATTCAAACACACGGGAGACAGACCATTCCAGTAGCTGCTGTCATCTTTGAGGCGGGAAGGAGCTGCTGCTTTCTTCAAGGAAGCACCATCGTTAGGCTTTGTCCCCCTTTTCCAAGGGGGACGCCGCGCTTGCTGCGGCAGGGGGTCGCAGATCTTTTCGAAGTTGCTCAATCTTGCGGTAAATCGCCTCCAGCCCCCTGAGATTCGCCCGAACCTCGACATTTCGAAATCGGAGAAAGTGAACCCCGGTCGATTCGATGAGCTGTTGCCTGGCCTTGTCTTTCTCTTGTTCACGCGGCTGAAAATGACTGTCGCCGTCAATTTCGAGATACTTGACGCCAGATTACACGCCACTTTATACCAAGTTGGGTCCATGTGATTATTGAAAGTCTTAGAAATGCCAACCCCTTCACCCAGGGAGCTTTTTCAAAGCTCCCGCCAGAGATTGGACATTTCATGCCGCCTAGCGGAATGGATGGCTCCTCTGAAAATCCCCTCTCGGGAGGGGCAGAAGGCGTAGCCTTCGCGGTGCGTCCTTCCGGCTGGGACAACCCACCCCTGCGCCACTGTCACTGTTTCACTTTCCCGATGTTTTTTGGACTTGACACAAAATTTTTTAGCGTTCACTATATCCATAGTCGATATATCGATTGTTGATCGTTTTGGATTGGAGAGCATGGAGGAAAAATGAAAAGGAATAAACTCGAGGCGGAAGGATTGCTCCCGTTGACGCCGGCGGTCTTCCATATCTTGTTGACCTTGGCGGATGGCGAGAAGCATGGCTACGCCATCATGCGGGAAGTCGCCAACCACACCGATGGCAAGATGCGTTTGGGACCGGGAACTCTTTACGGATCCATTAAGCGGATGTTAGGCGATGGTCTTATTGCGGAATCCGACGAGCGTCCGGATCCTCAGATCGACGATGAGCGGCGCCGCTACTATAGGCTGACAGAATTCGGCCGACGCGTAGTGACGGCCGAGGCAGGGCGTTTGGCCAGTCTGATACGCGTGGCCAGGAGTAAGAGGCTCCTTAAAGTTACCAAACCCGCCAAACTGTAGCGCCGATTGCTCCGCTGCGCATTCCAAAAATGTCCAATCCCCAGGCTTCCAAGAAGTGAGTGTGCACAACCTGTGGATGACGAGGAGCATCACGACCATGAAGGAACCATTACATGTTGACAGGACAGGGAGCCTATTATGAACAAATCGAACCAAACCTTATCTGTAGTGGACCGTATCTACCGGCTCCTACTGAGAGGATACCCGGCGGAATTTCGTGAAAAATACGAAACGCCGATGGCCCAGGTATTCCGGGACCGCTGCCGTGAAGAGTTTGCTCGAAAGGGATACTGGGGGCTGATCCAATTGTCCCTGCACACCCTGTTGGACCTCCTCTGGACAGTCGTCTTGGAACACATGGACAGGTTATCCCAGGATGTTCGCTACGGGTGCCGCATGCTGGCCGGCAATCCTGGATTTACCATCATGGCCGTCCTCGCGCTGGCACTCGGCATCGGCGCGAACGGTGCGATTTTCAGCGCCATGACCACGGCCCTCACGCCCTTGCCTTACAAGGAACCCGAGCGCCTGGTGGTGGTCCATCAAATCCAGGGTCTCATTTCCAACGCTCATTTTGACAAATGGAAGAAAGAGAACCGGGTCTTCGAGCAAATGGCGGCCTTTTGTTGGGAAGGTGTTAATCTTACGGACGGACAGATGCCTGAATATCTCATCAGGGCACGGGTTTCCAACGACTACTTCACCGTATTGGGCGTAACAGCGCGTCTGGGGCGGACGCTGCCGGAGCCAGAGACATCGGGACACAGCCACGAGGTGGTCATCAGCTATGACCTTTGGCAGCGCCGTTATCATTCCGATCCTGCGCTTCTGGGAAAACCACTCACATTGAACGGTGAAAACTTCAGGGTTGTCGGGATCATGCCGGCTGGTTTTTATCCTCCCGGGAACGAGTCGGTGGAGGTTTGGACTCCGATTGATTGGGAAGCCCTGGAGACGGACGGGTCTCCCCAATTAGGGTTTCCTGCGATCGCCCGGCTTAAACCGGGTAACACGCTGGCCAGTGCGCGGGCCGACATGGCCAGGATCGATCAGGAATCGGCCCAGGATGCCCTAACAGACCTCTCGGCGAGAGCTGGCGTCGACTCGCTCAATCAGCCTGATTACTCCAGGTATCTCGGGCCCACTTTCACCATTCTGCAAATCTGTGTGACTTTCATGTTGCTTCTGGCCTGTGCCAACGTGGCAGCCCTGCTGCTCGCCCGGGCAACTCAAAGACAAAAGGAAATGAGTATCCGGGTCACGCTGGGCGCCAGCCGTCCGCGCTTGGTTCGACAGCTGCTCACTGAAAGTTTGATGTTGGCCCTGCTCGGCGGGGCGCTGGGGCTTCTGTTTGCTTTCGGAATCACTCATTTAATGGCGTCCGCTCTGGCTTCGGCGCATACAGAGTTTCCTTTATACGGTGGATTGACGGGGATTGGCATGAACAGCCGAGTCCTGGGCTTCACTTTGCTCACGACCTTGCTGACAGGCTTGGTCTTTGGTCTGATGCCAGCGCTGCGGGCGTCACAAGGCAATCTTACGGAATCCCTGGAAAAGCGTCGATGGACAGGCTTTTTGGGCCGCCAACACATCCATAGCTGGCTGGTCGTGTTGGAAGTGGCGATCGCTCTGACTCTGCTGACACGAGTTGCCTTGGAAATCCAAGAATTCTTCGAGACCCCGGACAAGTTCCGGTTTGGGCTGAACCCGGCCCGCGTGCTCACCATGGAAATCCATCTGCCTGAAAAACAATATCCCGGCAAGAGCCAGATCATTGCCGCTTATGAGCAAGTCCTGCAAAAAGTTGAAACCCTACCCGGCGTGCAATCCAGCGGCGTTGTCGGGAGAGCTCCTTGGTTTGATAATTCCGGCAGTCTCTTCGCAGGATTCAATTGCGTTGGGGTTGCCCGCGAACCGGCCAACTCGCCGTCGCCTCCCAGAGGTCGGGTTAGCTTCTTAGGGCTTATTGATCCTGGTCTAATGCGGGCCATGCGTATCTCGATGCGAAAAGGCCGCTATTTCACGGAGCAAGATCTGGTTGACAAAGTTCCGCCTGCGATCATCAATGAAGGCTTAGCCGACACCTTATTTCGAGAAGAAGATCCGATCGGCAAGACAGTCAAGCTGGTTGACTTGCCGGATAACCTAAAGATTCTAACGACCTCGCCCTCTCTACTGGAGAAGAGGAACCAGACAATCGCTGTGGAGCCCGGGACGTTATACTCCGTTGTCGAATGAATTGGTGAATGCAGATCTCTATGTACTTTACACGCAAGCCCCGGCGAGTCTCCTGCCATCGATGCGATACATGAATCTGCTCGCGCGCACGCGTTCCGACCCCATGACTTTGGCGCCAGCCGTCTCCAACGCGGTGTGGGCTGTGGACAAGGATCTTCCGCTCTCCAGGGTCAGGACGCTGGAGCAACGCATGAGAGGATGGTCGGCCCCGGAACGTTTGCTGAACCGGTTACTGGCTTTCTTTACAGCAGCGGTCATGGTACTGGCGGCGGTAGGCATTTTCGGTCTAATGATGTACGTCGTGACCGTCCACAGCCGTGAGATCGGCGTTCGGCTCTCCCTGGGCGGCCGGCCTTCTCAGATGCTGAGACGAGCCGTGATTCTCGGAATGAGATTGGTTTTGTTAGGTGTGGCCTTCGGTCTGATGCTGGCTTTCACACTTCCCGTTTTCCTTCCCGTCCTTTATGAGATCATCACGCTCAATCCCAGGACATTCTCAGGCGATCTGGCTCCACAGCGCGCCATGATATTGTTCCTGGGAATCCTGGGAGGCACGGCCTTGATCCTGGCCGCATCAGGAATTTACACCATTCGCCGTGAGTCCTTTTCGCATCCCCCACCTTCGCGCGGCACCGCGCCTTCACTCCCCACTCTCAGATGGTTGGTGAGCCGTGCTTCGAAAGTGACGATGACGGGTATCCTACTGGGTCTGCTGTTGGTCTCTTTTGGGTTCGGCGTTTTTGCAAGTTGGCAAGGAGCGAGGATGACTCACCCTCCCACGTTCATCGGCGCTTCGCTATTGCTGGCGGCAGTAGCCTTGCTGGCCTGCTACTTTACGGCACGGAGAGCGGCACAGATCGATCCCCTGGATTTGATGAGGCAGGAGTAGAGGAGATCGGGAGGGCGAGGCTCCCGCCGAGCCTCATGGGACAAGGACTTGCTCGGGCGATGGCTCGCCAGGAGGCTCGCCCTCCCAATTTTTTCACAGCTTCAGGGCCTGGGGGTGAGGGGTTTGCATTTCCAAGACCTTCGATAACCATATGAGTGAAACCGGGCATGAGGCCACGCTCTTCTGCCCAAAAGATCCTTGTGGCTTTTGAGCTTCCCTTGGGTGTTCATGTTTTTCGCCTCTCGCCCCTCGCCACTAACCACTCGCCACTGTTTCATTCGTACCTCAACGCCACGATCGGGTCGACTCTGGAAGCGCGGCGTGCCGGAACGTAAGTCGCGATCAGCGCCACGCCGCCGAGCAGTGTCACCACAGCGACATAGGTCATCAGATCGACGGCGCTGACGCCGTAGAGCAGGTTCGCAACGAAACGGCTCAAGGCGATGGCGCAGAGGGCGCCGAGACCCAGTCCGGCCACAGTCAGCCGGGCACCCCGGCCGAGAGTGGAGCGCAGCACCTCTCGTGGCTGGGCTCCCAGCGCCATGCGGATGCCGATCTCGTGTGTGCGGCTGTTGACTGCGTAAGCCATCAGGCCGTACAGGCCAACCGCGGCGAGCACAAGCGCGAGCGAGGCAAACGTTCCGAGCAGCACCGCGTAGAGGCGCGGCCGTGCCAGAGACGCGGAAACGTACTGCTCCATCGTTTGTATAGCGGTGACCGCCTGGTTGGGGTCCACTTGCTGAACCTCACGGCGAATCGCGCTCGCCAGCTTCTCCGGCTTGGCTGCCGTGCGCACTACCAGGTAAGTGATGTAGCCGGGCACTTGTGCCTGCGCCAGGAACACGGTGGGCCGAGGCTCCGCTGTCAGCCCGTTATGCCGGATGTCGCCCACCACACCCACGATTTCGGTCGGCTTAGGGTTGGCCCAATCACCGATGATATTTTGGCCGATGGGATTCTCGTTCGGGCAGTACTTCTTGACGAACGACTGATTCACCACCGCCACGCGCGGGCTATCCAAACGGTCCTGCCTGCCG
The DNA here is from genome assembly GCA_003224725.1 of Acidobacteriota bacterium. Lineage (GTDB taxonomy): Bacteria > Acidobacteriota > Terriglobia > Versatilivoradales > Versatilivoraceae > QHZQ01. Next base: position 2,410 of record QHZQ01000121.1, on the reverse strand, counting down.
AACGGCCGGCCCCCCAGGACCGGGATGCCCATGGCAGCAAAGTACCCGCGGCTCACCGTCGATACGTCGGATTCCATGCCCTTGGAGTCGGCGGGCTCAGGCCGTCCCACAAAGTGAAACGGCCCGTTATTGGTCCAGCCTCCGAGCGGAAGGAATTGAATAGTGCCGACCGCGCGCACTTCAGGCAAGGTCTCGACTCGATCCAGGACGCTGTCAACCAGATTCGAGCGCCTGGCCGCCTCGCCCGTGACGAACAGGCGCATGGTCAAGACCTGCGCCGGCTGGAAACCGAGTTTGACCTGAAGGAGGTGAGAGAACGTGCGGAGAAGCAAGCCCGCACCCACGAGAAGCACAACGGCCAGTGCCACCTCGCCGACGACCAGGGCAGCGCGAAATCGTTGTTGACCCCGACTGTCACTCGCGCCCCGGCCCTGCTCCTTCAGGGCGGTCTGCAGGTCAAAGCGGGAAGTTTGCCAGGCCGGCGCCAACCCGAACACGATCGCAGTGAGGAGAGAGAGCACCAGCGTGAAAACGAGGACACGCGCGTCGAGACGTACGTCGGCCATCTGTCCGAATGCAACCGCTTCCTGCGCGAGGAGGGTCAGTGCCTGGCTGGCCCATGAGCCAAGGAGCAGGCCGAGTGCGCCTCCCGTCGCCGACAGGACAATACTTTCGACGACCAGCTGTCGAACCAGACGGCCCGGGCTCGCGCCGAGCGCTGCCCGCAGAGCCAGCTCGCTGCGGCGGCCAATACTGCGCGTCAGCAGCAGCCCTGCCAGATTCGCGCAGGCGATCAGCAGGACGAAAGCGACCACACCCTCCAGCAGCAGCAATACCAGGCGATTATCCCGCACGAGATAATCACGCAGGCCGAGTACCATCACGCCCCACCCCTCATCGATCGGGTACTGGCGGCTGACCTGGGTGGCGATGACCGTCATTTCCGCCCGGGCTGCCTCAAGGGCGATGCCGGGCCGCAGGAGCCCGTAACAATGAAAAGAGCGAGAGCCGACGGCCTCCGGCCGGTTGCGGTCCAGCGGCAACGGCAGGTACACGTCGACGTTCAGTGTGGCTACCCGGAAGCCGGCCGCCATGACTCCAATCACGACGGCGGACGTGTCACCAGCTCGGATGGTTTTGCCCAGGATGTTGCGGTCCAAACCGAATCGCCTTTGCCAGTACCCGTAACTGAGGACGACAACGGGGGCGCCCGGCCCTTCCCCGCGGACGGCCCCGCGGTTGAATCCTTCCTGGTTCGTGAAGACGCGGCCCAAGATGGGCGCGACCCCGAAGACCTGAAACAATTCTGCGGTGCTCCACAGTCCGGCCACTTGTTCAGCTCCGTCGGTCCCCTCGGTGTTAACCGGGATGGCCTGTGCAATCGCCAGGGCTTCGAAGGATTGAGCGCGGTCGCGCCATTCGACAAAGCTCCGCGGGTGCACAGGCGTCGTGCCCTGCCCTTGGGGCGGGCGCTCGAACAATGCCACGATTCGATCCGCGTACGGGTACGGGAGCGGCTTTAGAAAAGCGGCATTGACGAAGGTGAAAATGGCCGTATTTGCGCCGATCCCGAGGCCGAGCGTGAGCACGGCCACCGCGGTGAAGCCGGGGTTCTTGAGCAGCATGCGAAACGCGTATCGAAGGTCATTAAGCATCGTGATTCGGGGTTAGCGATTCGGGGTTAACTCGTCCAATCCAAGGTTCAAGGTCCAAAGTCTAAGGGCCAACGGAAGGCGGTCTCGACGGAACGTGAACTCGCCAATTGTCTTCAATCCGCAATCCACAATCCGAAATCCGCAATTTGAGATGAGCATAGGTTTCAGGGTCGAGGTGTCAGGTCTATTGGCCGGGATTGAGGCGGCAGGTCGGATCCTTGAGGTCTCGAAATCCATTCACACGTTCCTCCTTCGACAAAGCTGGCTCACCCAGTCAGCTTTCTAGCTGATAGCTGATCGCTCACTCTGCTGCCCTCCTCATCCAAAGTGCGGCCTTATCTCAAGGCATCCTTGCTTCCTCGAGCTCAGGGCCTAACCCACGCGTGTGAGCAACGAAGCTGCCAACTTTCACTGCACATTAGAACGTTCGAAGGGCTCGACTTAATCGGCTTGAACAAACAGGAGGAGGACTTGAAGTGTTCGTTTGTGGGATAGCGCTGTTGCGAAAACGGACAGTCATCAAGGTCTGCACCCCGGCCCTGTGCTATATTCCGTGGTCCTTATACAGAATCAGAACCCATCCGCCGTGCGGCTTTCCGGCACCCCTCTGTCCAGGACGAGCGATATCGGACACCATTAGCTTAAACGAAAGGGACACCGCAGGGGGTCTGATTCTATTGGCCCCGCCTACACCAGAACCTCCGACAAAGCAGCCCGGGGTTGCGACAATTTGTGGGTAGTGACAGAAGCAATGA
>QHZQ01000635.1 GCA_003224725.1 Acidobacteriota bacterium | reverse complement strand
TGTATATTTTCATTGACATACGTTATTTCTCTGCTATGCTGTCCCCATCCTTCGTTGGAGGACGGCCATGCCCGACAATATCCGCGACGAACTCCTCGATATTCTAGAGGCAGTTTCAGAAGCACAGCTGCGGACTATCCGCAAGCTGCGCACTCCGCAGACCCGGCAGTCGAGTGAAGGTGAGCGCTCGAGTGAACGTATGTCGCAGATTGACATGGTACACAACATACTTGAGTCCGCGCGCCAACCTCTGCACATTGCCGACATCTTGCAACTGGTCTCTAAGAAATTCGGCGTTGATCTTGATCGCGAATCTGTCGTCTCCGCTCTTGCCAAGCGCGTGGCCCGCAAAGACCGTTTCGTTCGTACCGGACCAAACACTTTCGCTCTGCTTTCGGAAAGGTAGGGCCCCATGAAACTGCTCCCGTGCTTGCTCGACATGCTGACAGGTTGGAAAAAGAGTTTTGCCGATCATCGAACTCACAAGCGAGCCACAGGCTTTGCCTTGGCCTTTCTGCTCTGCTTGGGCCGGCGCACCATCAGTCGCGCGATCTGCGCTCAGCTGAGACAGTTCCGGGCGTGGTCGCCCGACTACAAGTTTTTTTCTGAATCTCCCTGGAATCCTCGGTCGCTGTTTGACAGCGTCTTGGACCATGCGCACCCGCTTATGTGGGAAAAACAACCCTTGACCGTGGCCATGGACGATACCCTTCTGCGAAAAACCGGCAAGAGGATCCCATGGGCCAAATGGTTGCGAGATCCACTTTCCCCTCCTTTCAACACAAACCTGGTTTGGGGTCTGCGTTTCCTCCACGCCGCTTTGTTGCTCTGGCCCGCGAATGGAAACGGGGCGGCTCGCGCAATTCCAATTGCCTTTCAACTCGCTCCCGCCGTCAAGAAGCCGAAGCCCCCTAAGAAGCTCAACAACTCGGCGAGCGCTGCCCAAAAAGCCGAATATCAAAAGGCCTTGGCGGATTACGAAACACAGTTGAAGAAGCATCGACAAAAGCAGAGAAAAGAGGGACTCGCCGCTCAGGGCGTCCGCCTGCTGAAAGATTTGCGCACTCGTTTCGATCAGCGCGTGGTCCTGGTGCAGAAGATTCTCTGGGCTATCGTAGATGCCAGCTTCTGCAATCGCACGGTTTTCCGGGGACTTCCCGCGCGCACCGTCCTCATCGGTCGAACGCGAAAGGATATCCGACTGTATGCTGAGCCCACCAAGAAGACCAAAAAGGGCAAAGGGAGGAAGAATAGGTATGGCAAACCGCTTCCTACTCCCGAGCAATTTCGACAGGATAAATCGGTGCCGTGGCAAGGCTGTGAGATTTTTGCCGCGGGAAAGAAGCATAATCTTCGCTACAAAACCATGGAGCGCGTGTTGTGGAAGAGCGGAGCTGGGCCCCACCCGTTGCGCTTGATTGTAATCGAACCGCTCAAGTATCGCGCCCACGGTCACCTTTTGTATCGCAAGGAGGCCTATTTGTTGGTTAGCGATCCCTCCGCTAACGTCGGCGAAGCTCTGCAGGCCTATTTCTATCGTTGGGAAATCGAAGCCGACCAGAAAGAAGAAAAAGACCTGCTGGGTGTTGGGCAGGCGCAAGTCTGGTCTGAAAACGCTGTCCCGCGTCAACCTGCTTTCCACGTGGCCTCCTATGCCGCACTTCTGACAGCTGCCGTGAAAACCTACGGCCTCAACACCACAGGTGCTGTCCGACCCTTGCCTCTTTGGCGTAAGATCAAACCGCCAAAGCGCCTGAGTGCCGGTCAACTGATCGATATCCTCCGACAGGAACTGGAGCTGCATGAAAGCATGGCAATGGAAAAATCACTGCGACGGGCTCCAGGAAAAGACAAGCAATTTCGTGCCGATGCGCTCAAACAGCAGATCGGCACGAAAATCCCAGTATCAATTAAGGCCATACTCGCAAACGCCTGGACATAATTGGTTTCTTGAATGACGAC
>QHZQ01000120.1:477-10429 GCA_003224725.1 Acidobacteriota bacterium | reverse complement strand
GCGGACGTAGAAGCAGAATTTGTGAAGACCGGCAAGTATTATCGAAGAGGCGGCCACTGGAGCTTGGCAACCTGGGAAATAGCACTGCCCAGCCGCATACAGTTGCGTCTCCCGGACAACTTGGAAGAATCACTCAACGTGGCCCAAAGGACCCATCATCGATTCGGTCAGTATTCGGATTGGGTTAGCGTTATCCGTGAACGTGTAGAGCACTTACCGGTGGAGAAACGAGAACTGGAGCGACTCGCTGCAAGGGAGGAAGTCCCGGCAGATTTCGACCTGGCACAAATCAACTGGAAGGCAGACTATGACCCTTATTCTCTGACAGAATTAAAGGGGTATTGTTTCGTATGTCTACGGTAAATCGTGAGCATGACCGCCTCCGTTTTGAAGATGCGCGCATTCTAACATGGAAACAGGCATGTACGTATCTTGTACACGGAGTTGAGTCAAGAATGTCCGGATAGACCGTAAACAATTTACTATAAGATAGATAAGATCTGGCGGAGAGAGTGGGATTCGAACCCACGTTAGAGTTTCCCCTAAACACGCTTTCCAAGCGTGCGCCTTCAGCCACTCGGCCATCTCTCCTCAACCACGAAAAAATTCTAGTGAAAATCTCCACTGGAGTCCAGGCAATTCAATTCGAGCATTCGAGATCCCTTCAGCCGGCCGGCGAGCCAAAAATACCGATCACCTCGACGTTTCATCTTCCCGAATCGCCTGCGAGCCGTGTCTAGACTTCGGAATAACTGGAAATCTGGTCAGCCAGCGCTCTCGCCGGCCTGGAGTTCGACCGGTGTTATAATAAAGGAACTCGTGTCGTTTGTTTGTCTTTTCTTAGGAGGTCCGGTCTTGAAAGGAAAACTCCGTTACATCGCCATAGCTGTCGGTTTCTTGCTCCTCATCCTCATCGCACTTCCGTTCTTCATCAGTGTTAATTCCTTCCGGCCGGAGGTCGAGCAGCAGCTCTCGTCCGCGCTGGGTCGCAAGGTACAGGTCGGGAACCTAACTCTTGCGATTTTTTCCGGCGCCCTTTCTGCCGAGAATCTTTCCATCGCGGACGATCCCAGCTTCAGCAAATCACCGTTCCTCACTGCCAAGTCACTGAAGATTAGCATCGAACTGTGGCCGTTGATCGCGTCGAAGATCCTGAACATCACCGGCCTCACCATCGAGAAACCGGAGGTCGTCTTGATGTGCAATAGGCAGGGGAAGTGGAACTTCTCCACGCTGGCCACAGGTTCGAGCAGCCAGCCGGTGCCGCGAAACCGGCCGGCGCCGCCCCGCCGGAGCTTAGAGTGGCCAAACTGAAAATCGAGAAGGGCCGCGTCACGGTTGGTTCCACGGTATCCGACAAGAAGAGCGTCTACGACAACGTGGACCTGGAAGCGACTAATCTCTCGCTGAAGTCCCAGTTCCCGATGGCGCTGACCGCTGACCTGCCGGGCGGTGGCAGCTTCAAGATGGATGGCAGAGTGGGCCCCGTCAACCCGGCCGATGCGTCGCTCAGCCCACTTGAGGCGAAAGTCACCGTGAACGGCCTGGACCTGGCGAAGTCCGGCTTTGTGGACCGCAGTGCAGGCATCGCGGGCATCGTGGATGCCACCAATGCATTGCAGTCCAAGGATGGACTGGCCCATGTTCAGGGTGGCGTCAAGATAAACAGGCTGACGTTGGTGAACGGCGGGGCTCCCTCAAGTGTGCCGGTGAACCTGGATTTCAACATCGACTACGATTTGCGCAGGAGCGCGGGCTTACTCAATCAGGGGATTGTTAAAATCGGCAAAGCCGGTTCGCGCCTCTCCGGCACATTCGATCGGCGCGACGAGTCCGTGGTACTCGATATGAAGCTTTACGGCCAGAACCTGCCGGTCCAGGACCTGCAAGCCGCACTCCCTGCCTTGGGAGTCATTCTCCCGAAGGGTTCTTCACTGGAGACGGGAACGCTCAGCGTCAATTTGAACATCCAGGGTCCTGTCGACAAGCTCGTGTCTACCGGCAACATCGGTCTGTTTAATGCCAAGCTCGCTGGCTTCGACATGAGCTCCAGGATGGCGGCACTCTCCGCCTTCTCGGGTGTTCAGAAAGCCGGCGCCGATACTTCCATTGAGAAGCTGACGACCAACCTGCGCCTGGCGCCGGAGGGCATCCAGGCCACCAGCCTCGAGCTGGTGATGCCCGGAATTGGCCAACTGAACGGCGGCGGAACCATCAGCGCCAGTAATGCGCTGAACTTAAGGATGGTGGCCACACTGAGCGCCCAGAGTGGCATAGCCTCTACGGTTGGGAGGCTCAGCGGACGCAGTATGTCCAAGAATGCCCGCATTCCGTTCCTGATCCAGGGCACGACGTCTGACCCGAAGGTTGTGCCCGACGTCGGAGGAATGGTCGGCGGAGTGGTGGAATCGGAATTGGGAAATGCTTTGGATAGCAATCCCCGGACCAAGGGGCTCACTGATGCTCTCGGCGGGCTTCTGGGCGGCAAAAAAAGGAAGAGCAAATAGCCGTCGTCAAAGCATCGTCGGGCCGGCGACGAATCGTCAACGGGTTCCGACGGGACGGCTCAGAGCTGCCGAACTGGCCTCGGCTTCCGATAGGAGGGTCGGTCTGCGTGGCGGCCACGTTGGTGACGCGAAACGCTTGTGGCGCTGGGTTCCTGCGCGGCGCATTCGTCAATATACGTGCAGGGGGGCGCCTTCGCATGCTCGAAAAAACTCAAGAAACGAGGATTTTGTCCTCGTTGTTGTGGTAGCCACGGTCAGTGCTTTTTACCTGGCCGTGGGCTTTCGTCACAAACTGCCCACGACCACCGCAAACTACGCTGTGAGCTACCAAAGCCAGGGATATCGGGCGCAACCCCATCAGCGCTAACTTGGGATTTGTAACCATGGTCCATTTTGAACACCGCCCCAAAAACCTGGAAACGCAAAGAACGCCAAGAACGCCAAGGAGGTGTGCCTGGTAACTACCGACGAAGTAACTAAGAGAATGGGAGGTGATTTTATAGGTGACACCTTCAATGCGGATCCGAAATCGTCAGGAGCACCGAGGGCACAGCAGGGATCAAGTTTGGGATCCCATCGTGCTTTTTCTTCCTTGGCGTACTTGGCGCTCTCGGCGTTTATTTTCTGGTGGCGGACTATGAGAAGACCTCACAAAGTTAGCGCCTATGGGGCGCAGCCCTTGACTGGTTAGAGTGCCGCAAATGGAAACTGACAGATGGAAAATAGGAAATGGAAAAATCCTCCCACGCCGCTTTGGAGAAATGCTGTCCCATGGGCCACGGTGTCGGCGCCCCGTCGCCGACACCGCCTAGACTGGTTGTTTTGATCACTGGAAATGACCCACCATGAAGAGCATGAAGAGGGAGTTGGACCAGCTTTCCCATCGGCAGCCTGGAACTCTGCTCCGGACTTCTGGCTTCTGGATCGAGGAATACGTAGCATACAGCCAATGCCTAGCGAGCAACCTCAGACCGCTCAGGAGTGCGATTCTATCGGCCACGCACCCCTCACCCGGCCTTCGGCCACCCTCTCCCATTGGGAGAGGGGGTGGGGGGACGGCAGCTTAACAAATTTGACCGAAGTTTGAACTTCTTCGCCACCAAGTAACCCTAGTTGGTGTCCTGGTTGTCATGCTTTTCCTTGTAAATATCACGGCTGGCTTTGTTCAATTCTCGATTGATCTTGCCCTGTTCCCTGGGCGTGAAATTTCCATCCGACTTGGCCTTTGTTTCATCACGTTCGATACGGGATTCTTCCTTCTCTAATTTGCCGAACTCGTGGCCAGTCAATTCACCGCTCTTCACTCCCTGGTAAATTCGCTTTTGCTGTCTATTCTCCCGTTGATTTATGGTCAGTGGCGGATTTGTGGCTGTCTGATTGTCGTGCTTTTCCTTATAGATCTGGCGACTTTCGTGGTTGAGCTCTCGATTGATCTTAGCCCGTTCCTTGGGCGTAAAATTTCCATCCGACCTGGCCTTGAATTCATCCCGTTCAATTTTCGCTTCCCCTCTTTCCAATTTGTTGAACTCTTTGCGCGTCACCTGACCGCTCTTGACGCCCTGGTAGATTCGTTTTTGCTGTCTCCTCTGACGCTGATTGATACCGGCCTCTGCAACCGCAAGGCTTCCAATAAACAACATGGCTGAGGCTGTGGTTGCCACTGATTTCAGAATTGCCAACTTCATCTTGGTTTCTCCTTTCGCACCTTGATCATTAACCGCTTTTGTCCGGTTAAACACGAAGTTCCGGAAAAAGTTGCGGAGGGGGAGAGTTATTTTGAACTCCGGGAAAACAGGTCTTGGCGATGCGTCAGGCGTGACACGCCCAGGCCCACTCGGATTACTCGTAGGCCAAGGCGTGAATAGGATCCTTGCTGGCTGCTTGCATTGCCGGGTAGATGGCCCCAAGAAGTCCGCTAGCCAGCACGAGAAGAGCCGATCTTAAAATCCAGGAGAATGAAATCAGGACCTGCTGGGTGGGGAAAATTGCGTGTAAAATACTTCTCCCCAGGGCTGTCAGCGCCAATCCCAAGATCAAACCCATGATGCAAAGGGCCAGCGACTCTCTTAAGATGATACCCATAATATAAGGCTTCGATGCCCCCATAGACTTGAGGATGCCAATATCGCGGGTTCGTTCGGTGATGGTGGTGTAAAGGGAAAGAAAAATGGCAAAGGAACCGATGATCACAGCGACTCCTACGACAACGTTCAGAAACACATCTAAAACTGGAGGATTGGTATTCATGATTCGACTCACCCAGTCCTGAACTGAGAATGCACGGTAATCGGGCAAAGTAGTTTCAATGGACTTCAAAACCTGACGGGTCAGGTCAGGGTGGTCACACTTGATAAACATCATGGAGGCCATTCCTTTTCTTCCCACTAACTCTTGCATGGTTTCGATGGGCATAAATACTCGGGCACCTTTACCATGTTGAACCACTCCACAGACTCTAAAGCGTTGTCCTTTAAACTCGCGTGTGTCTCCGGTTTGCAAATGTTTCGACTGAGACTCCAAATCGTCAATGATTATTTCGTTGGCTGAAGCGCTGCTGAAGGGCCCCCCTTGCAGATAGGTCAACCCTCCTGATACCTCGTCAAAACTCTTGAGATCAATCCCAAAGATGGTCACCAATCCGTCCTGCAGCTCAATCTGGTAAAGGACTGGCGCCACCGCCCGAATCCCGGCAATCTGCCTGAGCCTCTCTGCGTCCGAGATCGGCATCAGAACACCGCTGCTGGTAAAAATGGGGGGAGCATTGGGCGGTTGCAGGAAAATATCAGCTCCGATTCCTTGCTGCCGGCTGGCACTGTCAGCAATAACTCCTCGACAAAACCCCACAATCATCAAGATCAACAAGACTTCCAGGCTGATGGCCAACACGCTGGCAAAAGCCCGCATCGGACGATGCAAAAGATTGGCAAATACAAATCGGTTAGTTACCATCTCGCTCCCCAATGTAACATCCTTGGACTGATCCCATCTTGGAGTGCGGCTTGACACTGCTTTCTTGAGGGGTGGCTTGACGCCACGGGTAGCAGGCGACCGGAGCCAACTACTGCTCCAAGGGTCTTGCGCCTGCGTCAAGCCGCAGGCGAGCAAAGCGCTGTCAAGCCAGCGCACTCCAAAAAAGCCGCTTACCTACATCCTCGCCCTCCTATGCTCAGCAGAAAGATATGGGGAATTATTATGCCTTAGTCCACCACTCGAATAGAATCTCCTACCGAGAACACTCCGCCAACAATGACCTTTGCCAGTATGCCACGGCGTCCTTCCAACTCCTTCTTCAACCCTGGTCTTATTTCATCCATGCGACTGCAAGGTTGGCAAGGCTGTGTGATTTCGAATTGCGCCGTTTCGCCCAAGCGAAGCTTCTGTCCCGCTCGCAGCTTCATCAACTCGATCCCTCGCGTCGTGATATTGTCTTTGACAGCAGAGAGAGGGATACCAAGCTCAATCAGAGTTTCAAGTTCGATCAAAAGCGTCTGTCGTTTACTCTTGGGTCGCGCATGACTATCGCCTTCCAATCCGAAGTCTTCTTTGGCTGTTGCCTGCTCGACCTGCCGCATGGCTTGTCGATGGCCAGGACACAAATGGATGGAGAAGACCTCCCCGCAAAGTTCATCAGCGCTCATCGAGAGTTCCTCGGACCATCACTGGTCGTCTATTCCTCGATTCAAATTCCAGCTTCAAGAGGATCCAAGTTTAAGCCTAAAGCAAGACGGTTCTAAACTGTGAACTATTCCGGAGGTGAACCGTCATCAAGTTGTCTTCACAGGCTCCATATCCGTAAGTTTTTTCAAGAGGGACATGAAAATCTTCTCTTTGGTTCGAAGTCCCAGCTTGAACTTATAACCCTCAGTCTTGTAGATCTCCTCCCGTAATTCTTGATGGTCTTCTTGCAGCAACTCCTTTAGAAAATCTTGCTCGTCTTCAGTGAGCTCCAATTGCATGGTTTGCTCCCTTTCACCTTTATCGAATTTTCTCGCCTCCAGGTATTTCTCTACGACATCTCTTTTTTACCAAGGCCTAAATTAATTATACCGCCACCAGAGAGTCTTCTTCGATGGGCACAGCCCCCAACTCGATCCTATGGACGCACTTGGTAGCGGAGAAGTTCAAAATCAGGTCAAGTTTGCTAAACCTGCCGTCCCCTCGCCCAGGGAGCTTTCTCAAAGCTCCCATGTCTCTCCCATTGGGAGAGGGTGGCCGAAGGTGAAGTCTTGAGAAGACTTCACGCGGTCGCGGAGGACGGGTGGGGGGTCAGTTGCCGACAGAGCCGCACTCCCCGGCGGCGTGCGAGGTCGCTGCCAATAGGAGCACATCATACTCGATCAAAAGCGGTGCTGACACTAGATTTCTGTGCTATAAGGTTAATCTTGACTCACACTGTCACAACACCACAATTATAAGAAAACGTTGCATGGAAAGAAAACTCCTCCGGGCCCTGGGGCCCTTAGACCTTACGGCCATAGGAATCAACGGCGTTATTGGAGCAGGAATCTTTATCTTACCAGCGACGGTGGCTCAGCTTCTTGGAACTGCAGGGCCTCTGGCTTATCTATTTTCGGGCCTGGTGGTTTCTCTCATTGCCTTGTGTTTTGCAGAGATCGGAAGCTACTTCAGCATCGCGGGTGGACCTTATCTTTATGCTCGCGAGGCCTTTGGTCCCTTTATTGGTTTTCAAGTGGGCTGGATCACCTGGCTGGTGAGGGCCACTAGCACGGGGGCGGTATCCAATGCCTTTACCACTTATCTGGGTTATCTCTGGCCGGCGGCGGCGCATGGGCTGACTCAAGCCATCATCCTGACTGCGGTGCTGCTTTTCCTCATGCTGGCCAACCTTTTGGGAGTTCGCTATGGCGCCTGGCTGGTGAACTTTTTTACGGTGGGGAAACTCTTGCCCCTGGGAATTTTCATTGGCGCCGGAATTTTTTCCATTCAGACCAGGAACCTCTTGCCCTTGAACTGGCCCGCCACCCAGCGTTTTGGGGAAGCTGCCCTTTTGTTGATTTTCGCCTACGGCGGTTTCGAGATACTCACTATTCCAGCCGAGGAGGTCGACAACCCTCGCCACAATGTTCCCAGAGCTATTCTGGCCACAATGGCCCTGGTTACCCTTGTCTATGTTTCGATCCAACTGGTGGCCTCCGGCACTTTCCCCGGTTTGGCCCAATCGAAAACGCCTCTGGCATCGGCCTGCGCCCACTTCCTGGGCCCACTGGGCGGGACCTTAATTACACTGGGAGCCCTGATCTCAACCACAGGAACCAACAGCGGCCTTATGCTCGTTGGGCCAAGACTGACATACGCCTTGGCCCAGCATCGCCAGTTGCCGGCTGTCTTTGGTCAAGTCCACACGCACTTTCATACACCCTATTTCTCGATCCTCTTTTACGGAATTGTTGCTTTGGGCCTCACCCTGTCGGGTAGCTTTGTTCAATTGGCCGCCCTTTCAGCCATTGCCAGGCTTGTTCAGTACATCGCCACTTGCCTGGCCTTGCTCCAGCTTCGCAAAAAGATGCGCCCAGATGAGGCGAGATTCCACGTCCCCTTTGGAAATGGGATTCCCTTTCTTTGCATCATCCTTTCCCTCTGGCTGCTTTTCCAAAGTACGTTGAACCAGGTGGTGATGAGTCTTGGTGCCCTCACCCTGGGATGCTTTCTTTATTTCTTAAACTTTTTGGGACGACACTATTTCAGACGGAAGCAAGCACCTGCTTAAGGAAGGCAGCGCTGCCGTTGGCCGGCGAAAATGGATTTCACGGCGGTTGACCTCTCTATCACCTTTTCTCTAAGATGAATGGGCCCGGTTGTGAATTGATTTGAACAGCATTCTTACTGAGGTCAGTGGACCATTCTGCTTCTAGATTCTGCCAAGAAATCTCATCTCTTTTAGCCTCTCGAACTCCGCGCAAGTTAGTGCTGGAGCATCATGGCCGTGCGGCTGTCTTAATACCCATATTCCAAAGGAACAAAGAACGTTTCTTTTTGCTAACCCGGCGAACCCAAAAGGTGGAAACTCATAAAGGCGAGATCTCTTTCCCAGGCGGGATGACGGAAACCGAGAGCGAGCCTTTGAGCCAGACGGCTTTGCGAGAAACCTGGGAAGAAATTGGTTTAGCGCCGAGTCAAGTTCGTGTCCTGGGTCAATTTGATGAGTACCCATCCATCAATGGATTGATCGTCACGCCCTTTGTAGGTTGGATAGAGCCTCCAGTGGGTTTGAGTCCTAGTCCAGATGAAGTGGAGGAGGTCCTTGAGGTGCCATTTAGCCTGTTCCAAGACAAAACCAACCGGCGGGTAGAGATCAGGAAACGGCTGGGCCAGGACTCGCCTGTCTATTTCTACCGTTATCAAGGACGAGAAATCTGGGGGTTGACTGCCCGAATTATCAGGGATTTCCTGATATTGATAGGTACGATAGAAGACAATTAGGCGTGTAGGCGCCCGGTTTCCGACAACGGCTAGACCTGTAATTTTGGAGTTGGGGGGAATTGTCCACCATGAAGAACATGAAGGGCATGAAGAGGAGGTTGGGCCCGCTTTAAGGACTTCAATTGGGATTCACCTTGGCTAGTCAGAGAATACAGAATCCCCCAGTCTTATTCATCTTTGAGGCGACGCTCCATCAGATCACGGATGGCGTCGAGTGGGTTCCGGCCCTGGTGCAAAACATAATCCATTTGTTCGGTGATGGGCATCTCCACCTGATATTTCTTGGCCAGATTGAGTGTGGCCCGGGCGGTCATGATGCCTTCAGCCACCATGCGCATGCTGCTCACAATTTCAGAAAGCTTGCGTCCTTGTCCCAGTTGCACACCCACCGTGCGATTGCGACTCAGGCCCCCGGTGCAGGTCAGCACCAGATCGCCCATGCCTGCCAGTCCTGCCAGGGTGTCCCGTCTTCCGCCACAGGCCAATGCCAGCCGCGTCATCTCAGCCAGTCCTCGAGTAATCAAAGCGGCCATCGAGTTAAAACCTAAACCCATGCCGGCACAGACTCCGGCGGCGATGGCGATAACATTTTTCACGGCTCCACCCAATTCAACGCCCACAACATCCGGGTTCGTATAGAGTCGCAAAGAAGGGCCAGAAAACTCGAGTTGCACTAATTCTGCCGTTTCCTTGTCCTGACTGGCCACCACAATGGCAGTCGGATCGCCTTTAGCTACCTCTTTAGCAAAAGAGGGGCCTGAGATAACGGCGATTTTGGGCGAAAAGGCGGGAGACACAACTTCCCTAATCACTTCTGACATCCGTTGCAGGTTCTGGTTTTCAATGCCCTTAGTGGCGCTGACAAAAATCATATCCGGATTCAAATAGGGCAGCATGGCCTGATAGACATTGCGGCAATGCTGGGAGGGGATAACGCTCAAAAGAATCTCTGCCTGCTCCAGGCAAAATTCCAGAGACCCGGAAGCCTGAACTCCATCAGGGAT
>QHZQ01000120.1:0-343 GCA_003224725.1 Acidobacteriota bacterium | reverse complement strand
ATGGCAATACGTTTCATTTTTTCAGCCCGGTTAATTTGTTTTCCGTTCCAGCCGCCAGACGCTTGATATTGTCCTTATGCCTGAAAATGACCAGGCACGAGCAAAAGACGGCGGCAAGCAAAGTCCAAAAAGAAGGGTCTTGGCGGTAATCCATCAGGAAATAGAGAATGGGGAAAGCCGCCGCCCCAAGTATCGATCCCAGCGAAACGAAACGCCAGATGGCCACAACGACCAGGAATATCATCATGGACCCGAGAACGGGAAGCGTGGCCAGGTAAAGGAATACACCCATAGCAGTAGCAGCGCCTTTCCCGCCTTTGAACTTTAGATAGATAGGAAAGGC
>QHZQ01000634.1 GCA_003224725.1 Acidobacteriota bacterium | reverse complement strand
CGAAGAAGCCGCTTTGACCTTACAGAGATTGCGGCAGCGAGTCCCCAATATCTTTAATAAAGTATCGAAGCTCTGCACCGCCAGGCCGTCCTTGGTCACGCGGACGGCCTTCTTTCTTTTGACCGAGACCGACGGTTCTGCTGGAGCCACCGGATCTCGCCTCTGACGATCCTGGTCGAGCTCTTCGTCGCCGAACAAAATCGGAGCCAGAGCCTGGCGCATGTGCCACTCGACATAGTAGGCCAGCAGGCACAAAAAGATGTGAGCCCGGACATGATCTTCGGTGCGGTGGCGAATCGGCCGCACCCGCAGGTCGACACCCTTCAGGCAGCGAAAAGCTCTTTCTACCTGAGCCAAGCTCTTGTAGTGACGCACCGCGTCTGGAGCGGAGAGGCGTTGTTGCGGTTCACTGGTGCGGATAACATAAAGGCCATCCAAGTGAGCCTCGCGCTGGATGGAGGCGTTATCGCGAGCCCATTGGAACCGACCGTCCTCGATAGTCAAGGTGAAGTGCTTGGCCATTTTGAAGCGATGGAGAACCTTGCCCACTTTCAGGGCAATGTCAGCCTGGCCGATCGGCTTGCGGGTGCGACGCGCCACTTCTTTGGCGATCTTGTCCAACTCCTTTTCCGTCGCGGCCAGAAGCTCCTGACGTTTCCGCCCCCGCTCGGCAGCCAGCAACGGGTTGAAGCAAGCCACCAGGCGCTCGTCCGGGAAATCCGGCGAGCGGATCTCAGCCAGGTTTTGCTGATCAAACAAAGACAGTTGCAAGCACCCGCTGTCGACCAAGTTTCGGATCGCCAGACTCTTCAGCGCCGAGATCCAGCCCAGCCCCGGATGTTGCTTCAGGGTGTCGATTTGAGTTTGGGTGAGCAGACCGCGATCCCCGACCAGCACGATGCGCGAAAGCCCAAACCGCTGCCGCAGTTTCTCAACTTGATCCGGGACTGTGGTCGGATCGCCCGTGTTGCCGGCATAGACATCGACCGCCACCGGTCGTCCACTCGGGTCGGTCAATACGCCATAGACAATGATGGGCAAGCCTTTCTTGCCGTCGCGGTCGTGGCCATAGAGGGCCAAGGGACAGGTGCGCCCTTCATAGTAGCTGCTGCTGACGTCATAGAGGACCCGTCCTCCTTCGCCCAAGTGAAGCTGGGCTAGCTTCTTCTCGATCTGGGGTTGGCGAGCCAGCAGCCAATCCAGAGCCTGGTAGAGTTCGTCCTCATTGGCATCGACCACGGACAGCTCTTCGGCCAGGGTGGTGTGGTGCCACAAACGGGTGGTGGCTAACTTCGAGCACTGGTGAATGATGCGTTCGACCATCATGGCGATGACCAGGTCGCGCTGTCGGCATCGCTTGGAGAAAATCACGCGGTCGATTCCCAGCTTGGCCATAGTGCCCAACACCGCCTCCACGTGACCGTGGGGGAGCGAGCGCTCAATGGTAAAAGCTTCCGCGGCGGAAACAAACTTTTCTCCTGCCAAGGAGCGCTTGATCAAATCGATCAGGTCGGCCGGCAGATGAGAAATGTTGCCCAGGGTTTCGTGCTTGACTTGGGGACCTTCCCGATAAGAACGGCGCAGCAAATGGGTCTGGTACAGCCTGTCCTTATAGAAGCGTTTCGTGGTGGCCACATGAATACTGCCCAATCTCGACGGCATGCCCACAATATAGAGAATCTAATGGTCATTGTCAAGTGAAAAATATATATTTTAGTGTCTACAATTATCTCCCCAAAACCAACCAAACCCCTGGCTTCTTAATCATTTTACGTTTAATAACACAAGGAACTTCGGGTTAGACGGTGCCCAGGGCGGAGCGCAGGATAACGAAGCCCTGGGTACAGTTTCTCGCTAGTTTCTCTCCCTCTTCCCGTGAGCGGGCCGGGGTGAGAGGTCACAAACGGACACACGAGAACGAAATTCTGGTAA
>QHZQ01000119.1:4655-14623 GCA_003224725.1 Acidobacteriota bacterium | reverse complement strand
CATGAGTTCCTTTCGCGCCAGCATCAAGCAGTTGCTCGAATTGAGATCAGGAAAAGGCGCCAGTGTCCTGCGCACCGATCGTGACATCCCAATCACCGTGGTCATTGCAGGCTCCGCGTTGATTGTGCTCTTCATCTGGCTGTTGCCGCAGCTACAAGTCAATCTCATTTCCGCATTTCTGATTGTTCTTTTTGGCTTTTTTTTCGCAGTCGTCTCTTCTCGTCTAACCGGCCAAGTGGGATCTTCCTCCTGTCCCAACTCTGGAATGGCCATCGCCACTCTGATTGGCACTTGCCTCATCTTCGTGTTTCTGGGTCTTACCGGAGAGCCTAAGTATTTTGCGATGGCCCTCAGTGTCGGAGCTATCGTTTGTATTGCGTCTTCCAATGCCGGAACAACCTCGCAGGACTTGAAAACAGGCTTCCTGGTGGGCGCCACACCTATTCATCAACAGACAGGATTGATCATTGGCGTCTTGACGTCGGTCTTGGTCATCGGATGGACAGTGGTCTATCTCAATAAGAATTTCACAACCTTCGAAAAACTTCAGCTGGACGTCACTCTGGCCCGGCCTGAAAATCCGGTTTTTGTGACAGGACCCGATGGGAAACCATACATCCAGGTCCGCGTGAGAAACCATTCGAGACTGCCTGAGGGGAAGTATTTGGTCCATGAATCAAACGGGTCTGTGCAATACCGGGAAATCGCAGGGATCGAAAACTTGCAAGCCCCCCAGGCCAAGCTGATGTCGGTCGTGATCAAAGGCATTCTAGATGGGAAGCTGCCTTGGGGGCTCATCCTCTTCGGGATCTTGATTGCCGTGGTGATGGAGCTTTGTGGCGTCCACTCCCTGCCTTTCGCGGTAGGCGTTTATCTCTCGCTTTCCTCAACAGCTCCGATCTTCCTGGGGGGGCTGGTCCGAAGGCTTGCCGACAAGGTCTATGGGAGACTTGCGGATGATGCCGGCGAGACGGAAGGGACGCTCTTCAGTTCTGGATTAATTGCCGGTGGAGCCTTAGTAGGGATTCTAGTCGCCGGCATCGTGGGAGCTGGCCTTGAGCAGCAGTTTGGTATTGGCGAAAAGTGGTTTCCTACTCTCAGTCAGAGCCGGCTTGTGGGGTTGGGGATGTTTGGACTATTGGCGTTATGGCTGTTACGATCGGCCAAACCGAAAAGGTAGTGCCGACCAAAACCATGCCGTGTTTTTGGCTGTTCGGTAAGGACTGGCTTTCATAATTATGCAGACGTATTGCTTGGCTCCCGGATGCGTTTGATTACCAAGAGGCACAGAGCAATCTCGACTGCCGAGAGACTAAAGCCTGTGCGGCGTATCAACCTTTCCAGGCGCCACGAGCCACTGCAGGAATGAATGTATCGAGACCACTGGGTCTGAACTGAATGACACGTTCCTGCTCGGCGCTCATATAGGCGGTCATGAGCAATTCCGTCACCTCAAGACCATCGTAGAAATTTTCCTGAGGCTGCTTGCCCTCGAGGAAGCACTGCACGAAGTATCGATTCTCAGCCTCATAACCATATTCGGCCGTCTCACTCCCGATGACCGGCATGAGTCCCTGTTCGGCGTTCTGCTTCTCCACCAGGTCTTCGCCGGCCTGGCCGTGGACTTTACGGCTGAAAAATAACCTGAGCCCGCTGTCGAGTGAATTCATCGAGAGCGAGTATTCTGGACCGAGCAACTCCATGCTCAACCGTAAGCCAGCCCCCACGTAGCTCCAGGATGTGGTCGTCTCGACAATCAGGGGTGTCCCTTGCTCATCGACGTAATGAATCGTGGCTCTAGCAAAGTCTTCCGAGGGAGTTTGGCGATAGTCAACTTCACTACCCATGGTCTCCTGCAGCTTCCTGGCATATTCAGGCCTCGACCACTTCAAACACGCAATTTGTGCTGAAACCTTGACGGGACGAATGCTTTGACGCGGCGTGCCCGGCTGGGTTAACAAGTAGCGCCCAACCTCGACACTATGACACATCATGTCGTTAAGCACCCCGCCGCCTTGTAATTCCCCTTGCCAGAACCAGGGCATGTGGGGCCCGCTATGCTCCTCGGCGGCCCGGGCAAGATAAGGCCTGCCTGTCAGCGAGGCGCCTCGGGCCCAGACGATTGTCTTGCCTCGATCCATACCCGGAGAAAACAGCTGGTCTTCCAGGTAGCCGTGCAGGACCCCCGCCTGCTCCACCAGTTCCACCATTCTCTTGGCCTCCGCGACATTCCGGGCTATTGGTTTCTCACAAGCAATCCCAATCAGTATTCCCTTTCCCGATCGCAGAACGTTAACAATCCGCTCCATGTTATCCAGTCGCATGTGGTTAGGCCCACAGATCCAGATGCAATCGATCTCTGGTGCGGCCACCATATCTTCGATGGAGGTGAATGCCCGTGCCTCACCGACATGCAAAGCCCGTGCCATCGAAGCGGCTTCTTCGCTATGGTTGCGATTCGGGCTCCAGAAACCAAGGATGTCGGCATCGCGGACCGCCACCCAGGACTTGATATGAAAACGAGTGATGAATCCGCTTCCAATGAATCCCACTCCAAGTGTTTTCTTCGTTGCCATGGACACACCTTCCTCCTCAGGTTGATGGGGCTGTAGCTCAGTGCCAGTGCAGAATAGGCGACTCCAAGGGAGATGTCAATGAAGGCCTCCTCCCTGACGACTGCAGTCCTGCTGGAGGCCTTGCCGGGTGATTCGTGACGCGACTGTTAGGCTGCTTTTTTTCAGGGATTCAATTGCTTTCGGCTTCATGAAGGTCAGTGAACTGCAACCGACGATGGGTTGAAAGATAAAGTGCCAGTGCTGTAATCACGACTAAAACCACCAGAGCGGCCCACAACAAGTTTTGGATCATAGTATCGATGGCGGCATTCGCCTCATTTGCGTCCTGCGCGACCACGGCGATCCACTTTAAGGCAGGATACGTGGCCGACAGACCTGTGTCTGCGTAGGACACAATTTTCTTTTGGCGCCCAGGGGAAGTGGCCGTAATAAAGTCAGGTCTGGTGGAGGCCTCCATCGCGGCTTTGATGTCATCAAAATAAAGGAGCTTCTCCTGGAGTGCAGAAGGCATCTCGGCGCCCGAGATGATCGTCCCATCTTCCTTTACTAAGAGGGTCTCTCCTGTGCTTCCGATTTTGACACCTGAAACCAGGGGGAACAGATCACTAATGTCCAAAATAGCTCCGATGACACCAATCACCAGATCCTGTCCTTCCTCTTGGACGGGAACCACGATGTCTCCTTCTTTTTCCCTTGGGATGGTGATCTTCAATCCATGGTGAGATCTGTGTTGTCTTGCTGCTGGCGGCGTGGACCGGGCACACGAGGAAACGATTTTCTCCCTCGGGAAATGAAACACTCAAGATCTCCTTGCGGAACCGATTCGCCTTCTAAAATTATACAGCCCCCGGGAGAGCAAGCAAAAAAAATCGGCACCGTGTCAAACGGGGACCAGATCGTTGGATCGGAGTCTTCCGGCGGACTTTGCTGCCCTGAAGAGAGCCCTCGACTCGTAGGAGCCACCGATCGATGGAATGGACCTGAAGGAGATGCAGCACGAAGGGGATACGGATTCTCTCAATGACTGCCCAGCGAATAAAGCTTTCGCTCCGCCTGCGTTCCCTTGACTTTGTCTCTGTTCCGCTCATAATATGGAAACTTGAAAATGGATACGGGTAGGAGTCTTGCTCATTGATTGTTGATACTGTACTCAAAAAAATTTTTGGTAGTAAGTTCGAACGAGATATCAAAGCCCTTCAACCGCTGGTCGTTCGCATTAACAGCCTTGAGCCTTCGATTTCTAAGCTGTCAGACGGCCAACTCAAGGGGAAAACTTCCGAACTTAGACAACGTCTGGCCCAGGGAACAACACTGGAGGACCTTCTTCCGGAAGCGTTTGCGGTGGTTCGAGAGGCCGGCAAGCGCACTCTCAACATGCGGCATTTTGATGTTCAACTGATCGGCGGGATCGTGCTTCATCAAGGCAAGATCGCTGAGATGAAAACGGGAGAAGGAAAAACTCTGGTAGCTACTTTGCCCGTTTATCTTAACAGTTTGGAGGGTAAAGGGGTCCATGTTGTCACGGTGAACGACTATCTGGCACGTCGCGACAGTGAATGGATGGGGAAGATCTACAAGTTTTTGGGATTGTCTGTCGGAGTCATCCAGCACGACCTGGACGACGACGAGCGCCGGGAAGCCTATCACTGCGATGTGACTTATGGCACAAATAATGAATTCGGGTTCGATTACCTGCGCGACAATATGAAGTTTGACTTAAAGGATTGTGTGCAAAAAGGCCATCAGTACGCGATTGTGGACGAAGTGGACTCGATCTTAATCGATGAGGCGCGAACCCCACTGATTATCTCGGGACCTGTCGAAAGTTCCCAGCAAAAGAATTACATTGCCATGAGACCGCTGGCCGAGAAACTGCGCCAGGCCCAATCACGCTTTATTAACCAATGTTTGCATGAGGCCATTGCGAAGATCGAGTCGAATGGGGATGATCCCGAGGAAGCCTTGGAAAAGCTGCTTCTGGTCAGGCGAGGGGACCCTAAGAATCGCCAGTACCTGGACCTCTTGGTCAAGCATCGGGAGCTTAAGAAAAAGATCGATCAGCTTGAAGGTGTGCTGATGTCGAACAAGCAGCTCTCGGACTTCGACAATGAGCTCTACTGCTATATTGACGAGAAGTCCCACAACGTTGAAATCACCGAGAAGGGTCGCGAGTTCCTGGCTGGAGGAAGGATCGAAGACTTCATTATTCCTGACCCTGAAGATCCGCATTATTCGGAAGATCGCTACGTTGAGGTTACCGAGCGGATTCACACGATCCAACAACTGGTCAAGGCATACTGGCTGTTTGAAAAGGATGTCCACTACGTCATTAATGACAACAAGATTGTGATTGTGGATGAGTTTACGGGCCGCTTGATGCCGGGACGGCGCTGGAGTGATGGTTTGCATGAGGCGATCGAGGCCAAAGAGCGGGTAAAAATTGAGCGTGAAAATCAAACACTGGCGACCATTACTTTCCAGAATTACTTCCGCATGTACAAGAAATTGGCCGGCATGACAGGGACGGCCGACACCGAAGCGGTGGAATTCAACAAAATCTACAACCTGGAAGTAGTGGTGGTCCCTCCCAACAAGCCGATGATCCGCATTGACTATCCCGACATTGTGTATCGTACCGAGCGAGAGAAGTTTAATGCCGTGGTGGAAGAGATCAAAGAGCTTCATGCCAAGGGCCAGCCAGTGCTGGTAGGCACCATTTCAATAGAGAAGTCAGAGCGGTTGAGTGCCATGCTCAAGAAAGCCAGCGTCAAGCACGTTGTACTGAATGCTAAGTATCATGAGAAGGAGGCTGAGATTGTGGCCCAGGCGGGTCGCAGAGATTCGGTAACGATTGCCACTAACATGGCGGGGCGCGGCACGGATATTTTGCTGGGCGGTAATGCGGAATTCCTGGCCAAGGAACAGCTTCGTAAGAAAAGCATTGACCCCGCCACAGCAACACAGCAACAGTGGGAAGAAACTTTCAACAAGATTCAGCTCGAAGTTCAAAAAGAGCACGAAGAGGTCATTGGGTTGAATGGTCTTCATATCCTGGGGACCGAACGTCACGAGTCGCGACGCATTGACAATCAGTTACGTGGTCGATCGGGACGGCAGGGAGACCCGGGAACTTCGCGCTTTTACCTTTCTCTAGAAGATGACTTGATGCGAATTTTTGCCAGTGAAAAAGTATCAAGCATCATGCAGCGGTTGGGAATGGAGGAGGGGGTCCCAATCGAGTCAAGATTGATCAGCAAAAGAATCGAAGCGGCTCAAAAACAGGTCGAGGGTCATAATTTTACTATCCGCAAACACCTGCTGGAATACGACGATGTGATGAACCAGCAGCGTAAAACGATCTATGGCTTGCGCAAGAAATTCCTGGAAGAAGGCGACCAGAAGGAATACCTCCTGGGACTAACGGAAGATGTCATTACAGATCTCCTGGAAGAACATTGCAATGCCGAAGTCAATCCGGCGGACTGGAATATCGAAGAGCTAAGACATTCAGTCCTGCACCAATTTGGATTCGATATTCAACATGAGAAGATTGCGCCAAACGAACTGAATCGGGAGGAACTTCAGGAAGCCATTTTCCGCAAGGCACGGGAAAAATATGAGCGCAAAGAGCAACTCATCGGCATAGAAGCCATGCGGTTGCATGAGCGGGTGATCTTACTTAATGTTCTGGATTCCCACTGGAAAGACCATCTGTTAGCTATGGATCAATTGAAGGAGGGGATTGGCCTGCGAGGTTACGGCCAGCGGGATCCCTTGGTCGAATACAAAAAGGAGTCCTTCGACACTTTTCAACAGATGATGAACGGAATTGAGGAAGAATCACTCCGCTACCTCTTTTTGCTCCAGCCCGTGGAAGAGCAGGAACGAGTTCGAGAAATCGAACACCGTCAGAAGAAGCAAGATCTGGTCCTGAGCGGGGGTGATGCAGCTCCCGAGGCTCCCAGACCTGTGATTCGGGGTCCAAAGATTGGGCGCAATGAGCCCTGCCCGTGTGGCAGTGGAAAGAAATATAAGAAGTGTTGTGAGCTCAAAGCTTCCTGAAATGGAGAGGCAATGCTAGATACCAGTGTAGCTGAAGGATTAACTTTTGACGACGTTTTGCTCGTTCCACAAAAGTCGGATGTTTTACCAGCCGAAGTTTCCACTGAGACTTATTTGACCCGAAACATCAAGCTGAACATTCCCATTGTCAGCGCGGCAATGGACACGGTCACCGATTCGCGCTTGGCCATTGCCATGGCACAGCAGGGCGGTATTGGAATTATTCACAGAAATCTCTCTCCGGAGACGCAGGCTTCGGAAGTAGATAAAGTAAAGCGCTCGGAAAGCGGGATGATCGTCGATCCCATCACGATGTCTCCCGAGAATCGAATCTACGAAGCCCAGGAAATGATGAGACACTATAAGATCTCCGGCGTCCCTATTACTAAGAATGGAAGGCTGGTAGGGATCTTAACCAATCGGGATCTTCGTTTTGAGACTCGGCTGGATCTTCCCATCTCTGAAGTGATGACCAAGGAGAACCTGATCACAGTCCCGGTAGGCACCACGCTGGCAGAGGCTCAGGAGATGCTGCATAGGCACAAGGTCGAAAAGTTGCTGGTCGTCGACAAAGACTACATGCTGAAGGGGCTCATTACGGTAAAAGATATCCAGAAAAAAATTCAGTATCCCAATTCTGCCAAAGACAGCCACGGACGCCTATTGGTAGGGGCTGCCATGGGGGTGACAGGCGATTTCCTGGAGCGCGCCGAGGCTTTGGTTAGAGCCAAAGTGGACGTGTTAGCCATCGACACCGCTCATGGGCATTCCAAACGCGTGATGGAAGTCATTAAGATGATTAAGAAGAAATTCCCCGATACGGAGTTGGTAGCGGGCAACGTCGCTTCTTCCGATGCCACCACAGACCTCATTCGCTGCGGTGTGGATGGAATCAAGATTGGTATTGGTCCAGGATCCATTTGCACGACTCGGGTTATTTCTGGAGCCGGCGTGCCTCAGATTACCGCAATTGCCCAATGCGCTCGGGTCGCCAAGGAAGCTGGCATTCCTCTCATCGCCGATGGCGGAATCAAATTCTCAGGGGATATCACCAAGGCCGTTGCTGCCGGCGCCGACACCGTCATGATTGGAAGTTTGTTCGCAGGAACCGATGAAAGCCCGGGAGAAATCGTTTTGTTCCAGGGACGTAGTTTTAAGTCTTACCGAGGTATGGGCTCATTGGCGGCGATGCAAGCCGGAAGTCGAGACCGATATCATATGGAAGCAGAAACCAACGAGCAGAAGCTGGTTCCGGAGGGCATCGAAGGACGAGTCCCATACAAAGGGTCGCTGGCAGCCATGGTGACTCAATTGGTGGGGGGCCTGAAAGCCGGAATGGGTTACGCTGGCTGCGCCAACATCCATGAGCTGCAAAGCAAATCCAGGTTCATTCGTATCACTGCTGCGGGGCTCAAGGAAAGTCATGTTCACGACGTGATCATAACCAAAGAAGCGCCGAACTACCGGCTCGAGTAAAGATTTTATCGACCAGCCCCACTTCCGGAGGAAAGAACTTTTGCTTGCATCTTAAGCCAGCCGGTGCCCCGACAAAAGCCGAACCCAGGATCGAAACCCACCCTTATTGTTGCATTCGAACCCAATTTAATTCTCATAACGGGAGCTAAATGTAGCGAGCGACGACATGTCGCCGCCAGGGGGGTCTTGCATAATTTCCGCGGCAACTTTGGCAATTCTCATGTCGAGGTCTGTCGCACCAATCTATTCGGAACTTGTTGAGAATCGGAGGCCTCCTCTGGGAGCCTGCAAGAAGTTTGGATGATTCCTCCGGGCACATGGCTGACTTCAACGTTTTGAGAAACTGGAAGATTGGCGACACACGGGAGTTTACAGAAGAGGAAATTCGCCAATTGGAGATTGATGGGGCGTTCGATTCTTACGATCAACTCTATGAAATCGAAGGCACGAAATGGAAAATAGACAGTAAGGTCGCTTACCCCAACGCCTCAACCCTGTACATACTTGAATGTGTCGAGGGATGAGACCCTCTCGAAAGTGAAAGCCCCTTTTCCAATATGGACGTCAACTACATTGACCTCGAGCGGCAGAGCAGATTTGTTCAAAGGACACAGCAGCAAAAAGCACTCTGAGATTTCTCAAAGGAGCGTTCGCTTGAAAAAAAATAGCAAAGAAAGAGCTGAAGAGATAAGTACCCCTTCTCACGGCGAATCGAACAAGAAAGTGGAAAGCTACAGCATGTTGGATCCAAAAATGAAGAGGATCTATTTTGAGTTTTATGTTGAAACCTACAAAGCTTCCACCTTGGACCGCAAAACTAAGGAGCTCATTGCCATCTCAGCCTCATTGATTTCCAAATGCCAAGGATGTTTGGAGGGACATATTAAGAAAGCCATTAAACTTGGTGCAACGAAGGAAGAGATCAGCGAAACTATCGCCATCGCCATGGGGGTGAACGCGGCTGCAGTAGTCGACCTGACGGATATAGCCGCAGCCAATCTAGATTTGAAGCATCTCTGAGTCAAAATAGTTAATGAAGACTTGCTCCGGTGACCCAGGTCTAACTCTAGTCTTACTTTTCTTGGTTAGCCTTTTGGGTGAAGTTGACTATCAGATTATTCCACCTCTGCTTCCTCTCGTCGCCGCTACTTTCCATGTACAACCTGCCTATGTCGGTAGGGCCGTTCCGGTATATTCCATTTCAGCAGGGGTTTTTTCGCTTCTTTTCGGGTGTCTTTCAGACCAGTTTGGCCGTAAGCCTTTTATCAAATATGGCCTCCTTGGTTTTTCGGTAGCAAGCCTCCTCACTTGCCTTGCCGGTTCAATGGAGCTTTTGTTCGTGGCAAGATTTCTCACGGGAATGACGACGGGCGCTCTGGCCACTTGTGCCACTTCTTATGCAGCCGATGCGTTTCATTATGAGAAGCGAGGTCAGGCCATGGGGATCCTTTCGGGCGCCTATTTCACGGCCGCAATTCTCGGGGTACCGGTGGCTAGCACCATTGCCGCTAGAAGTGGATGGCGCCCTATTTTCTTAGTTGTTTCCGGGCTGGCTGTGTTTGCTGCTTTGCTGGTCAGCAAATTTCTCGAAACGAATGCTCATGGATCTCGATCACCCCTTCCACAGGAAAGGTTGAACCTGGCTCGAATCAAGAAGATGACGGTTGCTTCTCTAAAGAATAGGGAAACTGCAGCCATTCTGTGGGCTTCGCTGTTATCTTCAGGGGCGATCGTCGCCTTTATTACCTATCTGGGGAGTCATTTGAATGGCCATTTGCACGTTCCAATCCAACGTGTCGGACTCGTATTTTTGTGGGCCGGTGTGGCCTCCTTAATAGGTGCTCCATTATCTGG
>QHZQ01000119.1:0-4590 GCA_003224725.1 Acidobacteriota bacterium | reverse complement strand
AGCGGCCTGCTTATTCGTGCTTCCGAGACTTTCATGGGATCTCTGGCTTTTGGGCGTGCTGGGCTTGGCTGGGCTTGCGATAGCATTTCGGATGGCACCCTTTTTGGCTATTATCACCGAATTGGTCTCCCCTCAGCAGCGAGGAACCCTGTTGGCCGTACGCAATACCCTGTCACAACTAGGTATAGCGGCTTCAACCTGGGTATCTTCCTATTGCTATTTGTACTGGGGATACCCGGCCGTAGGACTATTCTCGGCGAGCCTGATCGCTGCCTCAACGCTAGTCGTCCTATTCCTGGTCGTAGAGCCGAACCGGCAAAGAAGGACTGAAGGAAGCTCCCTCCAATTCCGGTGTTGAATTGAACGTCTGCAAGAATCAGAACACACGGCCAAATGGATTGCTCTTTTGTGGTAGCATCCGATGATGCTTTTTTTAATCAAATTGTAGTATAATGAAAGTCAGCATAAACATTGAGACGCATATAACATCCAACTATAACAACTTTGTTCTTTGTCAATAAAATCTCAATTGATTTTGTTGAGTCGCATCGCTACTTACGTTCTCTCTCTATCAACTTAAGAGTTGTTCGCGTATGTTCCGATAAAAATAGGTAGGGGCAAGATAGCTGTGTGCTAAACAACGTGGGAGGAAAAGTCAGCCTATGGTCGAATCTAATACCAAGACCAGCATTCTTTCTTTGATAAATCATTACCAGAACACAGATTATTTTCGTGAGCTGAATTGGGAGGGCAGTTTTGAAGAGTATCTCGAAATTGTCCAACAAAACCCCAGGGTCACGCGCAGCGCCTTTCAACGGGTCTATGACATGATCCTCTCCTATGGCAAGGAGGAGTACACCGAGTATAAGAGAAAGATAATCCGCTACAGCTTTTTTAAGGATTTACCCCATTACGGTAAAGACGCGGTTTATGGTTTGGATATTCACCTCTCCAAAATGGTAGATATCTTTAAGGCAGCTGCTCAACGATATGGGACGGAACGGCGTGTCTTGCTACTTCATGGACCTGTGGGGAGTTCCAAGAGTACCATTGTGCGGTTATTAAAAAAGGGACTCGAAGAATATTCAAAAACTCCTGAAGGCGCCCTCTATACTTTTAACTGGACTCAAGTCAATCTGCATGACGAGACAGAGACATTGCGCTTTTCGGATGAAATGCCTTGCCCCATGCATGAAGAGCCACTCCATTTCATTCCGATAGAATTTCGAGCTCAGGTAGTGGCTGAATTAAACAAGAGCACTGGCAAGGATTCCACCGTAACGGTGGAAGGCGACCTTTGCCCCGCTTGCCGCCAAACCTTTCGTGAGCTGAGCAAGAAGTACAACGGCGATTGGATTCAGGTGATGTCCCATATTAAGGTGCGCCGTCTCATTCTTTCAGAAAAGGATCGTATTGGCGTCGGGACTTTCCAGCCTAAAGACGAAAAAAACCAGGATTCGACCGAGCTGACCGGTGATATCAATTACCGCAAGATTGCCATTTATGGATCTGATTCGGATGCCAGAGCCTTTAATTTTGACGGCGAATTCAATGTTGCCAACCGGGGTATCATCGAATTCATCGAAGTCCTCAAATTAGACGTAGCGTTCCTGTATGACCTGTTGGGGGCTTCACAAGAACACAAGATCAAGCCGAAAAAGTTTCCTCAGACCGACATTGATGAGGTCATTATCGGCCATACCAACGAGCCTGAGTACCGCAAGCTGCAAAACAACGAGTTCATGGAGGCGTTGCGGGACCGCACGGTCAAAATCGATGTTCCGTACATTACCAAGCTCATGGAGGAAATCAAAATCTACGAGAAGGACTTCAATCCCAGCCGCATTAAAGGAAAACACATCGCCCCTCACACCATTGAAATGGCCGCGATGTGGGGAGTGCTGACGCGCCTCGAGGAACCTAAGAAAGCGAACCTGACCCTGCTGCAAAAGTTAAAGCTCTATGACGGGAAGACATTGACCGGTTTCACCGAGGACAGCATCAAAGAGTTACGTAAAGAGGCTGTGCGTGAAGGCATGGACGGTATCTCTCCGAGGTATATTCAGGATAAGATTTCCAACGCCCTGGTAAGCAACGAATTGATCAGTTGCGTTAATCCCTTTATGGTCCTTAACGAACTGGAAAGTGGATTGAAGCATCATTCCTTGATAAAAAGCGAGGACCAGCGGAAAAAATATAGAGAACTGCTGGCGGTCGTAAAGCAAGAATATGAAGATATTGTGAAGAATGAAGTGCAGCGCGCTATTTCTGCCGATGAGGAAGCTATCAGCCGGCTCTGCAGTAACTATATTGACAACATCAAAGCGTATACGCAAAAGGAAAAGGTAAAGAACAAGTACACGGGACAAGATGAAGAGCCCGACGAGAGACTCATGCGCTCGATTGAGGAGAAAATCGAAATCCCAGAGAGTCGCAAAGATGATTTTAGGCGTGAAATCATGAACTACATTGGAGCTTTAGCCATTGAAGGACGAATTTTCAACTATAAAACCAATGAGCGCTTGTTTAAGGCTCTGGAACTTAAGCTCTTCGAAGACCAGAAGGATTCCATCAAACTTACCAGCCTGGTGGCAAACATCGTCGACAAGGATACCCAGGAAAAAATTGATGTGGTCAAGAGTCGAATGATTAAGAACTATTCTTATTGTGATATCTGTGCGACCGATGTCCTTAACTATGTTGCCAGTATTTTTGCGAGAGGGGACTCTAAGCGTTAGATCTCGACCATGGCTCTCAAAATCGAACAGGACCACAACCGGTTTCGTCAGATTGTTCGCGGAAAGATCAAAGCGAACTTAAAGAAATACATCTCTCATGAGGAGCTCATTGGACGAAAAGGAAAAGATCTGATTAGCATTCCAATTCCTCAAATCGACGTTCCCACTTTTCGATTTGCCCCAAAGAGTCAGGGGGGAGTTGGCCAGGGAGATGGAGACGCAGGAACCCCCATTGCTGTGGACGAAGGTGAGGGCGGTGGTGAGGCCGGCAACCTTCCGGGGGAACACTTACTGGAAGTGGACATCACGCTCGAAGAGTTGGCGCAAATCCTGGGAGAAGAGTTGGAACTTCCCAAAATTGAACCCAAAGGCCACCAGAAAATTCAGACAGAGAAAGACAAATATTCGGCCATCCATCGCACTGGTCCGGAGTCTCTTCGCCACTTTAAGCGGACTTACAAAGAGGCTTTAAAGCGGCAAATTACTTCCGGGGCTTATAACCTGAAGAATCCCCTCATCCTGCCGATCCGGGACGATAAGCGCTATCTATCTTGGAAGACCAAACCCACCCCTGAATGCAATGCGCTGATCGTCTACATGATGGATGTCTCCGGATCTATGGGGGACGAGCAGAAGGAAATTGTTCGTATTGAGACTTTCTGGATCGACACCTGGCTCCGCTTACAATATAAGGGGTTGGTAACTCGCTACATCGTGCATGATGCAACAGCCAAAGAAGTGAATGAAGAGATGTTTTATCACATTCGGGAGAGCGGCGGGACTATGATTTCGTCGGCCTACCATTTCTTCAATAAGATGATTGATGAGGAGTATGACTTGGAGCAATGGAATATTTATGGATTTCACTTTTCGGATGGTGACAACTGGTCCGGCGGAGACACCGACAAGTGCGTGTCCCTTTTGCAAACGGAGCTGCTTCCTAAAGTGAACCTTTTTTGTTATGGCCAGGTGGAAAGCACCTATGGGAGCGGCGAGTTCATTCGAGAACTTGAGGATGAGCTGGATTCCGCAGAAAATTTGATTACGTCCAAGATTGAAAGCAAAGATGACATTTACAACTCCATAAAGCAGTTCTTGGGCAAAGGCAAATAGCTTTGGAGCGGATCTTGAGAGATTCAGATCGATGAACTTGCCGACGGAATTGGAAAGAATACGGGGGGAAATCGAAGGTTATGCCATGGACTACGGCCTGGACTTCTACGAGACTATCTTTGAAATTCTCGATTTCAAACAACTCAACGAGGTTGCCAGTTTTATGGGTTTCCCCAATCGTTTTCCGCACTGGCGCTTTGGAATGGAATATGAGCGTCTCAGCAAGAGTTATGCCTACGGGTTACACAAAATTTACGAGATGGTCATCAACAACGATCCCTGCTATGCCTATCTTCTCCAATGCAATAATTATGTAGACCAAAAAATTGTCATGGCCCACGTTTACGGGCATTGCGATTTTTTCAAGAACAATTTCTGGTTCTCCAAAACCAACCGAAAAATGATGGATGAGATGGCTAACCACGCGACGAAAGTTCGCAAGTATATCGACAAGTACGGCTACAACGAGGTGGAAGAGTTCATCGACACTTGCCTTTCCATTGACGACCTTATCGATAGACACGCGCCCTTCATAGAACGGCGAAGCCGGAAGGTAACCTCCGACCTGGTCAATGCTGAGGATGAGCAGACGGTAAAGAAAATCAAGAGCAAGGATTACATGGAGGAATTCATCAATCCGCCGGATTTCATGGAACTGCAGCAGCGAAAGATTGAACAAGACAAACTCAAGAGGCGTACTTACCCGCAAGCACCGGAAAAAGATGTTGTCTTTTTTTTG
>QHZQ01000641.1 GCA_003224725.1 Acidobacteriota bacterium | reverse complement strand
TTTGCCACCGCAAAACTTGGAGATATTGTTTGCATCAAAAAGGCGCTCATGAAACTAAATCGGCGTGACTTCCTGGGATGGGCTGGGAGAGGTGTCGGCCTTGGGGAGTCGGGCGCTGGCGGCGGCGCAGACAGGTGGGAATCAGGCGGCGAGAGGGCTCAGTAGTGTCGGAGCCGGATTACGCCGCCCTACTTCGGCAGCGCGATATGTCCAAGCTAGCCAAGCACAGGGCATTTGGGGTAATGCTCCGTTAGTATCTGAACAGAGCATTACCGCATTTTGAGCTTTCAAGGCCAGTTCTACCGTGTTTCGCCGATTACTGAAAACAATCCGCAGTCTCTTTATCTGAAGCTGCATCGAGGGCCAAATCGATCGCCAAAGGAATGGCAGGCACGTTAGCTTGGCATGAAGCGCCACTTCTGAGCTGGCTTGTACTCCGCCTGCATCGTGTTCACAGGTGAAGAGACGGGTTGCTGTTGTGTGCGTAGTCCTGCTCGTTTTTGGCCTAAGTGCATCGACTCGGGTAGAGAAGCTGAAGGTTCTATGGTCGAACCGCGACAGGGAAAGTCTCAATCCACATAACCGATGCTTTCTATGAGCAGCGAAGGGGCATTCGAAGCCCCGGACCACAGTCGCCGAATCGAGTTCCATGAGCGTTTTCTGTGGAGGCAATTAGGCTTAAGAGAGACCGGCAAACTAACTACTTGGGAGGATGGCATGAATCGGCGTGATTTTTTGAAAGGGGTAGGCGGGATAATCGGGCTCAGAGAAATGTCAGGGATGCGAAGTCCGACCTTGGCTGAGGCCCCGGCCGTGGGAGGAATTGGGAGCGGTGGGAACGCGGCAGCGATGTTACAGCCCGATTATGCGGCCCTGCTGCGACAGCACGATATTGTCTACCTGACGCCGACGGACTACGGACCGGAGGGACTGCCCATAGGAAACGGCGACCTGATGGGTCAGGTCTGGATGCCGTCCGAAGGACTGGAACTAGGTCTTAACAAGGCCAATCTTTGGGATGACCGGATAACGCCTCCGCCCCTCGCTGAGAACTGGTCCTGGGATGCCGGCGAGGAAGAGCAATGGACCGCGCCAGTGAGCGGCGCTCGCCTGAGGATTCATAGTCGCCTTCCGTTGATCGATCCGCTCTACTTGGATGCTTTTCAAGCTCGGCTGAATCTGCACGAGGCCCGAGTCTCGATGGAATCCTCTTCGCCATTAGGGAAAGTGAGCGCCAATACCTGGATATCCAAAGATCCAGCTGTAACGGTGGTGAATTATGAGGAAACTGCCCGCGAGCCGGTGAGCCGGGAAATTGAGTTGTCTCGCTGGGGCAGCCGGCGCCTCTTTCACTGGTACAGCCAGTACCGGCCTGATGCGACTCATGTCGGCCTGGACGGAACCCAGGCGGGTGCGGACCAAGACCACATTTGGATCGAGCAGAAACTCCGGAAAATGTCTTTTGCTGTAGTAGTCCGGCTAGCCTGCGTTCCTCATCGAACCGAAATTCGAAGCCGTCATAGCGTGGCTTTCATCACCGAACCCTCTGACCGGTTGCAGGCGCAGGCATATCTGGCCATCGTGACCAGTGAAGAGGATCAGGCTCCTCTGCAGACTGCTCGCAGGAGAGTGGATGAGGCGGTCACGCAAGGCCATGAGGCGATACTGAGCCGCCACCGCAAACATTGGGCGGATTTTTGGGCGAAATCGTACATTCAAGTCCCCGACGATTATCTGGAGAATCTTTACTACTTCACTCTCTATCAACTTGCTGCCAGTTCACAGGGAGATTATCCGCCGACGGACTGTGGAGGATTTTGGACTTGGAATCATGATGTTCGTCGCTGGGGCCACTACTACCAGTGGAACGTGCAGCAGCAATATTGGCCGGTCCACGCCTCCAATCATGCCGAGCTCGCCCGACCTTACCTGGATTTTCGCTTTCGGACGTTGCCTGAAGCGAAAAAGTATGCGCACGAGGTGCACAACCGGGAAGGCGCTTTCTATTCGGATGTCACGGATCGCTGGGGCCGGGGCACTATTCACCAGACTGTGAGCTACATCTTCACCGCCGGCCCCGAGGTGGCCATGGATTTCTGGCGCCACTACCTTTACGATCCGAACCTGGAATTCTTGCAGGAGAGGGCTTACCCGATCATGAAAGCCTGCGCCCAGTTCTATTTGGAAACCGTAAGAAAAGAGGCGGACGGCAAATATCACATACCTAAGGGGACGGCTTACGAAAACCACCTCTTTCAAAAGGACCCGATCACCGACTTGGCTACGATTCGACAGTTCTTTCCCGCCTGCATTCAGGCCAGTGAAATTTTGCGCGTTGACACAGCGTTACGAGAGCGCTGCCGCGAAGTCTTGGACAACCTCGTCGAGATTGCGGTCCTCGAAAATGTCGTCGACGAAGATGGAAGGAAGTGGTCACGAGTGTTTAGTTCCGGTATTCCTCTGGTCGACAGCACAGTGGGTCCGGATCTCAATTTCTTTATGAAGACCAAGCGGAAAATTAAAAAGGGCGAAAGACAGTTTAATATCTCCTTCTTTTGCGAAGTGGCACCTGTTTTCCCTACTGGCATTATTAGTCTCCAACAAAGAGGTACAGAATTATTTGAGGTTGCCCGAACTACGGTGCGGGCATTGGGAGATGGGCCTTCCTGGGGTTCCACGCCCACCATTGCGGCAGCACGCTTGGGCATGAAGGAAGAGGCCCTCAAGCTTTTGACCAATCTCATTCAGGCCTTACAGTTGGCTCCCCAGGGTTTTTTTGCGCAAGGCAGCCATCAGCGGACGACACTGGGTGAAAACGAAACCTGGGGTTATTCACCTTATCGAATGGAAGTGAATACTGCTCGAAGGATCATCGACG
>QHZQ01000640.1 GCA_003224725.1 Acidobacteriota bacterium | reverse complement strand
GCTTCCAGCTCCTCCGCGAACCGCTTGTCGGAAGGCCCGAATGAACCCTTGGTGCAGCCCAGAGTTAAGAAGGCTTTCCGCACTCGGGCGACGTACTCTCCCTCTTGTGGTTCCTCCTGGCATCCATTACGGCAATATGGCCAGTAATCGTCGAGGATTTCAAACGAGTTCCGATCGTACTGGTTTTTTCCTGAATGTATCCTGCAGATCCCCTCTCGCTCGAGTTCGACGATGTATCTGCCGATGATCCGGCGCGATCTTCCAAGCACACGGGCCAGTTCTGTTTGACTTGCTGCATAGCGCCCGGTTTCGCGGTCTGCTTCCATGCATAGGTACGCAAATAATCTGAACGCACCGTCAGAAAGGATGGTTAACGCGCGCTGGAATGAGGCTCCCGCGGCAAACCATCCGGACGATACCTTCAATCTCGGTCCAGCTTTTCTCCGAACCACGGTCTCGATTGCCATGGCTTTCCCCCCTCACCTTGAGTGCACTTGCGGCATCAGGTTCGTCCATGGCGCCTCGGTCGATTGGCTCGAGTACATCATCAGTTCCCGCCTTCGTTCTTTTACGCGCCTCTGAAACGTCCGCAGTTGGCCGTCCGGGAACTTTCCCGGGTAACGTTGTTGAAGTTCTTTGAACAGTTTCTTGGCCGTACGACTCGGATTGATGTCCACCTGCAGTTGGATCTGTCCCCAGACCTCAACGAACGGATCCTTGCGCGTCCGCCAGGTGTGTGGCACACGCGGCTTGCTGCTCCGCCGATAGGTTCTGGATGTTGCTGGCACGCTGGTGGAGATCGGCGCATTGGCGAGCGGGGTCGTAAGAATCGATTTCGGGGGGATATCCTGCTTGATCGATTCAGACGGAACCCCACTGCTGATCGTAGAACACGGTTTTCTCTGAGCGTAAGCCCACAACTGATCCTGCAAACGCTCCAGCTCACTGAGAAGCACGACCGGATCGAGTCCCTGGTAGGAAGCGCGCAAGCGGTCCTTTTGTTCGTCACCAAGGCTGGAGTTGAGAACGCGCTGGTACGGGGTCTGCGCTCGATCGTAACGCTTGGTTATCCGTCCTTCCCTTCGCTCCTTGCTCAACAACTTCATGCAGGGTTGAAAAAAGTTGATGTACAGACGCAACACCGCGTAAAGCGCCGTTAGAGCTCGCCAAGCGTCCATCCCCTCAAAGCGGTCATACCCCACAAGCCGGCGAACTACGGAGCCGTTCTTCTCCTCGACGTGCGCTTGGTCATTCTTCCGATAGGCGCGCGAGCGCGTAAAGGTGATGTTCTCGTCCTCACAGTAACGCAACAGTTCATAGTTTATGAACTCGCCGCCGTTATCGGTGTCCAGGCCGAGCAGCGCAAACGGCAGGGACTGCCTGGCGGCATGGATCGCTCCTCTGACGTCGGTCTCGCTTTTGCGTAGCAAAGCCAAGCACTCCGTCCATCCCGTGGCAATATCCGTCAGAACCAGCGTGTTGAGAAAGGCACCCTCGGCTCTGTCTCCGCAATGCGCGACCAGGTCAGCTTCCATAAAACCGGGGGCGACCTCGTGCCAGTCGGAAAACGTTCGAACCGTGATTTTGTGCTTCAGGAGTTTTCCCTGCCGTGTCGTCGAAACAGATCGGCCTTCCGGATGCCGCTCCTGGTATAGCAATCGATCGGCAGTAGCGGGGCTCATTGTGAGTAGTCGCTCCCGCACTTCCGGAGTCAGCGAGAGGTGCCCGAACCGCTCCAAGGCACCGATAAATTCCGGCAGAAACGGAATCAGGCGTTTGGAGCAGATACGGTTCGCGGCCTTCCATACCGTGATAAGCGCCAAGCGAACCGCCTCGTCATAAATCCGGGGTAGCGTTTTTCTCTTGTCCGCTGCCTTCCCGATTTCGTGATTCAAGACCGTCACGGCGTACTTGCGATGGTAGCCAGAGGCTGAAACGAATTCATCCAGTATGCCCCTCTTCTCTTTCCAACTCGAAGTCTTGTACCTTGGCCGTAGTCGGTCAAGTAACTCTCTACGCGAGCTAAGGCTCATTTTTTGCCCCATCCTTTCCTCCCAGTTGCCTTA
>QHZQ01000632.1:433-3682 GCA_003224725.1 Acidobacteriota bacterium | reverse complement strand
CGGTCTTGCATGCTCCAGATTCTAGTTTACCTGTTCCGCAACTGCTTCGAACCAACTGGGGCCGAAACTGGATCCGAATTACCGGGACAGTTACCGAGTTGGCAAATGGTTGCGGCGATTGAATACATGAATACCTGCGGCAAGAGCGATTTCAGCCTGATCGAAATGTGCTCAAAAATTGGGACGAGCCCGGCTCGTTTTATCCGGCTATTCAAGAATTCAACCGGAATGGTGAGCCCTCATGTTTATTACAACAGGTTATTGATCGATAAGGCTGGCCGGTTGCTGCGAACGGATCAACACTCGATAAAAGAGGTCGCTTACGAGCTTGGCTTCAAAAACGACGGCCATTTCTGCATGGTCTTTCGAAGGATCTCAGGAATGACTCCCAAAAACTATCAGCTCCTCCAATCCAGGCAGTGCGATAGTATTGCCAACACTACCTATGCTACCTAGCCTGGACTTACACTCTTTGATACCTGTTTATTCTTTTCATTTGTCTGACTCTTACAGAGTTCAGAAATGACAAGCCCCAAAACTTCTGTTCTTATCTTTTCTTGGTCAGAAAGTCACTTTTAGAGAATAGCATAGGCCTTGAATTCTTAGAAACGGTGGTAGACTCGGCGCAAAAGTGGGCCGGTCTGGAGCAAGAGTCTTAGCTGCTCTCTTGCCAAACCCGATTGTGTTCTGGATAATTTGCAAACTTCACTGCCAAAGATAGTTCCAGAGAATAGGTAATGGTTGACACCCTTCTACTTGTAACTCAGAATTTCTCATTGCTACCTTACGCCAACTTAAGCTCAGGAGGCTTAGCACAAGAACCTTCGTGAGGAAGTCGTATAGCCGTGGACTGGTTCGACGTGACCAAAGAAGAAATTAAGAAGAGGTGAGTTTGATCCCTCGGAGGTGCCGCAGGAATCTGAATTTGACCTTTGGAGAATGAGAGATGAAGAAGGGTATAGAGGAGACAGGAATACAGCTCTGGCCCACGCGACGCTGCCTAGTTGGAGTGCCTCTTCTTTGTCTTTGTCAGAAATTGTTCTGGGTTTGCTTACCAAAAGAGCCATTGCAGGCCTAGTCAGGGCTGATAATGTAAACGCAACCATTAAACAAGAATTGGAGAATGGCAATGTTAAGATGCAAGAGAACGTGTGTGGTAAATTTCTTTCTGATTGCGCTGCTGCCAGCGTCGAATTGGGCGCAAAGTCTCAACGCGACGCTCACCGGCACGGTGACCGACCCCTCAGGGGCAGTTATCGCTGGCGTGGAGCTAACCTTGACCTCAGTGGCGACCGGAACGGTCCGCCAGAGCACCACCGACGCGGCCGGTTTATACTCATTTCCCAATTTGCTGCCGGGCATCTACGAATTGAAAGCTTCCATCTCTGGTTTTCGGGACTTCGTACAAACGGGAATCGCACTCAGAGCGAACGAGATGGCACGGCTGAACTTTGGAATGCAATTAGGGGAGGCAAGGCAAACCCTAGAAGTGGAAGGGAGCGCTTCTCCCTTAAACTTTGAAACGGCGGAGCTCAAAGTGGGCATCGCGCCGGAGACGTTGAGGGAACTTCCCTTGATCGTTTCGGGGAGTGTGCGCTCGTCAGCCCAGTTTGCTGTCCTGATGCCCGGTGTCATCACCGGAGGAAGGGGCAGCGCGTTCGACGCCCGAATAAATGGCGGTCTGCAGTCGGGTGACGAGGCGATCCTGGACGGGATCACCATGCAGCAGGGGATGATGAGCCAAAGCGGCATGATTTCTGCCTGGAGCGACTTTCCCTGGTCGCCGGACACGATCAGCGAAGTCAGTGTGCTCACATCCAATTACGAGCCCCAGTACGGCGCAACAACCTCTGCGCAAGTTATCGCGGAGACGAAATCCGGCACTAACGAATTTCACGGTGGGCTCTATGAGTACCACCGTAACACGGCGCTAAATGCCCGCCAGTTTGGCTCTCCAGAGAAGTCGAAGGACATTGAGAACGACTTTGGCGGCTTTCTAGGAGGTCCCCTTAAGGTGTGGCCGTTCTGGTCTGCCAGAAAGAAAACCTACTTCTTTGCAAATTTCGAGGGATTTAGGATTGCGGGCGGCGTTACAAGGCCTACGCTTTCAATCCCATCGCTCAAGAACCGTCAGGGAGATTTCACTGATTGGGTAGATGCGGACGGAAAGTTGATACCTATTTTTGACCCGGCAACGACCCGGCCCAATGCGGCTTTCGATCCAAGCCAGCCGGTCGGGGCTGGCAACCTGCCTTTGCTGCGCGACCAGTTTATGGGATGTGATGGAAGAACTCCGAACGTCATCTGCAACACGGATCCGAGGTTTGTCAGCTCCCTGGCTCATCAGTGGTTCCAGTTTCTGCCCGAGCCCACTTTCCCAGGGGCACTTAACAATTATCAACCTCCTGCTCCCGTTCCAACTGTTTTTGCATCCAAAACAAACTACCTAAGCGTCCGCGCGGACCATTACTTCGGCGATAAGGACCACTTCTTTTTTACTATTCATCTTCGTAAGAATTATCCGACAAGCTTTTCGAACTTACCACCCCAGCTCAGTAGCCAAATCATTGAAACTGATCTGAAGTCTTCCGTGGCCCGACTGAATTGGGACCACACGTTCAGCCCAACTTTGTTGAATCACTTTGCCGCGGGTTATCTGAACCTACTGGAGGCTAACCATGGTATCTCGAATGACTACGCGGACGTGCTGCCACAAATTCCCGGAGTCGCCTCCCATGCGATTCCGCCGGTAATCACCTTTGGTGAAGGATACGAGCAGTTCGGCAGCGGAGCCGACAACTTCTCGCAGACAAGGCCAGCCTATGTATTTAACGACCTGCTCACTTGGGTGAAGGGCAAGCATACTTTCAAAGCGGGCGGTGAATATCGGGATCTAGGTGAGAATGGATACGGAAACAACAACGCGTCAGGGACCTTCAACTTTGCCCGCCTTAGTACGGGACTGCTCGGCATCAATAGCGGGAACCCAATTGCCAGTCTTATCTTGGAGGCTGTGGACAATGCCAACGCCACCTTTTACTCCAGCAGCGACATGCATCCGCGAGGGGACGCTTATGTCCTTCACTGGGGAGACACTTGGAAGGCTACTCCCAAGCTGAGCATTAACTACGGCCTGCGCTGGGATACGTTCACTCCCTCTGCAGAAAGATACAATC
Source organism: Acidobacteriota bacterium (assembly GCA_003224725.1). Classification (GTDB taxonomy): domain Bacteria; phylum Acidobacteriota; class Terriglobia; order Versatilivoradales; family Versatilivoraceae; genus QHZQ01. Next base: position 506 of record QHZQ01000632.1, on the reverse strand, counting down.
GCCTGTCGTTCTTCGACCCGTTAGGGGCCAACCCTGGAGCTGGCGGCAGACCGGGTCGGCTGGCTTTTGCTGG
>QHZQ01000632.1:0-353 GCA_003224725.1 Acidobacteriota bacterium | reverse complement strand
GCCTACGGTCTAGGCCCCAAGACGGTAGTACGGGCCGGTTACGGGATTTTCTTCACCCAGGCCTTTTATCCCGGATGGAACGGAGGGATATCCCAGGAAGGATTCAGCACTACACCGGAGTTCGGGAGTACGCTCGGGGGTCTGGAGCCCGCCTTTATCCTTAGCCAGGGCTTCCCACAGGACTTCCAGCGCCCGCCCTTTATCGATCCCACTTTGCGCAATGGCCAAAGCATATACTATCGGCCCTTCGACGCCAATCGTCGGACTTACTCGCAGCAGTGGAATCTGACCATCGAACATCAATTCACGGGCAACTTCCACATTAGTACGGCCTATGTGGCAAACAAAGGGAC
>QHZQ01000631.1 GCA_003224725.1 Acidobacteriota bacterium | reverse complement strand
TCAAAATAAAGTCAGATGCCAACACGCGCGTTTACGTGATGCCCGATGAACTTGCTCCTCTACCGAGAGGCGTCACTCCTTATGACCGAAACAATCTTTGGCAGCTCGATGCAGCACTTGCCTGGGGGCCGGACAAGCTCCGGTTTGTTTGCCTGTGGAATCGTAAAGGTGGGGACGGATTCGGCGGCACCGAGCACATGTACGAGACCGTGCAGAAATATTCCGGGCGGGTTTACGTACTGGATACAACAAAATTGTGGTGAGGGGACCCAGTATGAGCCTAGATGAAAAAATACGGTCGAACAGTCCCAAGAGAATTCTGGCGCTGGACGGGGGCGGCATTCGTGGGATTCTAACCGTCGAGATTCTGGCCAAGATCGAAAGCCTCCTGCAGCACAAGCTCGGTAAAGGAGAAAATTTCGTCCTCGCCGATTACTTCGATTTCATCGCGGGAACGAGCATCGGGGGAATCATCGCGGCTTGCCTTTCATGGGGAATGAGAGTCGATAGACTCCGGCAATTCTATTTACAAAATGGCAAAGAGATGTTCGACAAAGCATCACTTCTGAAACAGTACCGCTACAAGTTCAGGGACGAAAAGCTATCCAAGAGGCTACAGGAACAGTTCAAGGCTGAGACGCTTGGTAGCGACCGGTTGCGGACACTTCTGCTGCTGATCATGCGCAATGCCAGTACCGATTCGCCTTGGCCCGTCTCCAATAATCCCCGAGCAAAATATAACAACCGCAGGCATAAGGATTGCAATCTTGACCTGCCCCTCTGGCAGCTCATACGGGCCAGCGCGGCAGCGCCGACCTACTTTCCACCGGAAACAGTGAGATTAGGGGAGAAAGAATTTATCTTCGTTGACGGCGGCATTACTATGTACAACAATCCCGCCTTTCAGGCGTTTCTCATGGCAACTGTAGAGCCCTTCAATCTCAATTGGCCAGCGGGTGAAGCTCAACTGCTCCTCGTTTCTATCGGAACCGGCACGAGTCCTCACGCCAATGCGGACCTCACGCCCGGCGAAATGAATCTGCTTTACAACTCCAGCTCAATTCCCTCGGCTTTGATGTACGCTGCTCTCAATGAGCAGGATTTTCTCTGCCGAGTGTTTGGCAAATGTCTCGCCGGAGAACCATTAGATCAAGAAGTGGGAGATATGATTCAAAAGAAGGGGCCGGTCCAGCCCAAGCTGTTTTCTTACGTAAGGTACAACGCGGAACTTACTCACGATGGTCTGGCCTCGCTCGGCCTTAACGACATCGAGCCGAGAAATGTGCAACAACTCGATTCGGTCGAATACATCGCTGATTTGCAACGAATTGGGAAGGCGGTGGCTGATCAGAAGGTGAAAGGCGAGCATTTTCAGGGATTTTGATCTGAGTGTGACTCTCCTGAAAATCCCCTCCTGGGAGGGGCAGAAGGCCTCAGCCTTCTGGGGGCCTTCTGGGGTGGGTCTTTCTGGTCCGGGACAACCCACCCCTGTACCCGTGAAGGTGTGAAAGAATTCAAAACCGGCCGAGATCGGGAGGGCGAGGCTCCCGCCGAGCCTCACGGCGCACGGACTTGCTGGGGCGATGGCTCGGCAGGAGCCTCGCCCTCCCATTTTTTTCACACCTTCCCTTCAAAGGGGCAATCAGATTTTCGCGCTTTGCGGCGTCGTCGAAGACGAGCCTTAGTTTAGCATCCCTCACCATTTTCATGCTCAGTAGTGCCGCCCACGGATCTATCGTGAGTTTAGTGGAGATCCGACGGATTAGAAGTCCCGCACTTCTAACAGATATTCCGTTTGAGAATGAGTTGGGATATAAAGTCCTGCCATGACTAAGAAAGTCGCCGCTAGACCGCCTAAAGTTCGGCTTGCCATACGGGTCGGGGTTACGGGGCATCGCCCGAATCGGCTGGGAGGCGTGGACGACTCAGTTCTACGGGATCGAATTCGTCAGGTATTGCAAACAGTGCGAGACGTTGGGCAGCAGATCGCCGCCGACGCCCAAGCTGGGTATGATTCGGGAGCCCCGATTTTTCGGGTCGTCTCTCCACTTGCCGAAGGCGCCGACAAAATGGTCGCTGAGGAAGCCATCGCCATCGGCTACGAACTCCAGTGTCCCTTGCCCTTTTCTCGCGAGGACTACGAGCATGACTTCGCGACGCCTGAATCGCAGCAGCAGTTCCGCAGATTGTTGGCGCAGGCCACGGCAGTCCTCGAGCTGGACGGTTCGCGGGAGAGCGAACAGAGCAAGAACCACGCGTACGAAGCTGTCGGCAGGACGGTTCTCAGGCAGAGCGACATCCTGATTGCAGTATGGGACGGCGCGCGACGAGAAGGGCAAGGTGGCACAGCCCAGATCGTTGGCGAAGCGCTGCTATTACAAATTCCGACCCTTTGGATCAGGACGGAGCCTCCTCATGCGGCCTGTCTGTTGGCCCGTGCAGAAGTAGGTGGACATTGCGAACTTAATTTCGATGACTTCCCCAAACAGCTCATTGGGCTGCTCCGCTTTGAGCCGGAAAAAGAACACGCATCGCCGGAACGGCAAATGGCAGACTTTCGCAACGATTACTTTGTGGAAGGACCTCACGCTTGGTCCCTGGGCGTCCTTTTTGAAGTATTTTCGAAAGTTGTGGCGGGTTCTTGGCCCTGGCTGCTGCGCATTTTGCTTAAGGACCACAAATGGGAAACCCACAAAGAATGGCAGGATGCCTGG
>QHZQ01000630.1 GCA_003224725.1 Acidobacteriota bacterium | reverse complement strand
TAGACAGCCCGGTTGCAAAAGCGCAGGTTTCCGCCCCTTGCGTCTTCTCCCAAATGGTAAGGGCTCGCAGGTAGAACCGCTCAGCCTCATGGTAATGTTGCTCGGCGAAGTAGATCAGCGCCAGATTGTTAAACGCCGCGGCCAAGTCGGGATGAGTTGCTCCTAGAATTTTCTCCCGAATGGTCAAGACTTGCCAATAGAGGCCCTCGGCCTGGCCGTACTTGCCCTGAAGACAATACAATCGCGCCAGGTTCTCGAGGCTCACCGCCTGGCGTTGGTCGGGGAAAGCCAGAGCATCTGTTTCCTTGCGAGCTTCTCTGAACTCCTTTTCAGCTTCGGTGAGGTTTCCCTGCCTATATGCTTCCTCCCCCGCCTCTGTGTGCATCTTCCAGGTCTTGTCATCCGCCCCAGCAAGCGGAGGCCACAGAACGACGCACACTACAGCTACCATTTTCCAGATCGTCTTGAAGTTTGCCATCTCACTCCCCTTTCTTTGATGGCCTCTCCAGGACTCTGGACTTTGCTTTGGCCCGCCCGCTGACCTAAGGAAATAGTTATCTTCTCACCATTCCGCCCCAGCCGGTTGTTTGCGTTAGCCTGCTTTTGCTACCCTGCCGAACCTACGGAACAATACGACTGGAATTCCCAAATTGTTCCCACAGAACCAGGAAGACAAGCAAGAGCGTATCGTTGTTCACGGAACTTCCCTTTCTATTTTCACTTGGTGGCGAAGAAGTCCAAGTTACCGATCGGTCGTTGCCGCAATAGCGTATTAGCAAGACCCGTTCCAATTTTCTTGTCTGGGCTAAGTGTTAACATTATCTGACTTAATCGAGCCCCATCCCGAAAGATGAGGAACTCTAAGTGTTCGGTTGTGGGATGATCCCGTTTCGAAAATGAACACTATCGAGGGGTGTGGACCTGTGAGGGCCGACCAGGCAACAGCCCTTCCACGACCTGCTTGGGTAGCCACGATCGATGAGCTTTCTGCATCAATCGTGGATCAAAATTCACGCGCAAAGACGCCAAGACGCGGAGAAGGAAAAAACTGAGGATTGAGGTTAGAGAATTGAGGATCAATAGCAGTCTTCGATTGCGACGAGAACGAGGTTCATCCATGGCCTCAAGAAATATCTTTGCCTACGTCATGGTGCCTGGTGGGTAGCGAGCAACCTCAGACCGCCGAGGAGTACGGCTCTATCGGCCACGGACCCCTCACCCGGCCTTCGGCCACCCTCTCCCATTGGGAGAGGGGCTGGGGGTGAGGGGACAGCAGCTTAACAAATTTGACCGAAGTTTGAACTTCTTCGCTATCAAGTAACGCTGGTGGTT
>QHZQ01000118.1 GCA_003224725.1 Acidobacteriota bacterium | reverse complement strand
GGATACCGCGGGCTTCCCAGTAATCAATGATTTTTCTCTCACGTCTGTCCAAGAAGACCATCCTTTGCTTTCTCGTCATTTTTTCACCCCCCTCTTTCGCATCCATGTTAAACAGCTCCTCCCTAAAACAGTCCGAGTCCCCTTAAAACACTGTTTAGGGTGTTAGGGGGTGCGCTGTTGGCGGAAGCACTCAATCGCGCGGCCAGAGCTGTGGGCGAATCTCAAGGGCGCTTAGACGAAGCCTATCTGCAATTCATTGAAACCATGGCACAGCCCCTGGATGCGAGGGATCCATATACGGCCGGCCACAGCGCTCGCGTCAGTGTCTACTCCACAAGCATTGCCCGTGCAGTGGGGTTGCCCAGCGGACCAGGTTGAGATCATTGACATTGGTGCCCGGCTCCATGATATTGGCAAAATCGGTATACCAGATGCTGCGCTGCAGAAGCTGGGGCGGGCTTACGGAAGAAGAAATGCGCCTCAGGAGGGCTACGAGTACACCGCCGGCTCCAATCAGCACGAACACGCGCTCAAAGCGACGAGTGAATTCACTCATAGCTCTGTCGATAGACTGGAAACTGAGCAATTGGTAGTCCTGACCCAGATTGGCTCGTTCCAGGTTGAGCGTCAGAAAGGCTTCTCCGCCCGCCAATATTTCGCACTCATCCCTTTTCACACCGCAACCCATAAAAAAGGAAGGTGCGCACTGCTAACGACATTACAGGCTTCATTGACTCCGCCCCATATCCCGATTCGGAATCGTGAGGTCAACTGATGTGGTCCCCGTTTCCTGCAATTCAACGCGTCGTTTGAGAAATCCGGCAGATTTATGCCAGACCACGCATACATAGGTCCCTTGTGGAATACCGGAAAGCATAAAGCTTCCATCATGGCTGGGACGCGTATACCAGGCGCTTGGCACGACCACGATCGCCGCGTTCATATGAGGATGAAGATGACAGTAAACCTGCACCACACCAGCCTTGTCGAATCTTACGGTCCGGGGTTGCCCGCCCCGATAGTAACCGAGGTCAAACTGTTTTGCCTTGGAAAGCGAAAACACATTATGGAAAATGGGATCAGCGTTGGGGAAGGCCACCGTTGAGTTTACCGGCACAACCAGGATTTCCGGGTCGAACCGGCCCCTCTGCTGGACCAACTTTGCGTTGACCGGTGTTCCAGAATCGAGACCTGGTCCCTCTAGATAAATTGCTAGCCGGTCTAACTCATCAATAGAAGAGTTGCCTTCCGGTTTGAGACACCAAGCCCCATCGCGCAGCTGGGGTATTAGGCGCCACCGAGTTAAGGACTTGGTAATTTCAATATGTCCACGGATGTCACCTGCAGAGGCAGTCTCTGCGAACCCACTGAGACAGAAGAGCCCGGTCAGAATGGCGAGTCCGAACCTCATGACAGTTCTTAGTATCGAGCCGCTTCAAGGGAATCATTAATCCCATCAACCGGCAAGTTGGGAGTAGACCAGGCGGTCGGCTCTGGTGCCGCTCCAGCCTTCGTCTTTGAACTCGTTCACGATCTGCCAGCCTCGGGCCTGAGCATAGGTTCTCAATTCCTGCAGTTGCATCTTGCAGTTTTGGTCAGTGGTTGAAACCCTGGTGTAGACGGCCACTCGCCTAATCAATTGAGCAACGCTCCTTTGTTTTGCGCATTGCACCGTTTCAGCCCGTTCAAATCCTGAAATAGGGCGTGAGGGAACTTTTCGGCCAGGTGCTCTTTTCGAAGTCTACGAATCATCTGGAGACGGTCATGAAAATCTACCTCCCAGTCGGCATATCCCATCGCTTCGAGTCGCTCCCGCCATCCTCGGGGATCCTCCAACCACCGTACAACCCTGTTGCCGCCGTCAGATAAGTTTTTGGTATCAAGTGAAGCTCCAAGCCCGTCTGGAGCCTCCTCTTCTAGCAACTCTGTTGCCTTAACTGAAACCTCACTGCGGCAATTCCCGATTACCTCAAAGAGCCTAGGCCATCTCCGCACCTCAGCAACTTCCAGAAGATGTTCATCGGAAATCTTCATCCATGAATCCGATTTAGTTATGTATTTGCACACCTCCCGAACCGCGAGCCTTTCCCACTGTGTGACCTGCTTTCTCTGCCACCGCCGTTAAACGCGTGGCAATTCCGCAGCCTAGCATCGCCTAAGAGCAATTTCTTTTACATCCCGGCGGGCTGACCTCTTTGGCTTCAGAACGGTGGAGGTATTCATTCAATACCTCCCCCAGTAGCGGCTTCGCCGGGGGCTCTGCCCCCCGCCCCTTTTACATCCCGCCGGGCAGGGAGGCCATCATTGTTGAGAACTTTTGTGTTGTTTTGGAGATTGGCCGGGAGGCCCTGCCCATATGGTCGCGAGTCGTCAGGGTGGGACGTTGCTCGCCCTGGTTGGCCGAGCCTCCTGTTTGAAAAAGCCTTTACTCGGCTTTGCGGGAATGCATTACAGTTGAACTGCACTTAGGGTTTGACCCTAGGCGCGGTTTTTGCTGAGAGCAAAACCAAACCGTAGGCGCCTCGTCTCAACCACGGGGCGCTTGCACTTGGTCAAATTTTAATTTTGGATTTCTAAGTCTGGTAGGTCTTTGCGGTGTAACTAGACTTGTAACCGTGTAACTGGTATTACACCTGTCGCAGCTGTCATGAATTGACGGAAGGGAGACGTACTGAAAGCATAAGGCCTTAAGAAATGTCGTAATTTAACACCAATCCTCCATAAGGACTCTGGATCTGCTAATCGGGGTTCGAATACCTGCCTCCCAGCCAATCCTTCTTGCCCTTCCACTAAGCCTTTCGCCGTATAGATGCAACGGGAAAAATCTGTCACCGGTGCAGGAGCGATCGGGTACGTGGATCCCTGCAGCGTTGAACGATTCATGGTCACGCAGAAGCCAGCTTTCTCCCCGTACTGGACTCGCATCGTCAGCACCAAAGATGATCTGCTCTTCCACAACTCGGTCATCGATTGATCGCAACGGACAATTCCAGCAGACGATCTGCTCTCCTTTTCGACTGGCTGGTTCGGCGTTGTTGACGGCTCGAAAAGTGTTGAACTGAGGACTGAGACAGCCATCACGTGTCGCCTCAGTCCTCGTTCTGTTGCTGTTAATGATGAGAGATTTGCTGTTGTCAACACATGCCACTGATGCGAAATTCTGATGAGAGTTTCTATCAACTTGATCCAGAGAGGAATTCCCTTGGAAGTCCCCCACAGGTATTACAAATTTTAACTCCCGTCCCCCAAGAGGCGGAGAATCCCACGCATACACCCTGATTAACAGCAGTTAAATTACTACAGAGATGATGTCCGCTTGCCGATCACTCCCAATATGGAGGTCGCAGGTATTTTAGAAACGGGAGATGACTTATGGCATTGTCGGAAAGTCTGGAAAGAGATGGGTTCCAAGTAAGGAAGAAAGTCTTTATCAATCCATTAAATGCAAAGTTGTTCGACTCGGTCACGGAACGCAAAATCACCATCTGCAATCTTTTTGCTAATGATGGAGTACCGGTGGGAGATATTGTCCGGGTGTTAAACGAGAAATACGATCATGTAGTTAAAGTGCTCATTGAGCAAGGCTTGATTCGCGAGCGACGCAAGCAGTCCTCCAAGCCCGGTCAAGTAGAGCACGGGACTTAGTAGGCAGGCGCGGTGGAGCTTGGCTGTCACCACCAACGTAGTTGACTCGTGTCAACGGACTACTAATGTGATTTCAGATGCCGAGTTCCTGTCAACGTTTTGTTGGCATTCAACCCGTGCCCGAAACCAAAAAATTTCTTACTTCTACAAAGAGCGCGAAATTCGTCATTCATCAATCAATAGGTCAATTTCTAAAGAAAGAATCCGTTAGCCGATGAGATAGAGTTCATGTTTCTCGGGGAAAAAGGAGGTGGCTTTATGGTGGCTGAGCATCTGGAAAGAGATGGGTTCCACGTTACGAAAAAGGTCTTCACTAAGCCGAGAAATACCACCCTGTTAGATCCGGTCCGGAAGCGCGAAATCACCATCTGTAATCTTTTTGTAAATGATGGACTGCCGATGGGCGACATCGTCCGAGTGCTGGATGACAAATACGACCATGTGGTCACGGTGCTCATTGAGCAGGGCTTGATTCAGGAGCGACGCAAGAATCCAAGAGCGGTCAAAGAGGAGCGCAGGCGCTCTGTATTCAGAAAGTTCTAATTTGAGCAAACGCTCACCGGACGGGTCCTTGCCAGGTTAGCCAGTCGGACAGCGTTTTTCTCCAGAGGCCGGCACTCCGACGACTTTCCAGCCCGCCCGGCTCTCTGTAGATGCACAGCGACGGTGGCTCCGTCCTCAACAATCAAAATGCGCAGTTGCTTCATAATCAATTCCTGTTATTAATTTTCAGGCGATCTCCTTTGGTTGGGTGACGGGCCCTGGAAGGTCAGCTCAAATGCTGTTCCCTGGTCGCTGGATTTGACTGAGAACGAAGCCCGCAGTTGAGCGGTTAGTTGGGTGACCAGATGCAGACCGAGCGTCTGGCTTTTGTTCAAATCGAAACCGTCGGGCAGTCCCACTCCCTGGTCGCGCACGCTGAGGGTGTATTGGTTCTCCGGACCGGCGCGCAGGGCGAGTTCCACCACGCCACTGCGGCCTTCCGGATAGGCATATTTGAGGCTGTTGGAAACCAGCTCATTGACAATCAGCCCCAACGGAACTGCGATATCAAGGTCCAGAACGACCGGATCGAGGCAGGTGGCCAGCCGGACGGCTGTGGAATTGGCGACGTAGGTCCTGAGCAGCAGGGAGCTGAAGCTGGAGAGGTATTCGGAAAAATCCACGCGAGCCAGCGATTCGTTTTGGTAGAGCTTTTCGTGGATCATGGCCATGGAGCGGATGCGGCTCTGGGTTTCCCGAAACAAATCCAAGGCTTTGCGATCGCGAGTGTAGCGGGACTGAAGATTTAAGAGGCTGCAAATGACTTGCATATTGTTTTTCACTCGGTGATGAATTTCCTTTAACAGCACCTCCTTTTCATGGAGTGAGGCCTTGGTCTGTTCCTCCGCCCGCTTCCGTTCGGTGATATCGCGCATGAAGCAGAAATAGCCAGTGAACTGTCTCTGGCGATCCCGGGCTTTGACTAAAACGATCTGTTGGTAAAAGAGGGAACCGTCCTTGCGCACACCCCGCCCTTCGACTTCGGCCTTGTCCCGGGCGAGCATTTCCTCGTAGGCGGCCTTCAGCTTCTCATGGTCATCCGGATGCACGGTCCGCTGCCATTGCATGCCGATCATTTCCGGTAGCGGGTAACCGCACAGAGCCGCGTAGGCCTGATTGACGCTAAGGTAACGGCCTTGCAGATCGAGGCGGGAGATACCTTCGGCAGCATTCTCCAGCGCCTCGGTCTTTTCGCGCAAGGACTCCTCGGCCTGCTGACGCTCGGCGATTTCTTTCTGCAAGGCCCGGTTGGATTCTTCCTGCGCGGTCTTGCGGCAGAGGTCCACAAACACGGCCACCTTGGATCGGAGAATCGCCGGATTCACAGGCTTGGTCAGGTAATCCACGGCGCCGGCTGTGTAGCCCTGGAGGACATGTTCCTCCTCAGAGTAATGGGCGGTGAGGAAGATGATGGGAATGTGCTGGGTCTTCTTGCGCTCTTTGACGATCTGAGCCAACTCCAGACCGCTCATCCCGGGCATGTGAATGTCCAGCACGAGAAGCGCAAAGTTACCGGCGAGCAGCGCCAGCAATGCCTCCTGCCCCGATTGAGCTTTCGTCAGGTGATAGTCCGGGGAATCCAGAATGGTTTCCAAGGCCGTCAGGTTCCTCGGCTCGTCGTCCACCAGCAGGATGTTGATGGGTGTTTTCACAGATCCCACAGTCATGCATGACTTCTACCGATACCGCCAGACCCGCAAGAGCGAGAGTAGTTGCTCGGTGTTTACCGGTTTGGCGATGTAATCCGAGGCACCAGCCTGCAGGCATTTCTCTCGATCGCCTTTCATAGCCTTGGCCGTCAGGGCCACGATCGGCAGTGCTCGGAACTTCTGCTCCTTGCGGATTTCGCGAATGGTCTGGTAGCCGTCCATCTCTGGCATCATGATGTCCATCAAGACCACGCTCAGGTCGGGAGTGTTCTGGATCAGCTCGATGGTCTGGCGGCCATTGGTGGCGCTCAACACCTCCATCTCGTTATTCTCGAGCACGGTCGTGAGGGCGAAGATGTTGCGGGCATCGTCGTCCACGACCAGCACCTTGCGGCCACGCAGCATTTCGTTGGAGCGGTGCAGGCGCTCGAGGATCTGCTGCTGAGCTTCCGGCAAATCAGACACCACGCGGTGTAGGAACAGCGCCGTTTCATCCAGCAGCCGTTCGGGCGACCGGACATCTTTGAGAATGATACTCTTGGCCACCTGCTTAAGCCGGGCCTCCTCGTCGTTGTTTAACTCCTTGCCAGTGAACACGACGACTGGAAGCTCGCGCAGATTGGGTTCCTCCTGGATTTTGTGTAGCAGCTCGAAGCCGGTCATGTCGGGCAGCCGCAGGTCGAGCACGACGCAGTCGAAGCTCCGGTCGAGCAAGGCCTCCAACGCCTCGGCGCCGGTTCCCACGGCGGTGATCTCGATATCCGTATGGGCGAGCAGATCAACCACCGTCTGGCGCTCGGTGTCGTTGTCTTCCACCACCAGGAGTCGTTTGGTGCGTGGCACGGCAAAGTTCTTGAGGCGATCCAGGCAGGCTTCCAGGCTCACGGTGGTGGCTGGTTTTACGAGGTACGAGAAGGCCCCGTGTTCCAGTCCGTGTTGCCGCTCCTCTGCGAGCGTGATGATTTGGACTGGAATATGCCGCGTGGCGGGATCGATCTTCAGATTGTTAAGCACCGTCCAGCCCAGCGTGTCGGGCAGGAAGACATCCAGGGATATGGCCGTGGGGCGGAATCGGCGCGCCAAGGCGAGGCCGACATTTCCGCGCTGGGCCACCAGGCCCTTGAAGCCTTTGTCACGGGCCAGCCCCAGCAGCACGCGCGCATAATGCGGGTCGTCCTCCACGATGAGCAGCGTCGCGTCACCCGGATGAATGCTTTCACGGTCGTCCGGGATGGTTTCCTCGTGAGCCACCGGCAGCACAGCTAGCGCGGCAGGCGAGGTGGTCGAGACCGTGCCGCTAATGGCGGGTGTGGTTTTGGGGGCGGCCGGGCCCGTGTAAGTCAGCGGCAAGTAAAGAGTGAAGCTGCTGCCCTTGCCCACGACGCTAACCAAACGGATCTCACCGCCCAGCAGCGTGGCCAGCTCGCGGCTGATGGCCAGGCCAAGCCCGGTGCCGCCGTATTTGCGGCTGGTGCCTGCGTCGGCCTGTTGGAAGGCCTCGAAGATAGTCTTCTGTTTCTCCGGGGCAATGCCGATGCCCGTGTCGCTGACTGTAAAAGCGACCACTGCTGGCGCGCGGTTGAGCACCGGGTGGTCGGCGCTCCATCCATCCGACACCAGGGCCACTCGCATAGCCACGTGGCCCTGGGCGGTGAATTTGAAGGCGTTGGAGAGGAGGTTTTTCAGAATCTGATGCAATCGTTTTCGGTCGGTCGTGAGCGCGGTCGGCAGGCCTGCCCCAAACTCGATGTGGAAGGGCAGATTCTTGGATTCGGCTACATGCCGGAACCCGCCCTCGACGATGTCACCCAGAACGGCAAAGGGCGTCTCCTCGGCTTCTACTGTAACCGTGCCGGACTCGATCTTGGAGAGGTCGAGAATGTCGTTGATGAGATTCAGCAGTTCCGAGCCGGCGGAGTGGATGTTCCTGGCCCACTCGACTTGTTTAGAGGCGAGATTGCCTCCGGCGTTGGCCGCCAGTTGCTGGCCGAGGATGAGGATACTGTTCAGTGGTGTGCGCAACTCATGTGACATATTGGCCAGGAACTCGGATTTGTACTTGGAGGTCAGGGCCAGCTCGGCCGCCTTCTCCTCCAGGGCGCGACGGGCCTGTTCGACTTCCTTGTTCTTGCGTTCGACTTCGACGTTTTGTTCGGCCAACTGCTTGGCTTTTTGCGCCAGCTCTTCGTTGGTTTGCTGCAATTCCGTCTGCCGGGTCTGAAGCTCAGCAGTGAGTTGCTGGGATTGCGTGAGCAAACCTTCCGTGCGCATCGTCGCCTCGATCGTGTTGAGCACGACCCCGATGCTCTGGGTCAACTGCTCGAGGAACGCCAGGTGAGTGGCCGTGAACTCCTGCAGGGAAGCCAGTTCAATCACCGCCTTAGTCTGGCCCTCGAAGAGCAGGGGGAGTACGACGATGTTGCGCGGCCCGGCCTCGCCTAAGCTGGAGTGGATTCGGATGTAATCCCCAGGAGGGTCGTTCAGGAGAATGAGCTGCTTTTCCACTGCGCATTGGCCCACCAGGCTCTCGCCGAGCGCGAAACGCTCCAACTGCTTTTGGCGCTGGCTGTGGGCGTAACTGGCCAGCAGCTTCAGAGGCGCCTCGCTGTCGGCGCTCTCCATCTGATAAATCGTTCCGTTCTGTGCATTGACCAGCGGGGCCAGCTCGGACAGGAGCATCTGGCCCACGGTGAAAAGGTCGCGCTGGCCCTGCAACATACCGGTGAACCTGGCCAGGTTGGTCTTGAGCCAGTCCTGTTCCCGGTTCCGCTCGGTGGTAACGCGCAGGTTGCCAATCATTGTGTTGATGTTGTCCTTGAGTTCAGCGACCTCGCCGCGGGTCTCGACCTGGATGGAGCGGGTCAAGTCGCCCTTGGTGACGGCGGTGGCGACTTCCGCGATGGCGCGGACCTGCGTGGTAAGGTTAGCGGCCAGTAGATTGACGTTGCCAGTCAGGTCCTTCCAGGTGCCCGACGCCCCCGGTACGTTGGCCTGGCCACCGAGCCGGCCTTCCACGCCCACTTCGCGGGCCACGTTGGTGACCTGCTCGGCAAAAGTGGCTAGCGTGTCCGTCATGTTGTTAATGGTTTCCGCCAGCGCCGCCACTTCGCCCTTGGCTTCAACCGTCAGCTTTTGCCGCAGGTTGCCGTCAGCCACGGCGGTGACGACTCTTACAATGCCACGCACCTGGTCGGTCAGGTTGGCCGCCATGACGTTGACGTTGTCGGTTAGGTCCTTCCAGGTGCCAGCCACCCCCGGCACAGCAGCCTGACCGCCGAGTTTGCCGTCGGTGCCAACCTCGCGGGCCACGCGCGTGACTTCGGCGGCGAAGCCGTTCAGTTGGTCTACCATCGTGTTGATGGTGTTCTTCAGTTCGAGAATCTCGCCCTTGACGTCCACCATGATCTTGCGCGAGAGGTCACCGCGGGCCACGGCGGTCGTTACTTCGGCAATGTTGCGGACTTGTGCGGTCAGGTTGGTGCCCATCGCGTTGACTGAGTCGGTCAAATCCTTCCAGGTGCCGGCCACGCCCGGCACCACGGCCTGCACACCCAGCCGGCCTTCGGTACCCACTTCGCGGGCCACGCGCGTCACTTCCGAGGCGAACGAGCGGAGCTGTTCAACCATGGTGTTGATGGTCTCCTTGAGCTGAAGAATCTCGCCACGCACGTCCACCGTGATCTTTCGGGAGAGGTCGCCGTTGGCCACGGCAATGGTGACTTCGGCAATGTTGCGCACCTGGTTGGTGAGGTTGCTGGCCATGGAGTTGACGTTGTCGGTCAAGTCCTTCCAAGTGCCGGCCACGCCCGGCACAGCGGCCTGGCCGCCCAACCGGCCTTCGGTGCCTACTTCGCGGGCCACGCGGCTGACTTCGGAGGCAAAGGCGTTCAACTGGT
>QHZQ01000117.1 GCA_003224725.1 Acidobacteriota bacterium | reverse complement strand
GCAGACGTTGGTGTTCACCAACAATGACAACGCCTATCAGACGGCGTTGGACCTTGCTGATGCCGGCATTTCGGTGGCGGGCGTGGTGGACGCTCGACCGGATCCCAGTGGTGCTCTGCCAGAGCAAGTGCGGCAAAAGGGTATCGAGGTTATCGGTGCACACGTCGTCGTTGGCGTGCAAGGTAAGAAACGGGTGAAGGGCGTTGAAATCATGCCCCTCGACACCTCCGGAGACAGTGTCGAGGGTAAGGCCCGCAGAATAGCCTGTGACCTGGTCGCCGTCTCCGGCGGCTGGACTCCGACGGTGCATCTGCATTGCCAGTCCGGTGGTAAGGCACGCTGGGACCACGACAAGGCCTGTTTTGTACCTGGCCAGTCGGTACAGCCAGAGCGCTCGGCAGGTTCCTGCAATGGCCGCTTCACGCTCAATGAATGCTTGTTCGAGGGGTTCGTCGCAGGCGCCGAGGCTGCCCACTCCGCCGGATTTGGTAATGGCAAATTCACTGGACGGGTACCTACGACCGCCATGATTGCCGAAGAACCCCTCCTACCGATGTGGGTGGTACCGTCACGGGCTTCCATTTCGCGCGAGCACAAGCAGTTCGTAGACCTGCAAGCGGATGTGTCCGCGGCGGACCTCTTACTGGCCGTCCGCGAGGGCTATGAGTCGATCGAACTGGTCAAGCGCTATACGACCCTTGCGATGGGCACCGATCAGGGCAAGCTTTCCAGCATCAACGGAATGGGAATCCTGGCCAAGACCTTGGGTAAGGACATTCCTTCCGTTGGCACCACCAAGTATCGGCCGGCATACACGCCCGTCAGTTTCGGTGCTCTGGCTAGCCGTGACATTGGGCAGCTTTTCGACCCGGTGCGGAAGACGGCCATGCACCAATGGCACGAAGAAGCCGGCGCGAAGTTCGAGAACGTAGGCCAATGGAAGCGCCCCTGGTACTACCCACGTCGGGGTGAGACGATGCACGATACGGTGAATCGCGAGTGCCTCGCAACCCGCAGCAGCGTGGGTATTCTGGATGCGTCCACGCTCGGCAAAATTGATGTACAGGGTCCAGATGCCGCGGAGTTTCTCAACCGAGTGTATACCAACGACAGGATTAAGCTCGCGATCGGCCGCTGTAGTTACGGGTTTATGCTGGGCGAGGACGGCATGGTCATGGACGACGGCGTCACCGCCCGGTTCAGCCAGAACCATTTCGTGTTGACCACCACCACCGGTGGGGCGTCGCGTGTGATGGCCTGGTTGGAGCGCTGGTTGCAGACAGAATGGCCGGATCTCAAGGTTTACTTAACCTCGGTCACAGATCACTGGGCAACCCTCTCCGTTGCCGGACCCAATAGCCGTAGGCTGATTACCGAGCTGTGCGACGATATCGACTTTTCAAGCCAGGCTTTCCCTTTCATGTCCTTCCGTGAGGGCACGGTGGCAGGCGCACCGGCGCGGGTTTTTCGCATCAGCTTCAGCGGAGAGCGGGCCTACGAAATCAACATCCCCGCCAATTATGCTCGAGCGGTGTGGGATGCTTTGATGGAGACGGGGAAGAAATACGACATCACCCCATACGGTACCGAAACCATGCACGTCCTACGGGCTGAAAAGGGCTACATCATCGCCGGCCAGGACACGGATGGTTCGGTTACCCCTGTAGACCTGGGCATGGATTGGATCATGTCCAAGCATAAAGACTTCCTAGGTAAGCGCTCGCTGTCTCGACCGGATTCGCTGCGCAAAGACCGCAAACAATTGGTGGGATTGCTGGCCGAGACGCCGACTGAGGTGTTGCCTGAGGGAGGTCAAATCGTTGTCGACCCCTCGGCCCCACTCCCGATGGAGATGATGGGTCATGTCACATCCAGTTATTTTAGCGCGTGCTTGGGCCGCTCGATCGCCTTAGCGGTTGTCAAAGGTGGCCACACCCGCATCGGCCAAACGGTGTACGTCTCACACGCGGACGGCCGAACGGTTCGCGCGGTCATTGCAAAGCCAGTGTTCTACGACCCTGAAGGGGCCCGACAAAGGATTGAGGGCGGGAGCACCGACAGCGATTCCGTCAACAGGAGTGCCTTCAGACTTCGCCGGGAGTCTCCTTTGGTGCAATTCAACGGCGCCGAGCCTGGCAAGAGTCAGAATGAAAGGATCGGTGTTCAACTGTGCGAACGTCCCTTTCTTGGCCATCTTAATTTGCGCGGCAACCCAGCCGACTTAGCCTTTCTCCAAGGCGTGGAGAGGGTGCTGGGATTCGCCTTGCCTTTGAAACCGAACACGGTGGCGGAGAGCCGCGAACTGACCGCTCTCTGGCTCGGGCCGGATGAATGGTTGCTGCTGACCCCGCCGGACCGAGAAGCTGGAATCGCCCAGGCCCTGCGCAACTCCCTGGGCAATCTATTCTTTGCCATCATTGATATCAGCAGTGGTCAGACGGTCATCAATATTCGGGGCAATCAGGCCCGTGACGTACTGGCCAAAGGCTGCAGCTTAGATCTTCACCCTCGTCATTTCTATCCAGGATGTTGTGCCCAGACTCATATTGCCAAGGCCACAGTACTCATCCGGCAACAGGATCACTCGCCATCATTCGATCTAGTAGTACGTCGTAGCTTTGCCGAATACCTCGCTCTTTGGCTCAAGGACGCGGCACAGGAATATGGCCTGGTGACAGGGTCGATGCAGCCAATTGGCAAGCTATTTCAGAGACACGAAGATGCCAGGCAAGTTCAATAGTCTGTTGCCGCCGCAAGCTAAACTCCTTCTGCTGGGATCGATCTTGGCCTTTGGGGCCTGTCAGCAAAACTCAAACACCCCTTCAGGAATGCCAGCCCATGCGCAGAGCGGATCTGGGCAGAAAGTGTTTCGGTTGGGTATTCTTGGACCCTTTACGGGTCCTGCGGCACGGACAGGTCAAGAGTTTCGACATGCTGCCACTATGGCTTTCGAAAGAATTGGTTACCAGCTTGGTGACTACAAAGTTGAATTGGTTTGGATCGACGAGCAGTCTGACCCGGTCAAGGCGAGCCGGGCCTATGAGGAAGCTGTCATTCGCAAAGGCATCGAGGCAGGTCTTCTCAATTGGCATAGTTCCGTGGCCGTGGCCTGCATGGAGGTGGCGGCCAAGTATAAGGTGCCTCACTTTTTCGGGAGTGGTGCCACGGAGGTTGTCAATGAGAAGTTCCGCTCTGACCCGGAAAAATATGGTTACTGGATGGCCAAGATTTGGCCCGTCCCTGCGAAGCTGAGCACTGCCTACGTTGAAGCTTTGGAGGATGCCATTCAGATGGGGCGGTGGAATCCGGGTGACAAGAGGATGGCGATCTACGGTGAAGACACTGACTGGGGCCGCAGTCTGGGCACCGCTTTTCGCCACCAGTTTGAAGGTAGGAGCTGGAGGGTGCTGGCGGAAGAATATTTCGCACTCAGCGAGACAGACTTTTATCCTGTCCTGCAAAAGTTCAGAAACCTGGATGTAAAGCTCATCGTCGGCACCTCAACAGCACCGCCGACCCTCTCCGCATTCATCAAACAAGCACGTGAGGTGGGTTTGCAGAGCGTTATCGTGGCTGACGGTCTGGGCTGGGTCGGAGAGTGGTATGAATTGACCGGCAATGCTTCCAATGGGGTCATTGACCAAAATCCGCTTTGGACTAGGACTGAGGCCAAAGCATTTCGTGATGCCTACGTCCGGCAATGGCATGAGCCCCCCAGTCCTTCTTCTGCTGGCCTGGCTTATGATTCAGCCAATTTCTTCATTAAGCTAAGCAAGGCAGCCCTCAGCCAATTCGGTGAACTTAACCGGGAGAAGCTGTACCGCTTTTGCAAAGAGAGATTGTGGACTGGTCAATTTAGTTATACCGACGGAATCATTATGCCAAGGTATGAATTCAGTCCTGAAACCATTCCCGATCCAAAAGTGGGACAGGGATATTATATGTTTCCAGTCGTTCAATACTCGAATGGAAAGGGTAGTATCATCTGGCCACAGGAGTGGCGTGAGAGAACCTTACAGCCACCTGGCTAAGAACAATCAGAACATTCTTCCATAAGTGGGTTTCATTTATCCTAGAAACGGCACTAAGAGTCACCGCAGAGACGCGGAGAGTTGTCCTCACAGCAATCATGAATCCAAGGAAACTAGATTGCTTTGTCCCGATATCGGTGACCACATCTTTATCAACTGGTGCGTGAAACGAAAGCCGTCACCCCTGCACTCCTGAAGGTGTGAGAAAATTCGAACGACCCCTCACCCGCCCTTCGGGCACCCTCTCCCCCAGAGGGGGCGAGGGAGTTAAATTTAATGTTTACTTTCCCCTCGCCCAACGGGGAGAGGGGCCAGGGGTGAGGGGGTGGCGCCCGCTCCCTCGATGGCTAATTCTTTCGCACCTTCCCTTCATTGGCGGGGAATAATTTTCATCAAACGAGGCGCCCAGCGGCATGGATGTCTCCTATAGGGTTCTCTCTGCGTTCCGCGTCTCTGCGGTCATTGAACCTCTGTTTTCAGGTTTATATATAGCTTGCTTTGAGCCGAGAGGCTGAGACAATTGATCTTGGAACTTCAGGGTATCAGCAAACGCTTTGGAGGACTGGTCGCCCTAAAGGATATCTCTCTGAATCTAGATGAAGGTCAAATCCTTGGCCTCATTGGTCCTAACGGAGCTGGCAAAACGACTCTTTTAAATGTCATCTCCGGAAGCCTCAGACCAGATAATGGCTACATTCGCTACCAGGGTAAAGAGATCTCGAAACTGAGTTCAGATCGGCGTTGTCAGAAGGGCATTTCGCGAACCTTTCAGATTTCGCGGCCCTTCTCCAAAATGACTGTCTTGGAAAACGTGATGGTAGCTGCGATATTTGGAGATCGGAGTCAGAAGCAGGAACCTCCTCGGGACCGGGCTTTGTCTGCCTTGCGATTTGTCCAGTTTTCCATCGACGAGAACACTCTGGCAGAAAATCTGAACACGGTTCAGCTCAAACGCCTGGATCTTGCCCGGGCTCTTGCCAGCAACCCTAGCCTGCTACTTCTGGACGAGATCGCCGCTGGTCTGACCCCGCTTGAATTGGCCGACTTGGTGGGGGTCATCCGGCACACGAGAGAGCGAGGAGTTACGATTATTGTCGTTGAACATCTGATGCGGATGATCCTTCGGCTCTGCGACAAAATAGTCGTCCTTCACTATGGGGAGAAAATTGCGGAGGGGACACCTGAAGAGATCTGCCAGGATAAGCGTGTGGCTGACGCCTACCTGGGTGAAAATTACCTGCTGTGAGGCTCGGTAAGATAAATCGAGGATCGAAGATGGAGGATAGAAGGTGGAGGATTGCGTATTTTTGGTTTATTCGATCCGCGATTCGTCCATCCTCCATCAAACCGAGGATCGAAGATCGAAGATCGAGGATAGAGGATTGCCGACAGACGATCGAGGTCGAAGATTGCGGATTGCGTCTTCTTTTTTATTCGATCCTCTATCCTCCATCCTCCTCCCTAGGTGCTGTACCTTTCGCCACTCCTCTCGAATAAGTGCTGAAGGCAGGACCCTTGCTAACGGTTACACAATTAGAATCCGGCTATAATCACCTTCAGATACTGTGGGACGTTTCCCTGAAGGTATTGAAGGGTGAGATGGTCGCATTACTGGGGCGCAACGGCGCGGGCAAAACGACCACATTGCGAACGATTGCGGGGTTGCTGAAACCTAAAGCCGGCCAGATTGATTTCATGGATCACCGAATTGATGGGCTGCCAGCCCATGAGATCAGCCGCATGAGGATCAGCTTCGTTCCAGAAAACCTTCATCTTTTTCCCGCCATGTCAGTGATGGAGAACCTCCTGCTGGGCGCTTATGGCATTCGTGATCCTGGAAGAACTAAAGGAAGCCTGGCTTTCGTTTGTGACACCTTCCCGGCTCTGGCTCGGCGGCGAAAACAGTTGGCTGGCAGCTTGAGCGGCGGGGAGCGGAGAATGCTAGCGCTGGGCCGGGGATTGATGTCACAGCCAGAACTGCTCTTGGTGGATGAGCCTTCGCTCGGCCTCGCACCGAAAATGGCAACAACGGTTTTCGATACCCTTAGCAAACTGAAACTCGCAGGTCTCACCATCTTGCTGGTGGAGCAAAACGTCCACACCACACTTCAGATCAGTGACCGCAGCTATGTCCTGGAACAGGGACGGATAGTGATGGAAGGCAGAAGTAAGGAATTGATGAAGGACGATCATGTGTGCAAGACCTATCTGGGCAGCGGTGATGATTGAGGTTATTGTTACTTGAGTGAAGGCACGATGCCTCGCCCTAAGTGCTACCCTTCAGAAGTGCGGTGACCTATTTCGTGCTCGTACTCATACTCTTGCTCGCCCTGTGTGGCGATGAATCGAGTAAGAGCACGAGCAAGAGCAAGAAGGCATTTTTGCGCATAGTCTGCAATTGCGCTGGCAGACATGTCAGCGTATTTGCGTGAATTGAATTGAGGTAGGAGGAACTTCCTTGTTGGGACCAACCGCCCTATGGGATTTGTTTGTCACTGGCATTTTTAGGGGTGGTATGTATGCCCTAATGGCTGTGGGCTTGTCCCTGGTGTTCGGTGTGATGAACATTCCTCACTTTGCCCATGGTGAGTTTTATATGCTCGGAGCTTACACCGCCTATTTTGCCTTCGCCGTCTTTCATTTCCCTGCGTTCATGGCCATCCTTAGCGCGGCGTCGATGGGTTTATTGGCCGGCGTGCTGGTAGAGAAGCTTGTCTTTTACCCTTTGCGTCGACGTCATCCGGAGGAATGGGTACTTAATACCTTTCTGGTTACCGTTGGCCTCTCCTTTGTCATGCAAAATGCAGCTCTAGCCGTGTGGGGAGGTCAATATCGAGGCATTACGCAATACTGGCAGGGAGCTATTCAACTGGGCTCTGGAATGCACATCTCGTTGGATCGAGCGATCAGCTTTATTGTCGCGATTTTCTGCATTGCTGTACTCTGGTGGTTCCTGGATTTTACCCGAACAGGCAAGGCCATACGCGCTGTCGCCCAAGACGAGACCGGGGCTCTCCTGGTGGGTATTGATCTCGACCAGATTCATACCATCACCTTCGGCCTAAGCTCCCTGATGGCCGCCATTGCTGGGGCCAGCCTGCTTTCTCTCAACCCCGCCTATCCGAGCGTGGGTCTGGCGCCTCTCTACAAGTCCTGGTATGTGGTGGTCCTGGTGGGTCTCGGAAACATGGCAGGTGCGATCCCCGGCGGCTTCCTCGTGGGACTGCTGGAGACCTTCTCCTACTATGCGTTTGGTTCAGGATGGCAAGATGTCATAAGCCTGTCGATCCTCATACTCATCTTGCTGTTGAAGCCTGCCGGGCTGTTCGGGAATCGGGGCATCAGCCTTTCGAAAGCCTGATGCCAATAATCGAGTTATGAGCACAGGTGGAAGCCATCGGTGGGTCGTGTTGTCACCGCTCAGCCTATTTCTACTGGCGGTTCTGAGCGTTTTGCCTCTCTGGGTCCAAGACGAATACCTGCTTCAGCTCTTGATTTCCAGCCTGCTCCTGGGATCCCAGGCCATGGCTTTCGACTTTACGGCCGGGTTTATCAATGTAATCAATTTCGGATTTTCAGCCTTTGTGGGCGCCGGCGCCTATACCTCAGCCTTACTCGTCCTTCACTGGGGGATAAGTCCCTGGTTGGGTCCGCTGGGCGGTGCAGTTGCCTCGGCCGCCCTGGGTTTCTTCAGCGGGGTTCTGACTTTGCGTCTCCAAGGTATTTATGCTGCCGTCATGACCTGGTTTGTGGGGCTGACTTTATTGTCCCTGACAGCCAGTCTTTCGGGATTGACTCGAGGTTACCGAGGCCTCAATGTACCTCTCTTTCTGGAGACGGCCGCACGGCGTCCGTATTTCTACATCATCTTTGGGGTGACCTTTCTGACCTTTGTTTCACTGCGGTGGACAGGCAGCTCCCGAGTCGGGCTGGCATTCCGCGCCATTGGCCAGAACCTCGAGTCGGCCAGGGCCTCGGGGGTTAATCCGACCAAGTATCGAGTGATCAATTTCACTCTTTCCTGCGCCTTCGCCGGACTGCTGGGGGGATTTTACGCACACTTTCTTGGGATACTCACACCGGATGTCATGCACTCCAGGCAGACCGTCGAAGTCCTTGCCTTGGCCTATATTGGTGGACGGGGGAGTCTGTGGGGAGGACTGGTGGCGGCTTTCATCTTTGTTCCTTTGTTCGAATACCTGAAGCCTCTGATGGAACTTCGCCTGGTGATTTACGGAGTGCTTCTCATTCTGGTCATGATCTGGTGCCCCGGTGGGCTGGCCGCGATCTACACCCAGCTCAAGCAGCAGGTCCGATGGCCATTCATGCAAAGATAGAGTTCCTGGAGTAAGATTGCCTGCAGGCTCCAGGGCTTTCTTCGGGTGGAACGCGCGCTCCGTCGCGCGTTCAAAAAGCGTGCGCAGGAGCGCCCGCTCCACCTGGAGCGTTTCGCGACAGAAACTAGCTAAGCTAGGGCCAATGTCTTACGCAGGCACCAGGCGTAGCGCATTACCGCTCAGGATTTTGGCGAGGACGTCGCCGGGCAAGTTCAGCGAATTGAGGAGGTCGTAGAGGTCACTGCCGAACTGATCCCGACCGAAAAACATTCGGTCCTGGTAGTCAATGAGAAACCTGCGACTGAACTCCAGATCTCTCGACAGCGCGGTATACCCCGAGCCAGCCGACAGATCACAATTCAAGTTGGGAAACTGATCAAGAAATTGCAGCAGCCGACCTCGACCTACAATGGGCTTGCCTTTAGGGTAACCCAAGGGCTCTTCGTCAGCGTCGGCTGAGATTTCTCGCCAAAAGCCAGGTGCATGGCCCAGGAACTCTGTCTGTGGACACCGACGGAGCGGTGCCTCCATATTCTCCAGGCCGCCTCCATACCACCACTGGCGGGAACTGGGAACACCGTGGCGAGGGAAGGTCACGTCCAAATGGAAAATTACCGGCAAGCCCAGCTCACCACAATAGTGAAAGAGCCGGATCGCATCGGGATCGTCATAACGCATGCGAAGCTTAAACTCTCCAAAAACACGAACTCGATGAATGTCAACGGCGGCTTTCAGCTTCTGGTGGGCGTAGGGATCGCGGGGATCAACCGTTGTCCCAGGAATGAACCGGTTGGGATAACGTTCCGCGACATCGATCACATCATGGAAGGTGATTCCAATTCCGGTTGGACTCAGGCTCCCATAGTACCCCGTATCCATCTCGCGTTCCGGTATCTCCCAGCTCAGCAGCCAGGCGCGTTCGATGCCGGCCGCATCCATGTCCTCTATCATGCGCGCGCCGTTATAGCCGATCCAGCGAGGATGACAGTGAATATCAATGACGCGATGTTTCGGCTTCCCTTTCCCCTTATCTTGCGCTTTCTGTTGACTCAGGCCGGTTTTGCTGGAGGATAACCCGCCCATGACAGATAAGGCACCGGCCAAGCCCGCCTTGATGAGTTTACGTCGCCCGAAGCCAGCCCGAGTTGCTTCTGTGGAATCGTGCTGCATGAGTTCTCCTTCCAGTTTGTGGAATCGAAGTTATATCTGGATTTCTGCAGAGTGAACTGACACGGCTCGCCCTCGCTGCTTTATCGGCTTCTGCGATGGTATAGCCGGAAAAAACTGCCCCCATCTATTGCCCTGATCGTTTTGTCAAACTTCATCCTGTCAGTCTCCCCAATGGATACTGGACTGTTCGCGTTACGCCAATCTAATACCTTGCTAGTGGCGGAAATTAG
>QHZQ01000116.1 GCA_003224725.1 Acidobacteriota bacterium | reverse complement strand
CAGTCTCAGGTAATATGAAGGCAAACTCATCGTAGGAATAGCGCGCAATAAAATCAATCTGGCGACAACAAGCGCGAAACAGCCTGGAGACGTTCTTCATCAAGCTATCTCCGTTCAGGGTGGCCTGATTGAATTCAGATTCTTGTAAGGACTTTAACCCATTGATTTGGGTGAGGAGCAAGCTGCAGACGTGTTTGAATCGATTGGAGCGGGTGAGCTCATGGGATAGCAAAAGATGAAAGTACCGATTAGTAAATAGTCCTGTTTCTGTATCAAAGCGTTGGATTTCCATTTGGTGTCTTTCGACCTTGAGCTTTCGCTCCAGGATTCGTTTTTCCACCAAACGGTTGACAGCCTTTCGGAGCTGTTCTACAGAGAAAGGTTTGGTAAAATATTCAGCCGCCCCAAAGCGCATTGCGGTGACAGCGGTTTCTACTGTGGGATAACCCGTGACAATAATGACATCGCTATCCGGATTGATGACCTTGGCAGCCTTTAACAACCCCATTCCATCGAAATCCCGCAGCATGATGTCCGTAATAATCATGCCGAAATCTTCTCGTTTGATCCAGTCCAAGGCTTCATGACCGCTAGCGCATTCGGTAATGGGGATTTGTTCTTCGCGGAGAATTTCGATAATGAGCGAACGAACCCCATCGTCATCATCCGCGACCAAGACTTTGGTATTGCGCTTTTCAAACTCGATAATCGTCTCTTTGCTGATCTCTGGACGGGGACGGTTCGAAGCGGTATGGACAGAACCTGAAGCTCCAGCGTTTTTGATCTGGTCGTCCATAGAACACCTCCAAGGATTTAGGGCCTTCTCCCATTTTAATGAGATGGTCTTCAGGACTGTCCGCCTCCACATCTCACTGGATACTGCCTATCTTACAATTTATGGAATGGGGGTGCAAATAGTTTCTTGGAGTCAATCGACGCCACGACTCTACGGAAGCGGTCGTTGATGCTAGCGAATTCCTTAAAGTGCGGTGCGAACGTACGAACTAACCAAGGGCTCGGCCCTGATATCCTGGCGCTTAGTGCTCATGCTCATCCCTACTCGTCCTCGCAATCAAAGGCCGAACACGACAAGGACGAGAACGACGGCGACTCCATAAACGAGAACAAAATTCTCGTTTCGATCCAAATATAAAGGGCTAAAAGTAAAGTAGACGATGGTCAGGGTCGGACAGATCAATTTCCTCGTATAATTGTGCTAGAAAATCCATCCCGTAACGGGAAAGAAAGTAAAAAATATTTATTTGTCGCTCCTGGAGTGATTTCAGCGGATAAAGAATGGCGAGAGTTTTCTCGACTTGCCTGGTGACGATTTCATTGTGCTTGGCTTCAGCATGAACGAGCTTGGTACGAAGGTGGGCAATCTGGTATTGAACCTTTTGCTGGGTTGTTTTCAAGGCGTCTACCAAGGTCTGGTCCACTTTTTTCAAAGGCATCTCCAGTTCACCCAACCTCCGCTTGAACTCTTCTTCAATCTGCTCAAACTTCTGAGCCACTGTTTGATCCAGGGTCTTCTCGATAATCATTTTCATGACCGCTTCGCTACCCTGAAAGAGGTCACAAAAGCGCAGTTGATAGCGCTCCAGCACCTTGCTGATCTTCTTCTCAATAATAGAAAAACTGGAGCGTGGAAAAATAATTGGCATTTTCTTGCCCAGAACTTCGTAGAGTGGGGCCACTTGAGCGAGGTAGGCAATTTCTGAGGGGCCCGCGACATAGGCAAGCGTTGGAAGCAGGAAGTCTTGAATGACAGGCCGCAAAAGAACATTAGGGCTCAGTTTCTGAGGAGACTGCCGGATCAGTAAGCTCAGTTCTTCGATGGTGAAATGCTGGTCCGAGCCTTTGGTCTTCAGCTGGCCGTTTTCCCGCACCAGCGCTTTGCGCCTTGCGTTCTCCTCCAGAAAAAGCAGCGTTGCGTCTTCTTCTACCAGAACCTGGGCATGATATCCTGAAGCAATCAGCCGCCGGTTACGGTCTGCCAGCAAGGTGTGGCATTCCTGACTGCTAAGCAAGACACGTTCGAAAACCGGCTTACCCAGGTGCTTGAGCCGTTCATCCTGTGGATCGATCAGAATCAGTCCATAATTCGAAAAGAGATAGGACATCATTTGCCCAAACGCGGAGCCAAAAGTATTTCCAGGCTTATAGGAATCAGCCAACTTAGGCGCGATCTCTTGTTTAAATTCTGAATTCGGTAGCGCTTCCAAAAAACGAGCCAAGGGAGGTTCGATCGAACTGGAAAAAACGACCTTGCCGACTGGCTTGTGTGAATCCTGAGGGCCCGTCTCATACTGAACGTGCAACGGAACTGAATCTCCATCAAGCAAAGCACAGTGGTCAACCTCGGCGATATCGTGGTCTTCGGTCGCCATCCAAAATATAGGGACCGCCTTCACCCCTCGGCAAGCGTAATGAGCCGCGAGCTTAACAGCCGTAAGCGCCTTATAAATCGTGTAGGCAGGGCCCGTGAACAACCCCACTTGCTGACCGGTTACCACCGCAAAACAATCCTTGTCTTTGAGCCTTCCTAGATTTTCCAATGTCCGCGTGCCCGCCCCATATGACTTGTTCTCGAAACGTTCTCTCTTTTGAAAAAATCCAACGAATACCAAGAAGAAAAAAAGGGCTGAACCTTGGAGAAATGGTACAGATAATCGAGGAAGAGCGGGGAGGTTTTAGGAATGCAGTTGAAGCTAATGGTTCGGTCTTTGGTCATTTTGCACAATTGCATTAATCTGAACCAACTGCTTTAATAGTGCTTCAAGCCGATCGAGAGGCAAGGCATTAGGCCCGTCGCTCAGCGCAGCAGCGGGATTATCGTGGACTTCCATAAACAGGCCGTCCACACCCGCAGCCACTCCAGCTCGAGCCAAAGGTTCAATGAATTGAGGCTGACCTCCGGAGGCTGTCCCCTGTCCTCCCGGCAATTGCAGGCTGTGCGTGACATCGTAAACTACCGGAACGTTCAAAGTTCGCAGAAGCACCAGGGATCTCATGTCAACGACAAGATTATTATAGCCAAAGGAAGTTCCTCGTTCCGTGACCAGGATTTTCTGACAACCCGTGCTGGCAACCTTACTCACGGCGTGTTGCATGTCCCAGGGTGCAAGGAATTGCCCTTTTTTGATATTCACGGCGCAGCCGCTTTTTCCAGCAGCTAACAGCAGGTCGGTCTGTCGGGACAAAAACGCTGGAATCTGGAGGCAGTCAACCGACTGGGCGGCGGGTTCAATTTGCCCGGTCTCGTGAACATCCGTTAGAACGGGAATACCCAGATCCTCCCGAACGGATTTCAAGATGGAGAGGCCTTCTTTCATTCCCGGACCCCGATATGAGGAAAGCGAGGTACGGTTGGCCTTGTCGAACGACGCTTTAAAAATGAAGGGAACCTGTAGCCTAAGGGTAATCACCTTAAGCCGCCGAGCCATGAACTGGCAGTGGTCCGGGCTTTCGATGACACAAGGACCCGCAATCAAGAAAAGTGAATTCTCCCCGCCCACTCTGATGTTCCCAATGCTGAACTGCTGAGACCGAGTACTCGATTTCATAAATACGCATTACGAATGCTTTCGTTCTCCGTGCCGATTGTTTGCCCAGACATCATCTGCAAACCCCCTCTCGGGAGGGGCAGAAGGCGTCAGCCCTCGGCGTGGGTCCCTCCGGTTCGGGACAACCCACCCCTGCACTCCTCCAGAGGAGGGGACTATCTTGCTCTTTGCTTGTGCTCTTACTCGTTTAGCCGAGCGAAAGCCGGGCAAGAGCAGGAGTGAGAGCAGGCATTGAATGAAATACGAAATGCCAGACATTATATTATAAGGATGCTTTTAGGGTCTGAGGCTCGGGCCTTGCAGGTGCTTCACGAAGACCAAGCGACCGAACGGCGTTTTCTGCTGGTTTGACGATCTCCGATTTTAACTTCCGGCTCCCCACCTTTTGCCCGCGATGGACATAGGCCGCCTGGATAAAAGCTTTGAACAAAGGTTGCGAGGTGAGAGGCTTGGATTTAAACTCGGGATGGAACTGACAACCTACAAACCAGGGGTGACCCTCAACCTCAACCACTTCGACGAAGTTATTATCCGGCGAGACCCCTACAATTTTCAATCCGTGGGCCACCAGAGTTTCTTCATACTCTCTGTTAAACTCGTAGCGATGACGATGCCGTTCGGAAATTTCGGTTTGGCCGTAAGCCCGGAAAGTATGGGAACCCGGAGAGAGCATACAGGGATAGGCACCGAGCCGCATGGTGCCTCCCAGGTCATCGATGCCCCGCAATTCTCTGAGCTTGTAGATGACCCGATGTGGCGTGGCGGGATTGAACTCTGAGCTATCCGCATCCGTTAATCCGCATACATTGCGCGCGTACTCAATGACGCTGCATTGCATCCCCAGGCAAATTCCAAAAAAGGGGACCCTCTCCTCCCGGGAATAGGAGATGGCTTTGATCATACCCTCAATGCCACGCTTCCCGAAACCGCCCGGAACCAGGATGCCATCAAAACTCCGCAATTGTTCCTTCCAATTCTCTCCTTCCACGCCTTCCGCTTCAATCCAATGAATCACAGTCCTCAGATGGTGGAAGAGTCCGGCGTGAATGAGAGCTTCTTTCAAACTCTTGTACGATTCTTCAAATTCGACATACTTGCCCACAATGCCAATTTCCACGTCGTCGGCGGGATGTTTGATGCGCTCGACCAGCTCATGCCAATGGGTTAAGTCAGATTCGCGGTAAGGAAGATTGAGCTGCTTTAGGATAATCAGGTCCAAATCATCCGCAGCCAGAATCAACGGGACTTCATAAATCGAACTCACATCCTTGGCGGTAATCACCGCATCCTCTGCCACCGAACAAAATAAGGCAATCTTGGCCTTCATCTCCTTGGAAAGAAAACGATCGGTTCTGCAAAGCAAAACGTCGGGCTGAATGCCGATAGCCCGCAACTCTTTCACACTATGTTGGGTAGGCTTGGTTTTCAATTCGCCTGCCGCATTGATAAAGGGTACCAGAGTCAAATGGACAAACAAGGAATTTTCCCGGCCCACGTCCTGCCGCAACTGGCGAATGGCCTCCAGGAAGGGAAGCGACTCGATGTCACCCACGGTCCCCCCAATTTCAACGATGGTCAGATCCGTGTCCCCACTAATCTTCTTAATGGCCGCCTTGATTTCGTTGGTCACATGAGGAATCACTTGTACCGTCTTACCCAGATAGTCACCCCTACGCTCTTTTTGTATGATCGACTCGTAAATACGACCGGTGGTCAGATTGTGATCACGCGTCAGTCGGGCGTTGGTAAACCGTTCGTAGTGACCCAAGTCGAGATCCGTCTCGGCTCCATCATCTGTGACAAAAACCTCACCGTGCTGATAGGGACTCATCGTACCTGGATCAACGTTGAGATAAGGATCAAATTTTTGTAAGGTGACCCGATACCCCCTGCTTTCCAACAGTCTCCCGATGGATGCCGCCGCCAGTCCTTTACCAAGGGATGAAACCACTCCCCCGGTTACGAAGATAAATTTGCTCGCCATGATTGCTCCTTTTCTAATAACCTCAAATCACGACTCAATCTGTCACTCAGCCTCACTCTGCCAAAGGGCCGTACCGGGTTTGAGCGACCGATATTCGGCAGACCTCGCTACCCTTTAGACTGCATCGCGAGGAATTCATTCAACCGCTCCAAGTCTTCGGGCGTGTCCACGGCCCTGGACTGGTAATCATAATTAACAACTTTGATCTTATAACCATTCTTCAGAAAACGAAGTTGCTCTAGCCCTTCTGCCTTTTCCAGGCTGGATGGGTTCAAACCGGGTAATAGCTCCAGGAACCTCTTACGATAAACATATAATCCAATATGCTTGAAAAAGGGTTCGGCAGCGAAATTGGAGGAGTTGCTCTGATGAAAGGGGATTGGGGAACGGGAAAAATAAAGCGCGTACCCCTGCTGGTCCGTCACTACCTTGACCACATTGGGATTGCAGAGATCTTCTCCGGCGCCTTCCAAAGATTTCAGGGTTGAAATCATCAGTTCTGGATCAGAGTAAAAAGGTGCAACTGCCGCGTCAATGCAGCCAGGATCAATCAAGGGCTCGTCCCCTTGGACATTCACAATGATTTCCGCATTGGATTTTCCGGCGACTTCTGCAACTCGATCGGTGCCGGAGCGATGATTCTCGGAGGTCATGCAGACCTTGCCTCCAAAGGCCTTCACTGCGTCCAAAATCCTGAAATCATCAGTCGCTACGATAACGTCACTCACGCACCTGGCCTGAGAAACTCTCTCATAGACATGTTGTATCATCGGTTTTTGGGATATTTTAGCGAGAGGCTTTCCAGGGAATCGCGTAGAGCCAAATCTGGCGGGAATGATGGCAATGGCCTTCAGTTCAATCATCGATAAAGTGGGCTAGACGTATAACGCCCACAGTTACTCTCTACCTCTCAGCTAAACTTAGAGTACCAATCAGCTTCTCGTTCATCTTTGTTCAAATTGTTTCGAATATCAAGATTTTTCTTAATCGGACGACCAAGAATTTTCTCGACTGGACGAAAGACATCTGTTTTTTGTCCAAATTCTAAAGACCCTGGCGAGATGACTCATCTCGCAAAAAGTGAGAGACACTGCTATGACATTTGAGTGCGATAGAATCTATCCGCAGGTAACTAAACTTATTGCCAGGCATTTTCTTTTTGTCTATACTTTGAAGTGTTAGAAGTCGCCCAACCTCTAACCGTTGATAACACTACAAGGCCCTTCCTTTGTCGGGGGTGCTTTATGACAAACAAAAAGGGTGATGACAGATCAAGAAATCGACGTCTGTCAGCCAAATTAGCGATTGCTCTATGGACGTTGCTTATAGGAAATGCCTTCCTTTTTCGAGCCCAAGATTCCCCAACCTCCTCACGTCCTCAGACTAACGGCAAGAGCGGCGCATCTTCTTTAAAGGTAGATGTCGATCTCGTGCTGGTTAATGCCACTGTGACGGATCCCAATAACCGGTTTGTCACAGGATTGGAGAAAGAACACTTCCTGCTATTTGAGGACAAGATCGAGCAGAAGATCTCACATTTCAGTAATGAAGATCTTCCAACGTCCATTGGTGTCTTGTTTGATGTCAGCAGCAGCATGAGTGACAAGATTGGAAGGGCTAAAGATGCTGCGATAGCCTTTTTGAAAACCAGCAATCCGGACGATGAGTTTTACTTAATTACATTTGCAGACCGCCCCAACGTCGATGAAGAGTTCACATCGGATGTCAGTGAAATCCAAAATCGCCTGGTTTATAAACCTGCCAAGGGTTCCACCACTCTCTACGATGCGGTTTACCTGGGCCTTGAAAAAATGAAGCAGGGTCACAACCCGAAGAAGGCTATTTTGCTCATTACGGATGGAGAGGATACTCGCAGCCGCTACTCTTTGGTTAATGTGCGCAATGCCGTGAAAGAGTCGGATGTGCAGATTTATGCCATCGGCATTGTGAATTCCTATTATTCTGACTTCGCCCAAGGTCGGACCGGCCGGGCAGTTCTGGAGGAAATGACAGAAATCACGGGGGGGAAGGCCTATTTCCCCAATTCGGTTTATGAGCTCGAAGATATCTGCACTAAAATTGCCATTGAACTCAAGAACCAATACATTTTGGGTTATTCTTCGACCAATCCCGCCAAAGACGGCCGGTGGCGCAAGATCAAGGTGAAGCTGAACGCCCCGAAAGGGCTGCCTGCTTTGTCGGTTCGTTCCAAAACCGGTTACTATGGTCCCACGGGATGACTATGGATTCTACCACCTACCTATGGCCGCTGTGCAAAAGTCGTAGGCGCTACACTCTCTATCCCGCGCCTGACCCACGCCTCTACGTGATAACCGAGTCGTCTGCACCACGAATCCTCCTGTGGGTTGAGCTTCCAGTCGAAGGTGACGTTCTCCGATGAAACGGCTGAGCTGCTTACTTTGTTTTTTGTGGGTGATATTTTCCATCCATCCCTTCCCTGCCCAGGACCAACCCAAAAAGACCAAAGATTCTGACTACACTCTTAAAGTGGATGTCAATCTGATTACGCTTCACGTGTCGGTCATGGATGATAAGGACCAGATCATCAAGGGCCTCAAGAAGGAGGACTTTGCAGTTTACGAGGACAAGATTCAACAAGAGATTTCGCTCTTTAAGGAAGAGGATGTTCCCGTCTCCCTGGGACTGGTGATCGACAACAGTGGAAGCATGCGAACTAAACGAGAACGCGTCAACAAGGCCGCCATAACTTTTGTTAGAACCTCTAACCCTCAAGATGAAATTTTTCTCATCAACTTCAATGACCAGATTTATATTGATCAAGATTTCACCAGGAACCACGATGATCTTAGAGACGCCTTAGAAGGCATTGATGCTCGAGGTGGGACGGCGCTTTACGACGCCATTTATCTCTCTCTGGAGCACATCCGTGAGGGCAAAGAGGATAAGAAAGCTTTATTATTGATCTCGGATGGAGAAGATCGAGACAGTCGATACAAATTTGAAAGTGTCTTGGAGTTTGCCCGTGAGTCGCATGCCAGCATTTTCGTGATCGGCCTCTTCGACAAAGAAGGGGAGCGATCGCGCGCTCAGAAGAAAGCCGCCAAGGCCCTTAAAGAATTGGCCGAGGAAACGGGCGGCAAATATTACTTTCCTGAGTCAGTGGATGAAGTCGAAGCCATCTGCACTCAGGTCGCCCACGAGATTCGGAATCAATACACTCTGGGTTACAAACCTACCAACACCCGGCGGGACGGAAGCTGGCGAACGGTGAACGTCAAGTTGAATAATAATAAAAACTCCAAAAAACTGGTGGCACGGACAAAACGTGGATACTATGCCCCGACGGAAAGCTAACTCCAGCGCCAATTCACATGCAGCGTGGAGGGTGGCCTGACGCCCACAAGCTCGCCGGCTCTTTGCCACAGCGAACTTTTGCAAGATGGAAAACTGGAGCGTCGGTGCAGTATAAATCCTTTGTCAGGAAATACCGCTTGTGCTTACCCCGCCACATTGCCGAACTGGCTGAAGACTCGATACTCCAGCTTCTGATAAAATCCCAGCGCCTGAAAACTGAACGTATCCAGTTGTGCACAGCAACATCTTACAGGCTGGATTTCTTGCGCTTTCCGGAACTCTTATGAAAGTACACGAGTATCAGGCCAAGGTTATTCTGGCAAAGTACAACGTTAAAGTTCCCCGAGGCGAAGTGGCTTACACCAAGGAAGAGGCTCGCGATATTGCCAAGCAGTTGGGAGGCCTCGTTGTGGTTAAGGCGCAAATTCATGCAGGAGGGCGCGGTAAAGGTGGCGGGGTCAAACTGGCTAAGTCTCCGGAAGAGACTGAAGACATTGCCGACAAGATGCTGGGTAGCAGGCTGGTGACCCATCAGACCGGCCCGGAAGGAAGGATCGTTAAACGAGTCCTGGTTGAAGAAGGTCTGCGTATCAAGAACGAATATTATCTGGGGATTGTAATTGACCGGGCCGCTTCTAAACCCGTGTTTATGGCCAGCCGCGCCGGTGGCATGGAAATTGAGAAGGTTGCAGAAGAAACTCCGGAACTCATTCTGAAAGAGCATATCGAATCAAGCCCGGGATTAACTCCTTTTCAGGCACGCAAACTGGCTTTTGGCATGGGACTCCCCCCTCTCCTAGTCAATCAGGCCTGTGGTTTTCTGATGGCACTCTACAAGGCCTTTGAGGCGACCGATGCTTCATTGGCGGAAATCAACCCTTTCCTTCTGACTGAGGACGAGAAATTTTACGCTTTGGACGCCAAACTCAATTTTGATGACAATGCCCTTTATCGTCATCCGGACATCAAAGAACTCCGGGATCTCGACGAAGAAGAACCTCTGGAAATTGAAGCCAGCAAGCACGGACTCAATTACATCAAGCTGGAGGGCAATGTGGGTTGCATGGTCAACGGAGCCGGTCTGGCCATGGCGACGATGGACATCATCAAGCTGGCCGGCGGTTCTCCAGCCAACTTCCTGGATGTAGGCGGTGGCGCTAACGCTGAGCAGGTCAAGAACGCTTTCACTATCATTCTCTCCGATCCCAACGTCAAAGCCGTACTGATAAATATTTTTGGTGGCATTATGCGTTGCGACATTGTGGCTCAGGGTGTTGTCGAAGCCGCCAAGGCTATTCAGCTTAAAGTTCCGGTGGTGGTGCGTTTGGAAGGGACTAACGTCGAGAGAGGCCAGGAGATTCTAAGGACTTCGGGCCTGAGACTCACAGTGGCGAAGGGCATGAAGGACGCCGCTGAGAAGGTAGTGACATTGGCGAAAGAAAGCAAGGACCGAAAGACGAAAGGGTGAAGGCGGGTAGGCGCTGAGCCAAAAGAACGTTTCGCATTGAGATTTGAGAGTTTACAAGAGGGCATTTGATGCGACAATGCAAGCCTTTGACTGGGCAAGACACAAACATCATCTCGCTCGTGCTCTTACTCGATTCGTCGGCAGGAAGCCGAGCAGGAGCAAGAGTATGAGCACGAATGGGATGAAGTACGTGACCGTATTTCTGAAACCCAGACTTAGTTGGAGATAACATAATTCTCCCTCCCCTAGTCACCCTTGTTCGCCTTCCAAATGAGGTGATCCTTTTTTGAGCATTCTGGTTGACAAAAACATCCGGCTGATTGTCCAGGGCATTACGGGCAGAGAAGGGACCTTTCATACGCTGCAGGCCAAAGCTTATGGTACGAATGTGGTTGGTGGTGTCACTCCTGGAAAAGGCGGAAGCGTCCACGAAGGGATTCCAGTCTTTAACACGGTACTGGAGGCCCGGCAAAAGACCGGAGCCAATGCGTCGGTCATTTTTGTTCCTCCTCCCTTTGCGGCCGACGCGATCATGGAAGCCGCCGATGCCGGAATTGAACTGGTGGTTTGCATCACGGAGGGCATTCCCACCTTCGACATGATCAAAGCTTATCATTATCTCTCAACCAGAAAGACACGACTGATCGGGCCAAACTGTCCAGGAATTATTTCGCCGGGCAAATGTAAGATTGGAATTATGCCTGGCTCGATTCACCGGGAAGGTCGTGTCGGAGTGATTTCCCGCAGCGGGACCCTCACTTACGAGGCCGTGGGCCAGTTGAGCTCGCGGGGGATCGGACAATCCACTTGCATCGGGATTGGTGGCGACCCCATCATTGGTACTAACTTCGTCGATGCTTTAAGATTGTTTAATGAAGACACTGAAACAGCGGCCGTTGTCATGATTGGGGAAATTGGTGGCAACGCTGAGGAGGTGGCGGCAGAATATATCCAGAAGAATCTGCGGAAGCCGGTGGTGGGCTTTATCGCAGGACAAACGGCTCCCCCGGGCAGGCGCATGGGCCATGCTGGTGCGATCATCAGCGGAGGCAAAGGCACGGCTGCCGACAAGATGAAAGCCATGACAGAGGCTGGACTCCACGTCGTCAAAAGCCCCGCCGAAATTGGTGAAGCCATTGCCGCAGTGCTAAAATAGAAACCGACCCGGTATCACCGGAAGCGCCGCATTAACAAACAATTGGAGGCTTGATTCTAGTGGATTCGGAACGCACCTTAACCATCATTAAGCCAGATGGTGTGGAACAGCGAAATGTCGGGGACATCATTAAGAAATTCGAGGAGAGTCAACTCAGGATCAAAGCCGCCAAAATGCTTCATCTCACGCGCGAGCAGGCC
Organism: Acidobacteriota bacterium; assembly: GCA_003224725.1. GTDB lineage: Bacteria > Acidobacteriota > Terriglobia > Versatilivoradales > Versatilivoraceae > QHZQ01. The sequence continues at coordinate 3,418 of QHZQ01000116.1, read as the reverse complement.
GAAGGATTCTACGCAGTTCATCGAGAAAGAAATTTCTTCAACGATCTCACTCGGTATATGAGCTCCGGGCCGATCCTGGTTTTAGTTTTGGAAGGCGAAAACGCCATCGATCGTCTGCGAGATTTGATGGGGGCCACTGATCCCAAGAAAGCTGCCAAAGGAACTATTCGCCAGCTTTATGCCACCTCCATTGAGAAGAATGTGATTCACGGGTCTGACGGTCCGGTTACAGCAAAAACTGAGATTGGTTATTTTTTCAGCGCGTTAGAGGTTTTGTAGAGCGGAAGTAAATGGATGAAACATTTTTTGTTAAACTTCTCTGGTCGCCGCGCGGAGCGCGCCTCCCACATTCTTAAGGAAGTACTGGTATGTTGCCACAAATGGGTAAATTCCTCGTCCTGATCGGGCTGATCTTTGTTGGCCTGGGATTGCTGTTGACTCTCATGTCTCATTTTTCCTTTTTCAAGTTTGGCAAGCTGCCTGGTGACATTTACATTAAGAGGGATAATTTTACTTTTTACTTCCCACTCACCACTTCGATCCTTCTCAGCGTACTCTTAACTCTAATTTTCTCGCTACTTTCAAGAAAGTAGTATACGCCAAGCATCGTTTTTCCCCCGGTTGTACCGAGTCCGCTATGAATGTGTTCCCTTCGCAAAGGGATTTGTTCTCTGCTCAGAAAATCTACACGGTCTCCGAGATTACGGCAGAAATAAAAACGTTGCTGGAGGCTGAATTCCTCGATGTCCTCATTCAAGGGGAAATTTCCAACTTCACCGCAGCCACTTCCGGTCACCTTTACTTTGTGTTGAAGGACAAAGGCGCCCAAATCAAATGCGCCTTCTTCCGCAGCAAGGCAAGATTCCTGAAATTCAAGATCGAAGAGAATTCCTGGAACCGAAGGGGATAGGCTCTCTTCAACTGGCCTTTGAACAACTAAAAGCCAGGCTGCAAGCAGAGGGTCTCTTTGATCCCCAGTATAAGAAACCGCTGCCATTGCTTCCCCACACTATTGGCATCGTAACCTCTCCCACGGGCGCCGCCATTCAAGATATCTTGCGGATCCTGCGGCGACGTCATGAAAGTGTGAAAGTGGTGATATACCCGGCCAAGGTTCAAGGTGAAGGGGCTGCTCAGGAAATTGTCACTGGTATCCGCTATCTCAATAGCTTGCAGGAGGTCGATGTGATGATCGTGGGTCGGGGGGGTGGTTCCATAGAAGACCTTTGGGCGTTTAATGAGGAGGCGGTAGCCAGAGCCATTTTTAATTCCCACATACCCATCATTTCAGCAGTTGGCCACGAAATCGATTTCACGATTGCTGACTTCGTCGCGGACTTTCGTGCTCCCACTCCGTCCGGCGCGGCCGAACTGGTCATTGCCAAAAAAAGCGAGTTGGTGGAGCGAGTCGCCAATTTGGAGCGGCGACTCATCCAGCACCTTCAGTTTCGGCTGGGTCAATTTCGTAACAAAATTCTTGAGCTTTCGACCCATAGGGTGTTCGGCACAGTTGAGGGGAAACTGCGTCTTTACCGCCAGCGCTCAGATGAGTTGGCCTTCCGTCTGGAAAAGGCGATACAAGCTCAAGTCTTGGACCTTAAGAGCCGATGGCAGCTTTTGTCGAATAACCTTCAACGACTGGATCTGAGGCAGATCGTGCGCCTCAAACGTGAAGCCCTCAACTATCACTTGACTCGTTCCCAAACGCAGCTTCAATTCTTGCTGCGTAACTTGAGAGGAAAAGTCACGGCGCTCGAAGGAACCTTGCATGCCTTGAGCCCTCTGGCTGTCCTGGAGAGAGGATACGCGATTTGCTGGGACTCAAGAGGAAATATTCTAAAAGAGGCGCAATCTCTGGCTCCGGGAGACTCCTTTGCTGTCACGCTGGCCAAAGGCAAGATACAGGGCAGGGCTGAAATGATTGATAAGGAGACTCATGTCAAAGACAAAGGATTTTGAAACGGCATTACAGCGACTGGAGGAAATCGTTAAGAAGTTGGAAACTGGCGATCTCCCGCTGGCTTCTGCCCTGGAACTTTTTGAGGAGGGCGTCACTCTTTCGCGCTTCTGCCATACGAAGCTGGACGAAGCCGAGCGCAAAGTGGAAATCCTGGTAAAGAAAGACGACGGCTGTGTGGAGCGAGCGCCCTTTGAAGTCGAGAATGAAGGAGAGGGGAACTGAAGGAATCCTGTTGGTTTCAAAACCAGTTGGGGCTAGAATGTTGTGTCTTCACTAGGGTTTACTTGGTGGCGAAGAAGTTCAAACTGTGGTCAAGTTTCTTAACCTTCCGTTCCTCTCACCCAGGGAGCTTTCTCAAAGCTCCCATGCCTCTCCCATGGGGAGAGGGGTGAACGCTTGATAAGCGTTCACCAGGCCGGGTGAGGGGTAAGTTGCTGACAGAGAGGTACACTCCTTGGCGGTCTGAGGTCGCTCGCTACAATAAGGTGAACCGATTGTTGAGTGTGAATTCACAACATCCAGACAGAAAGTAGGCACTCCACCCGACACCTTTATGAAAGGAATTTTCACAAAACATGGGCATTGAAGAGCTGGACTTATCTGTTCTCTCAAAAATTGACTGTCCTGCGGATATTAAGAAATGGGAAAGGGACAGTTTTATGATTCATACGATCTCCAAGACAGGTGGTCACCTGGCGTCAAGCTTGGGGACTGTCGATCTGACGGTGGCTCTGCACTATGTTTTCAATGCACCTGCTGACCAGATCGTTTGGGATGTGGGGCATCAGGCCTATGGCCACAAGATTCTGACTGGCCGTCGTGATCAGTTTCATACCTTACGACAGTACGAGGGCATATCCGGATTTCCCAGACGCGAGGAAAGCATTTATGACACCTTTAACGTGGCTCATGCCTCCACTTCCATTTCAGCCGCTCTAGGAATGGCGGTGGCCCGGGACCTGGAGGGGAAGGACCATCACGTGGTAGCCATTATTGGAGATGGAGGTCTCACCGGTGGGATTGCTCTGGAAGGGATCAACCAGGCCGGTCATTTGCAAAAGAAGTTGCTGATCATTCTTAACGACAACGAAATGTCTATCTCTCCTAACGTTGGAGCCATTGCAGGATATCTGAACCGGATCGTGACCGGCCAGGTCTATAACCGGTTTAAGAAGGAAGTCGAGGGCATGCTTCTTTCCGTTCCGCGCATCGGACCCCGTCTTGTGAAAATTGGCAGGGACATGGTCGATGCCATGAAAACCTTCATGGTTCCAGGACTTCTCTTCCACGAGCTGGGATTTGATTATATCGGTCCCATCAATGGTCATCATCTGGACGGATTGGTTGACACATTGGAAAAGGCAAAAAACAACGCCGCTCCCACGATCCTGCATATCGTGACCAAGAAAGGTGCAGGTTGGTCAGTAGCGGAGTCAGCTCCGATTAAGTATCATGGTC
>QHZQ01000623.1 GCA_003224725.1 Acidobacteriota bacterium | reverse complement strand
TCGAACAACCTCAACCCACGCGTAAGCACAAACCGCAATTATTTTGCCTTCTCCATTGAGATATTGGGCACAGCCAACCTCCACCCAATCGGAGCCGTTAGGATCGATTCGATTGATTGGATCGCCGCCTGTGTAGGCGTAACGATTCCAGGTACTTGGGTTTGCCAGGTTTGCTATGCCAGATGGGTCCGGCGTGGTAAACCGCCCCAGGGTGCTGGAGTAATAGCGGTTCTGGGCGTAGTCGAGATTGGTGTAAATGGAGTCGCGGAGGTAGGTGGCGAACTTTTCCGGGAGCAGGTTGCTGGCGCCTTTCTGTTCCCCGTAGGGATAGTAGCTGGTTAACGATCCGGGCTCCTGGGGGACCAGAAGCTTTTAAAATACATCCCTGCACTTACGAACCAAGTACCAAGGTGTGTGTACCCTTTCCTTTATCCTTTAAAGAACTTACCTTCCGCGACCATACGCCCAGGAGAACCGCCCCTACTGCAATCAGTCCCAAGGATAATCCGATCCAAAGGCCCACCACGCCTAAATCCCAAACGAAGCAAAGGGCGTAGCCCACGGGCAAGCCCAGCAGCCAATGCCCTACCAGGTTGCAGATCATGGGCGTCCGGGTATCTCCGGCGCCGCGCAGAACTCCTGTGGCCACCACCTGCACTCCGTCAAATACCTGGAAAAACGCCGCGACAAAAAGCAACGAGATACCCGTGGATATTACTGTGGGTTCGAACGTAAAGATTTCCAGAATTGTTTTGGGAAACAATAGAAAAGTCAGCGCCGCACCTAGCATAAAGCTGGTGCCCAGAAGTAGTGCCGTCCATCCGGTGTGTCCCGCAGCCACAGGATCTCGCCGCCCCAGTGCCTGACCCACCCGGACCGCACCTGCTGAAGCCACTCCTAGAGGCACCATAAAGGTGAGGCTGGCTACGTTCAGCACAATTTGATGAGCCGCCAGAGACGCTGGATTCAATCTTCCAACCAGAGCAGTGGCCGCCGCAAAGACCCCCACCTCCAGGGTGATTTGCAACGCTGCCGGGAATCCCAGACGGAGCAACCGCTGAAGGTGCTCCAGGCTCAGTTTCAGGGGAATCCGCAACAGGCCGGTTTTGTGACGGCGGTCATGATATAGGATGTAGAGTAGGAGACTGGAGGCCATGTAAATGCGAGCCAGGCAAGTGGACCAACCCGAGCCTTCGGCTCCCATGGCCTGAGCTCCCAGGTGGCCAAAGATCAGTATCCAATTGCCAATCACGTTAACCAGGTTAGCAGTAATCAAGGCGAACATGACCGGCTTGACCAGACCCATGGCCTGCAGGTAACGCCGGAAAGAGGCATAGAGGAGAAGCGGCAACAAGCCCCAGGTCAGTGCCTTGAGAAAAGGAATGGTCTGGCGGAGTACTTCGGGATGAATCCCCCAGGAATCCATCCACGGAATGCTCAACCAAATCAGGGCCATCAAAGGCGGCGTCAGAATGAGATTCAGGTAAACTCCATGGAGCAGCGAACGATGACACTCTTCAAGATTTCCGGCTCCAAAGGCGTGGGAGACCAGAGTGTCCAGACCCAGCAGCAGACCCATTCCAAAGATGGCCACCGCAAAGAACAGAACGCTCCCAATGCTGACAGCTCCAATGGCCTCGGCGCTGACACGACCAACCATCATGGTATCGACAATTCCCATGGCCATCCAACCCAGTTCGGCCATGACCACTGGCCAGGCCAGCGACAGCATGGGTCTGAATTCTTGTCTTAGCCTTTGAATCGTCGGACTCAGTAACATTAGCTTGGTTGCTCGACCTCTATTGGGGCTTTCACATGCTACTCATCCTCTCGCCCTGAAGGCACCTCCCCTCAAGAGTTCCCCTTGCCAACAGGAACCCACACGGGATGGCCAGATTCTTAGAAAGAATCGTCCCTCCACTCGATTCAAGTTTCAAGCGGAGGGCGAGTGCGAGCAAGAGCACGAAATTGGACAAATAACCCGACGCTTTTATTCAGTCGTTGTTTCCCCTAGATGAATAGAACCAGACTGCCGTTAGACCGCCTACCCATCTTCTTAAGTTGCGTTATGCCTGGCAAGAAATTTTGTCAGCCTCGCCATGGGATCGAAACAAGGATTTTGTTCTCGTTTCTAGAATCGTCGTCGTTCTCGTCGTCGTGCTCGGCTGTTGGATTTTGAGGACGAAGATGAGGACGACGACGAGCACGATCTGCCGGGAGATCAACGGTAGAACCCCATAAGCGCTAACTTTGTGAGGTTTTCTCATAGTCCGCCACCAGAAAATAAACGCCAAGAGCGCCAAGTACGCCAAGGAAGAAAAAGCACGATTGCATCCTAAACTTGATCCCTACTGTGCCCTCGGCGCTCCTGACGATTTCGGATCCGTATTGAAGGTGTCACCCATAAAATCACCTCCCATTCTCTTAGTTACTTCGTCGGTAGTCACCCGGCACACCTCCTTGGCGATCTTTGCGTTCTTTGCGTTCAAAATGGACCATGGTTACAAATCCCAAGTTAGAGCTTAGGCGGTAGAACCCTTGGCTCGCAAGAAAGACTCCAGGTATGAGTCCGAGTGAAGGAAGTTGTCAGCTTCAAGCAGTGTGTTATATTACCCTACGGTCTATGAAACTCTTTCTGGGAATCGACGGCGGCCAGACCTCCATCAAAAGTGTGCTGGCGAACCAGCGCGGAAGAATACTAGGTACCGGTTCAGGCGGCCCGGCCGTCCACTTTAGAGATGAAGCGACCCGCCACCAGGTGCGAGAATCCCTTTCTCGAGCTATCCAGGAAGCCCTGCGTCAAGCCGGTCTTTCAGTCACACAAGAAATCGAAAGCGCATTCTTAGGCGTAAGCGGAGTCAATGGACCTGAATCTCCAGCCGGAACAATCTATCGAGACATGATCCAGGAAGAATTCAAAGCAAGAAAGATCTGTGTGGATCTGGATGCACGCATTGCCCTGGCCGGTGCGATTCCAAGCAGGGTTGGCGTCATTGTGATCGCTGGCACGGGATCCATTGCTTTCGGTATGAACGAAAGGGGGGAGAGTGCTCGCGTGGGGGGGTGGGGCTACTTGCTCG
>QHZQ01000625.1 GCA_003224725.1 Acidobacteriota bacterium | reverse complement strand
AACTCGTGCGCCAGCGCGAAGGCCATGCGATTTACGGACGCCTTGGCCAGGTCGTAAAAGAAGGAAACACGGTAGTGGGTCGCGTTGTACTCATCAGTTCCGTCAGTCACTTCGACAACCAGTCCGCCTGGCGTCTTGATGAGCAGCGGTATCGCGAAGTGGCTGGTGATGGCGTGTGTGTCCACCGCCAAGCGCAAGGTGCGCAACCCATAATCCAAGGATGATTCCCAGACTGATTTATTCCACTCCATCTTGGTGGCTCCCCAGATATCGTTCACGAGAACGTGCAGGCCGCCCTGTTCGTCTTTGATGCGAGTCACCAGCGCGCGCACCTCGTTGGGCACGAGATGTTCTACCTGGAGTGCGATCCCGCAGCCGCCGGCCTCATCCACGAGAGCTGCGGTCTCTTCGATGGTCTCAGGTCGGTTCATTTCTGATCGCTTGGACCGGCTCGTTCGCCCCGTAACGTAGACGGTCGCTCCGGCCGCGCCCAACTGCACAGCGATCCCTCGTCCCGCTCCGACGGTCGCTCCGGCCGCGCCCAACTGCACAGCGATCCCTCGTCCCGCTCCTCGGGTCGCTCCGGCGACCAAGGCAACTTTGCCTACCAGCGATGTGTGCATGGTCTGTCCGCTATTCTGTCGTCGTGCCTTGGAAGCGGCGCAGCATTTGATTTGAGTGTAACCCCAAGAGTGACGCCCAACGCCTCCAAGCTCAGTTGCTTTTGCCCAAGCACCTGGTCGCGAGTTAGCGAAAACTACCCCGGGCAAAAGTCGGCTGCAGCGCGCGCTTTGGTTAGGCCAGAAATTGGCTTACGACAGGCTCTCTTCCACAGAGATTAAGCTGCGTGGTAAATTCTAACAACCAATATGTGGTATTACTTCCTACAGAGGTAAATCCTTTCACTGCGACTGATGGCTATCTCTTTCGCCGCCTCCTCCGACAGTTCCTTGGCGAACAGTTCCACGGTCACTTTGAACCCTGCACCTTTCAGCCGATCCACATAATCTTCCCCGTAAATCCGCACGTGGTCCCATTGCCCGAAGACCCGCTGCCGCTCAGCGGGATCGGTGACGGAGGAGTCTTCAAGAGTCGTCTTACTCTTGATGGGTACCTGAAGGATGGCCCAGCCATCGGGCTTCAACACCCGGTAGAGCTCGGCGATCGCCTTTCGGTCATTCGGTATGTGTTCGAGGACGTGGCTGCAGTAAACGACGTCGAACGAATCCTGGGGGAATAGGAGATCGGTGACGTTGGCCCGCATCATCGCCTTACCCCACGCCAAATCGATCGAGACGTAATCGACTCCGGGTACGCGCTTCAGGCGACGACTCAGTTGAGGCTCGGGGGCTACGTGGAGTAGGCGCTTGGGCCGGCCGTCAAACAGGTCTGTCTTTTGTCGGAAGAAGAGCCAGATCAGACGGTCTCGTTCCAGGCTGGAACAGACCGGACATTTGGCGTTGGGGCGGGACTGCACCCCGAACGGGCGGAACCGCGCAACCCAGCTTTCACACACTGGGCAGAACCGTGCCGAGCCGCGGTTGAGCAGCCGACGAACCGGTGTAGGTATTATCCGCCAGGCGATCGACCTCAATAATTTCATGAGTCTGATGACCGGGTTCTCTCTTTGAGAGATGAAAGCTGTACTGCAAGCAATCGTTAAGAGATAATCCCAAAGCGACAACAGATCAGATTCCATGATGATATCGATTTCCAGGTACTGTTTCACAATCGGAGTATAGCCCAGATTCCGAGCAGTGAGCAGAAGAATGGGAACCGTCTGGCGCTCCGCTTCTGAGAACTTTTCCTTATTTCCAAAAATTGACATCAACCAACAACCTCCTATGCCTCTAACGCCTTCGGCGTCGCCCGCCACGGCGCTTTTCGCGGTGGTCCGGTGGATGCCGTTGTTAGGCCGCAGGACCTAGTCAACCCATTCCGTTACCAGGCTGCCGCTGACAGCAAGAAGCTCGTCACGCCGGGTCACGATGTTGCCCCAGGCTGGAGCCAGGTCGTGGATCAAATGAGTAGCTGAATCCAGCGCTTCTCCAACTTGCCACGTCCCGAGACAACCTCGTGGAAGCACAGAGCCTGATAGGCAAACAGAGCGCACCAGGCATTCCAATGGGTTGGACCCTCGAGATCCATTCGCCCAAAAGAGACGGCACCTTCCTCCGTAATAAAATGCTGCAGTAACTGTGCCAGGCAATTCAATCTTTGCGCCCAAACGGACTCCCCTAGATAACCATAGCTTCGCAAGATGCAGCCTGCCCGCAGGAGCTGTGCAATCACATCGGATCGCACCGCCGGCTCAGGCAACGCAACCGCATTGAGAGAGGGCGCTGAACCCTCGCAACGATTCATGAGAGCCTGGTAGCTTTCCCTGGCTAGGGCCCAGGCACGAGAATCTCGATGGTGAAGTCCCAGCAGTACCAAGCCTTCGATGAAGTATAAGTCGGCATGCCATTCTCCGGTCAAGCCGCCGCTGTGAAGAGGGCGGCACCACTTGGACTGGATCTTCTCACAAGCATCTCGCAGTTCAGGTGGGATCTCACACTTTAAAGGCAGGAG
>QHZQ01000624.1 GCA_003224725.1 Acidobacteriota bacterium | reverse complement strand
TTACGCGACTTATCCAGAAGGCAACTTGTGGCGAAGCAAGGTGGATGGCAGTGAGCGATTACAGCTTAGTTTTCCCCCCTTGCTAGTCTTCGATTCAAGCTGGTCCCCCGATGGTGAAAGGATTGCGTTCTCGGCTACCGCACCCGGCAGGCTCTGGAAGATCTATGTGGTTTCGGCCCAAGGTGGTAGCCCCCAGCAACTGATGCCGGAGGAGCAAAACGAATTTGATCCTAGCTGGTCGCCGGATGGAAATTCCTTAGTCTTTGGCATGGGAACAAGAAATACTGGTAACAGAGAGATCCAGCTTCTCGATTTTAAAACACACCATGTTTCCACCCTGCCTGGTTCGGAGGGATTGTTTTCTCCTCGCTGGTCTCCGGACGGGCGCTACATTTCTGCGCTGCCATCCGATCAACAGAAGTTGGTGCTCTTCGATATTAGGACTCAGAAGTGGCAGGAATTAGCCAAGCTTGATATAACCTTCCCACGTTGGTCGCGAGATGGGAAGTACATTTACTTTGTAAGCCTTTCCCCCGACCAACCAGCTTTGTTCCGAGTCCGGGTTGGCGACCAGAGGCTGGAGCAGTTAGCCAGCCTAAAAGGGTTCCGGAGAAAAGAGTCGATTGCCATGGGTCTGGCTCCCGACGATTCCCCCCTGCTGACGCGGGACATCAGCACCCAGGAGATATACGCTCTCGACTGGGAGGCGCCGTAACTCTCCGTTTCAAACCCTTCCATCAAGCAGCCACCTCCACCTCAATAGCGGAATAGATCCCTTCGAAATTCAGTTCATATCTTTCAGCGCTTTTCACTCACTCTCATAGTCTTGTAGGTTGGGCCAGACTTAAGGTGCTTCTCTTCACAGTCTTCTTTGCTATTATAATACTGTTGATTCATAGGCATAGTGGTTGTGTGGTATTGAAAATCCGATGAAAATCACCGATATCAAAACGCTGGTCGTGAACGCCCAGATGCGGAATTGGGTTTTTGTCAAAGTGGAAACGGACCAGCCTGGACTGTATGGTTGGGGTGAAGGAACACTGGAATGGAAGACCCGTGCCGTAGTGGGATGTGTGGAAGATTTCAAACCGATGCTGATCGGGCGAGACCCAACCCGGATCGAATTTTTGTGGCAGATCATGTATCGCCACTCTTTCTTTCGGTTGGGTCCCATAGGGACGACCGCCATGTCTGCCATCGAACAGGCCTGCTGGGACATTCTGGGAAAATCATTGGGAGTTCCCGTATATAAACTGCTGGGCGGACGAGTGCGTGACAAGGTTCGGATGTACACGCATCTCGGCGGGGGAGAGATGAAAGCCATCTACGAAACTTTCGAAGTGGGCCCTTTGCTCGAGCGGGCCCATGCCGTGATAGAAAAGGGATACCACGCGTTGAAAGTGGTTTTTGTTCCCTTCTCCCAACCGCTCATGGGTCTCCCGGCAGTAAAACACTTTGCCAAGCTGATGGGCAAACTGCGCGAGGCAGTGGGCGATGAAATTGACCTGATGGTGGATTTTCACGGGCGCACCACTACGGGTCAGGCCATTGAATATATTCGCGCCATCGAAGAATTTCACCCATTTTTCTGTGAGGAGCCTGTCCCGCCGGAACAGCCCGATGCTCTGGCAGAGGTGCGGAAGAGTGTCCGCGTCCCGATTGCCACAGGGGAAAGGCTGGCCACACGTTGGGAATTCAGGCGTGTGTGCGAGTTGCAGGCCTGCCACGTACTCCAGCCCGACCTCAATCACTGTGGCGGTTTGCTGGAGGCTCGAAGGATTGCCAGCCTGGGAGAGACTTACTTGATGGGGATCGCTCCCCACAACCCCAATGGGCCGGTGGCTAACGTCGTTGCCCTGCACTTTGACCTTGCTACACCCAATTTCCTCATCCAGGAGGACATGCTCGGCGACGTGCCTTGGCGATTTGATGTGGTGCAAACCCAAGTAAAGTCGGAGAATGGCTACTGGCTGCCCCTGGAAGATCCCGGGCTGGGAGTTGATATCAATGAAGCCGAAGCCCACAAGCATCCCTTCCAGCAAGAGATCCTTGAACAAATGATTTTCCACGAAGACGGCTCCGTGGCGGAGTGGTGAGGTGATTACGGGTCTTAAGGTGGCGTTTTCCAGTTGAAATTGCGGAGTCACGGAGTGCACCGAGCCAGTGGAAAAGAGGGCGTGGCAACGTGTTTTGTAGTTCATGAGCCAGGCAAGCCTGAGAGGCAGATTCCAGAGGGCTGGGACCTTTAGCGGTCTTTGCGTCCTTGGCGTTCCCATGTTTCCAAAGCCCTGTGCCCAACATCGTTCCCCTTGAGACGCCTCTGGCAGTCCACATCGCCGCCCAGTTTGCGGTGGTCGTCGGCAATTCGCGACGAAAAGCCCACGGCCAAGTGAAAAAGCAAATTGACCTGGCTACCCAAACCACGAGACCAAAATTTTCCTTGTTTCCTGTCTGACGGGCTAACTGCTCGTAGGAACCACGTTCGAATCGCCTCGCGCTCGCTGTCTCTCTTCGTAAACGGTTACCAGCAACGTACTGGCGAGCACCAGGATTCCTCCCGCCACCATGAATTTCGTCAACCGCTCCTGAAGCACAATGGCTGCTATGACGACGCCAAAAAATGGGATGAGGTAGTTT
>QHZQ01000633.1 GCA_003224725.1 Acidobacteriota bacterium | reverse complement strand
ATGGACAGAGCTCCGTAGGACCACCCCCTCCCCGGCGCTTGCCCGCAGGGGGAGGGAGAATAAACTATTTGGATCTTTGACCCAGGGTTCCGCTACGCTCCACCTTGGGCTACCTTCTTGCGACCATACCGAATTGAGGTTTGTCTGAAGCATATCAAGCGCACAGCCCTTGCCTGGTTAGATGGGGCAGAAGTTGCTTAAACCCTCGCTGGCACAGGGATGAAATCACGAAGTCGCAGTTGTGCTTTTTGTTGAGTAGCTACATCATTATTCGTCATGCTCCTGTGCGTGGCAAAAGAGAAGTCTTCTTCGACTCAAATTCCAAACTTTCCGTGTCTTGAGGTGTGATGGTATCACGCAACACCTGAACAGGCCAGCCTTAAAAGATGACTAAAGACATAAATGTGCGTCAGGAAGACATCCTGCGGATAACTACTGCTTTGGAGGCTGCTGCTGAAGTTCTTCAGCCCTATATTACAACAGCGGTGCCATTCGAGTTGAAGCAGAAAGGGGAGCCCGTCACCGCTGCAGATCGTGCGGTCAATCAACTCCTTTTTCAATTACTGCCAAGAAGAGATGAGGGATGGCTGTCGGAGGAGACTGCCGATGATCTTGGCCGCCTGCACAAGCGTCGTGTGTGGGTAGTGGATCCCCTTGACGGGACGAGGGAGTTTATTGCGGGAATCCCAGAATGGTGTGTCTCAATTGGGCTTGTGGACGACGGCTGGGCGGTTGCGGGCGGCATATACAACGTCGCTACCGGTGAGATGTTCCTTGGGTCGACAGCTACGGGTGTGAAAATCAATGGGAATCCTCCTCGAATACGTCAGCTCAAAGATTTGAAAGACGCCGAGGTGCTGGCGAGTCGAAGCGAGGTAAATCGCGGAGAGTGGGACTGTTTCAAGGACGCCCCCTTTGCCATACGCCCTGTGGGATCAGTTGCGTATAAGCTGGCTTGTGTCGCCGCCGGCCGTGCCGACGCTACATGGACTCTTGTTCCAAAACACGAGTGGGACGTGGCTGCCGGAGTGGCCCTTGTAATTGCAGCTGGGGGGAGCGTCAAAACCCTGAGGGGCCTTACACCTTCATTCAACCAATCTGAACCCTTGTTGGGTGGCCTGCTAGCGTTCGGCCGTGGTTCTCAGGAACTTTTTAGGCCTTTCTCCGATAAATGGCTTCTTGGAGGCAGACAAGCCGGTAGGTGATAAAGCGCCCCGAGGGATCATGCACCTTTTGCTATTCCCAGTCTCGCCTAACAAGGCCAACAGCGGGACCGGCCGTGCTTTTCTGCCACCGACAATCGCGTCGATTTCGTGTCGCTTTTGTTTTTTCCCCGTCAGTTCCGTGAATTCCAGCCACATTAACTGGTTAGGTTCAAAACAGAGCCCCCGAGCTTCGGTTTTCGGAACCAACCCGGCTTAAACGCCTAAAGCGATTAAGTATTGCGTCGAAGGTTTTTCTGATAACAAATCCGCAATCCCTGAAGCAAGGCCATGGGTCACGCCAGGTAAATACGTAATAGCGGGTATGTGGATAGAAAAAGTCAAACAAATAGGATAGTAGTTCCCGCCTCTTGTTGAATCGTAGCTGTTTGTTCTGGATGGCATGGGGCCGGAATAGAATAGTGAGCAGCCGGCGAGTTTCGGGGATCATATAGCGGCAGCGCACACCCTCCTTGTAAGGTGTTATTTGCGGTTCGACCCCGAGCCCGAGTACGGCATAAGTGGTCCAAGCAAAGTAGGCCCCAGCATGGTACGCAAGCGGTAGACTGCCCCAGAACCGCCCGTTGACTTCCACAAAAGCAGCCCGGCCGGAGTCCGGATCGTAACGGTATTCTACCATCGCTGGTCCTTCCCAATTGATCTGGCGGAGCAATTCAACGGACTTCTCAAACAACTCTTGGTGCGAGCCGAGGCCGACACTCTCACATACTGTCGACACCCCTCCTTCGGGAGGCCATTCGTGTAGCCGGTGATGCTGGAACCTGACCAGGGCATCCCCGTGAGCCATGAGCACCATCTGGCCAAGCCCATAACCAGGACAAAATGACTGGACCATGGGGTATGTGCTAATTTGTGCATATCGGACAAGAGCAGCGCGAAGCTCTGCCGGGTTATAACAGTATTCCGACTTAAACCAAGGCAGATTTAAGCGAGTCAATAAGGCCGTTACTGCGTTGGGATTTGCCCACTTCAAAACGACTGGGTAAGTTGCTTCGGCGATGACGCGCACGATATCACTCGTGTTTCTCACCTCCCAAGTGGCCGGCACTTCCAGACCAACCTCACGCGCGATCTTATAAGTCCTGGACTTATCGATCACTTCCGCCATAGCAGCCGGTCCTGGAACGAGGGGAATGAGACTCGAAAGGTTCTGGGCTTGTTGATGGATAAAGAGGATATCTGACTCAGAAACAGTCATGAGGAATTGTACGCGTTCTGCTGCTCCAATCTTGTTAAGAAGACTGACCAGATCCTCGACGCACTTCGGCCGGAGGTAGGCTCGATGTAGAAAACGGGAATGGAGACCAACCGCCTGACATGACCTTCCAATTCCGTAAACCTTTACGCCGTGTTGGGCCAGCTCTCGAATAATCGTCAGGCCAATAGGCGTATCGATACCAAGCAGGGCTACACGATGATCAGCCATTTTAACGGCCTTCCATCACGCGGGCAAAGCGCTTGCGTAGACCCCGGGGAACACGAATGCCGAACCGATGTAAAGCCTTATTCACGGAATGGGCCCAATCCATGGCGTAAATGCGCCCGCGAAAATAGTTGCGAGACAACCAGTCCGCCGTGCTAAGACAGCGGTTTCCATCAAAAAATTGGGTGCGACCCATCCGGAGTTGCTCAAGAACGAAATCAGCAGTCAGGGGACCCTGCTGGGTCAGTTGGATATACACAGGACAGAAATGCGCTGGCTGATGGAAATCCATTCCAACCACCGGAACGACCTCTGGACGGGATTGTCTTATGGTTTTCCACAGCTTCTCGCTCTGTGGACGGAAGTAAAATTTGCCGTCATGTTTGTTGTTCATGATCTCAACGGCGTCACAGTCCTCAACAATCCAGTGAGGGTAACGAAAACGCGCCTTGATGGGATGGGACAGAACGCACAATTTCGCATTCGGCCGCAGGCTGTTGTAGATGGCTCTGTTACTGCTGAAATCGACTAACGTCCTCGATATCCCAAGAAAGTAAACGGTAAAACAGTCCGTTTCGATGCCGGGAATCAAGAGGAATTGATCGTCGGAATGATCGTGACAATCCTGGATAATCACCTCAATATCCGACTGGGTTAGGTGTTCAATGTGCTCGGTCATACAAGCGAAGTCAAGCCCCGACCCTATAAACAGTTTCCGAAGCTCACCATAGCCCA
>QHZQ01000629.1 GCA_003224725.1 Acidobacteriota bacterium | reverse complement strand
ACATTCGTAGCATCCACCACCAGATCGGAAGTATTTCCAAAAACACACCCGGAGCCTTCGGCAAGAATTGTGACAGTTTCGTCAGGCGACACTTTCTTTAACCACCTTTCTCCAAAACCGCTGAGAGGCTTTTCCTCAATCCAGTACACCTCCTGGTCATGCACGACCACATTCAACGGCACGCCCATCCGCATGGCGAGGAGGGATATAGGTCCTCCCGATCCCGAGACCTTCTTGACGTTGGCGACGTCATCATCATCTGTCCAGATGATCTCTCCATTCTGGGCTTGAAGACGGAATGCGTTTGGAGCCGGTGCAAGAGCCGATATAGTCGCTCCACCACCACCGCTTCCCCCACCACTCCCTCCCACGCCTCCGCTTCCACCACCGCTACCCCCTCCCGTACAGGCCGAGACGTAGATTGAAGAAACGGAGAGAACGATGCACCAGCACGTCTGTCTCATAATCCCTTAGGTGCGTCCTATTGAAGGTTCATGGAGTCGTCAGCCCACCGTTTTCCTTCTCCACAGGGCGCGACTGCCGCATGGGCGTTTGGTGAAGCTCCTGTTGGGGACGTGACTCACCTACCCCATGGCTTACCTCAGATGATCAACTCGTCGATGCTGAGGCGGGGTCGTTGAGGACGGTTACGGAAGGCTAGACAGATTGAAATAGTTAGTCAACCCCTTCTTTCGTAGGGGGACCCCCTACGAAAGTAGGGTATTCACCAACTAAGGTGGGAAAATGGGGGACAAAGAGCCGGGGTTAGGCCTTTAGATCCGAACCTGAAGTCGGTGAATCGCAACAGCAACGCGCGCGCCCCGCCCCGCTCCACACAACGGTTCCTAGCAACTTTCTGTTCCTCTCATTCGCCGAAGAAAATATCTAGTACGAGGAGGACGGCAAAAGCTTCTTGGTAGCTGATCGCCCTAACTTTGAAGACTTCCGCAAACCATCCATTCCAAAACCGTCGCACCAAAGCAGCACCGCCGAACAGGAGAACAACAAGCATTACAATGGCGAAGCCGAGAGCCGTCACCGGGGAGTCTTCAAAGAATCGTTCCCAAGGCACCACCGTAACTGTCTCATGTGGCTTGAACAGATAGTATTCGACTTGGATAAGGACGAGATATCCAAATAGCAGGACATTGAAGCCTTTCGTTATTGGGCCGCTCCTCCGGTCGCTCGCAAGTCGATCCACTCCACCGTTCATTTTACGGACCTCCTACAACGTGCTTCAGGAACGGCCTCGTTCATCCCCGCGCGCCCCGCCTCGCAATAAGTCAATACTCACGCCAGACCCCACAGACCTCCGGCCTCGTTCATCCCTTCCCCGCCTGTGCACCGTTATGCTTGCATCGGGACTCAGCCAATCTCTTATCCGGGTAGGCTAACGGCTTCTCATCTTTTGCCCCTGCCAGCATCAACATCCTTTCAATATCCATATGGCCACGCCTGCGCGCTATCATGAGAGCAGACTCGCCATCCTTGTCATGAAGTGTCAGGTCCGCCCCCGCTTTTAATAGGGCATCAGCTAAGTCTTTGTGGCAGTTTTCTGCGGCGTACATGAGAGCTGTACTACCATTGGCGTTTCTCGCGTTCACGTTGGCTTGATACTGCAAAAGAAGCCGCCCGATATCAGTAAACCCATGCTCGGCGGCAACGGTAAGCGCGGTTGCCCCATCGTTACCCTTGCCATTGGCATCGGCACCGCGCTCTAGCAGAACCTTCACAATGCCATAGTCTCCGCTTCCAGCCGCGTGCATTAACATGGTCCATCCTTGGGACCGCGAGTTAGGACTGGTATTCCTATCCAAGATTGCTCGAACCGTGGACGCCTCACCCTTTTGGATGGCCCATTTCAGTTCGTTAATCTCCCTGTCAGATCTGAGCCCGATGCTCGCAGCAACAGGCCCCAAAAGGATACCGACGATCAGAATTGTTCCGCCAATATTCTTGGCGGTTCTGACTCTTGAATGGTGCTCCGGGTAAATTGTCACTGTACTCTGACGCCGCCTGAGTACCTGTCCAAACCAAGCACCCGCCAGGCCGGGCAGTGTCATGAACGCATAGAGTATGATTTCAATTCCGAGCAGATTATGCGTGCTGTTGTCGAGAGCCAGTGTGCTAACGACATAAGCAGGAAGGATAGTAAGTGCAGGGAAAAGCAACCACAGGTCGGGAACGGCAAAGCCCAGTGCGGCACACGCCACTACAATTGCCCCAATAGCCCAACGCAATCCAGTCTGGAACACAACGGCATGCCAGACATAGCCGAACCCCAAGGCGCACGCCAGGGACAAGTAGAGAGGCCACGCATCTCTTAGCGAATCGAAGAGAGCTAGGCGCCGAGACATGCGAGAAGGATAGGCCGAAAACTAAGGAAAGTCCAAGAGGAATCTAGGTTTTGAGCGATGATCTATGAGGAGCGTTCAGGCGTAGAGGCGATTCGCGCGCGCGCCCCGCCTCGCTCCGCTGCCCGATGGCAAACTCAAGACCTGACCCTGGACCTTAGCGACCCTGGACCCTAGCTTAGTTTTTTCCGACATCCCTTATTAATGCGGTTATGGGCTATCCTCTCGAAGGAGCAGCTACAACTATCTCCTCCTTGTCAGGAGCTTGATAGAAAGTTTCTCTGATTTCAGGAAGCGCTCTATCTTCCTCGATGAATTCGATGGGGAAATCAGTGTCCACAAATTGAGTTG
>QHZQ01000115.1 GCA_003224725.1 Acidobacteriota bacterium | reverse complement strand
TGGTATCGAACTCCACCACCATAAAAAGGCGGTCAGGTTCCACATAGGGGAGCGGGCGAAATAACATTGCATCGACGACGCCGAAAATGCTCGTATTGGCTCCCACGCCCAGGGCAATCGTCATCATGGCAACCAAGGTAAACCCAGTGTTCTTCCGCAGCAGACGAGTGCCGAAACACAGATCCTGGATCAGGCCCTCCATGATGCACCTCCAAATCAGGTGAGAGACTTCAGCACAATTGCCGATTTGCCATTGGCGATTGCCGATTGAGAAGTCCTTTCAAGTGTTCTTGATGTCTGGCACCTGCCACCTGACACCCGAATCAGCTTGGCCACATCATCGAAGCAAGCGTTGTTACAACCAGCGCCACCAGCACAGTCAGCGGCCCGCCGACTCGCATGAAATCACTGAACTGATAGCCTCCGGGCCCATAAACTAAGAGGTTTCCGTGATGCCCGATTGGGGTCAGAAACGCTGCGACCGAAGCCATGGCTACCGTAACGACAAAGGCTTCCGGGCGATGGCCCAGGGCCTGAGCCAGAGCCACGGCTACCGGCGCAAAGAGGGCGGTTGTGGCCGCATCAGACATGAATTGTGTTACCACTCCCACGGTCACGAACAGGACTAGCAAGATGGCTGTCTCACTCCAACCGCCTACAGCTTGCTGAAGCCAACCGGCCAGCAGGCGCGATGTTCCGCTCCGCTGCATGGCAATGCCGAGCGGAACGGCACCGGCAATGAATATGTAGATGCGGGCGTCAATGGCGCGATAAGCCTGGCGTGGGGTCACGCAACCGAAGAGCATCATAGCCACGGCTCCGGCCAGTGTTGCCATCTCAATCGCAACAAGGTTGGAGGCCGCCAAAACGACAGTGGCCAGCATGGTGCCGGCCGCCAGGCGGGCTTTGCGACGCAGGCGGGGTTCTCCATGAAACGGGACCAGCATGAGAAAGGCTGGATCTTTTTCGACATTTGCCAGCGATTTGGCGTCGCCTTGTAATACCAGGACATCCCCTGAGCGCAACTTGATGTGGGCTAATTCCTTCTGGAGAAATCCGCCGCGTCGCCACAGGCCAACCACAATGGGCCCATAGCGACTCCGGAAGTCGATCTCTCGGAGACTACGGCCGATAATGTCGGAATTAGGCGCTATGACAGCTTGCACGAGTTGATCGGAAATTTCCGAGGCTGGGTCGCTGGAATTGACTGAGGCCCCATACTGTGTCACGGGATGCAATTCGATTCCCTGCTCCTGACGAAAGGTGACAATGTCCTCAGGCGTGGTATGTACCAGAAGGACATCTCCCGCGCATAGCCGATGCTCGCCAAAAGGGCCTCGTAGCCGGCGGCCCTCACGCATCCAACCCACCACGGTGAATTGAAAATGCTTGTCGGCCTTCACCTCTTCTAGCGTATTTTCCAAAAAGGGCGAATCCGGCAAGATAGTCAGCTCGGTGAAATAATTATCCAGACGGAAACGGGTGCTTAAATCCACGTCGCCGGGGCGCGCCGGCAACAGGTAACGACCCACCACCACCATAAAGAGCGTTCCCACCAAGGAAAGACTAAGCCCAATAGGGGCGATGGAGAAAATACCCAGCCCGGGCCTGCCGGCTTGCTGCAAGATTTGACTGGCGATGAGAAATGCCGGCGCGCCGATGATGGTGATGCTCGTTCCCAACGAGGCCGCAAATGAGAGCGGCAACAACAGCTTTGAAGGTGGAATATTACGTTGGCGGCAGAGATCCAGCGTCACGGGGAGCATCACTGCGGTCGTCGTGACATGATGCGTGAATGCCGACAGAAGCGCCACGCCCGGCATGATCACTGAAAGCATCCGGACATAGCTGGTGCCGGCCATTCGGCCGATCCCGCTTCCAATGGTTTCAGCCAATTGGGTCTGATGCAGAGCCCCACTCATGACAAAGATGCTGGCCACGATGATGGCCGGCTCGCTGCCAAATCCAGACAGAGCCTCAGAGGGTTTCAGCACGCGCGTGACCCCCAGTGCCAGGATGATAAGGACAGCGACGATGTCGTTGCGAAGCTTCTCGCTAATAAGAAGACCGAAGGCGGTCAAAAGGATTAAAAGGAAAATGAGTTCCTGAGCGTTTAAGCTTGACGGAAAATCAGGGCTTGTCATGATGCCTGTGGAGCTCCAATCGGCGCGTCAGGACTCTGAACACTTCATGAGCCTTCGGCAAATTCCTGCTTGGCACTTTTATTATAAGCGAGAGCTACGAGGAATGGTTTTTTGATTCGTGGTGGTTTTTTTGGCTCACGTTGCCCGAGGCAGAGGATAGACGCAGAGGGAGGGCGCGCCTCCTGGCGAGCCGTCGCCCCAACAAGTCCTTGCCCCCTGAGGCTCGGCGGGAGCCTCGCCCTCCCGATCTCGGTGGTTAGTTGTTAGGTCCAAGTCCAAGGTGCAAGGTCTAAAGTCCAAAGTCCAAGGTCCAAGGTCCAAGGTCTAAGGTCCGCGTTTTAAGTCTGGGTCCGAGCACAAGGGCTTAGGATCTCAGAAACATGAACATGTGAACCGGTTTCAATCGGCAATCGGCAATCGGAAATCCAAAATCGGCAATTGGCTCACTCATAACGTAGCGCCACCACGGGATCTACTTTTGTGGCGCGCCAGGCGGGAATGTAACAGGCCAACAACGCCACTCCAACCACTAGCAGACAGACCCCTGCGAAGGTTGTCGGATCCGTGGGAGTGACTCCAAAAAGCAAGCTCGAAAGGAGACGAGTTAAAACAAAGGAAGCTGCCAGGCCCACGTCCACACCGATCAAGGTCAGCATCATTCCATGCTGTACGACCAGTTTGAGCACTGCTACAAGGGTGCCTGGACTTTTCAGCAGCGTCCGAAAGCCGTAACGAAGGTCATTAAGCATAGTGGTCAGTGGTTCGTGGTTAGTTCAATTGCCGATTTTCGATTGGCGATTGCCATTGAGAAGTGCTTTCACGTGTTCTTGACGTCTGACACCCGGCACCTCACACCTGAAACGTACCCAAATCCAGCGCGATTCATTTGCTGGTAAAGATGAGAACAGCACGTCCTGTACCAACTTTACGGCAGGGGATAGCTGATCTAAAGACGAGGGGTTAGTTGATCTGGGATTTTAAGTGTCCGCTTCTGGGATTTAGTCGTTCCATAACCGGACAACTCTTTTGGATTCCTCACGGGCTAAGTAACCAAGCGCTTCCACGCTTATTATCAGGGACATCGTGCTCGTCGCCCTCATACTTGTCCTCGAAATCCAAAAGTCGAGCCTGACGCCGAGGACAAGAACGACGACGATTACACCAACGAGAACAAGATTCTCATTTCGATAACCAGGGGCTTCGCCCTGATATCCCGACAGCGCGGTAGTCACAATCACCGCGCAGTCGGCGGTGGTCGTGGGCAGCTTAGGATTCCCGAAAAATCCCACGGCCAATCCAAGAGTGAATTCACCGTGGGCAAAGGGAAGTAACCGCAAATTTGTCGCACACCCATTTCCCCTTGACAATTCTGTCGCCTGAGATTATCGTGCCGATAATCAGCTATCAGTAACATTCTTACTTCAGCTTCGGACGAACAGGCAACAAATTTGGAGCAGTATGTTAAGGAAAGTCTCCGTATTGGTCCTATTTTGACCCTCGCGGGCAACCAGTGATTGTGCCTCGAGCAAGAAAAATTGGTCCCCTCCACTGGAGGGGGGTGTCGGGTGGGTTGTACCGAACTGGAAGGCCCTACCCCGAAGGCTGAGGCCTTCTGCCCCTCCCAGGAGGGGAGTTTCGCGCGAGCTAATCATGATCCTGGGATCACCAAGGGCGGTGAAATTAATCCCGTCCACTGGAGGAGCGCAGGGGTGGGTTGTTGAACGGAGACGACCCACCCCGGCTGGCTGCGCCAGTCACCCCTCCCGAGAGGGGATTTTCAGAGGAGGAATAAATGAGAAAGCAAATTTTTTTTCGCTACGCACTACTGGCCGCATTTTCTTTTGGCATTGGCCAAATGTTATTTGCCCAGAAGGCCGGAATCAACGGCAGAATAACGGACTCGACGGGGGCTGTGATTGTTGGCGCCAACGTCTTGGTGACCAGTGAGGACACAAGCGTCAAAAGAAAGGCCGTCTCAAATGAAGATGGTTACTACACGTTTGAGCTTCTGCAACAAGGAAAGTATCAGGTTTCGGTTGAAATGCAAGGCTTCAAGCCAATCGTCCGTTCTGGCATTGAACTGGACGTTCATCAACTAGCTCGCATGGATTTTGTGATGCAAGTAGGAGAAATGACCCAAACCGTGGAGGTGACTGAGGACGCTTCACCTCTCAACTTTGAAACCCCGGAGGTCAAGGGCACCATCACTCGGACATCCATTGAGGCCCTTCCCTTGCAGGTTTCGGGTAGCCAACGTTCGGCGGCTTCTTTTGTGACGCTCCTGCCCGGGGTGAATCCAGGAGGCACAGGGAACGCCTTCACGGCGACCTTTAATGGCGGTCAATTGTTTTCTGATGAAGCCACCATCGACGGGGTTAGCCTGCAGGAAGGTCTCCTCAGCCAGAGCGGCATGGTGGGAATCCATCTGGACTATCCGATTTCCCCTGAAGCGGTAGGTGAAGTTAGCGTACTGACCTCGAATTACGATGTTAGTTTCGGATCGTCAAGTGCCGCCATTATTACGGCCAGCACCAAAGAAGGGACCAACGAGTTCCACGGAGGTGCTTACGAGTACCACCGTAACACCAGTTTGAATGCCCGCCAATTTGGCGTTGCCCAAAGACCTAAGAACCTGGAAAACGACTTCGGAGCTTTCGTAGGCGGCCCAGTCAAAGCGCCTGTGCTTTGGTCAAACCGGAGAAAAACCTACTTCTTTTTCCACTTTGAGGGATATCGTTCCAGAGGTTCGACCACCAAGCCAATTCTCACGGTGCCGACGGAAAAGATGCGGCAAGGAGACTTCAGCGAATGGCCCAATCCGATCTTTGACCCAGACACGACTCGACCTAATCCGTCTTTTAATCCCGATCAGCCCGTTGGCTCGAACAACCTTCCTTTCCTTCGGATCAGTTTATGGGCTGTGACGGGAAGACGCCCAACGTCATCTGCCCATCTGATCCGCGGCTGGCAAGTTCTCTGGCCCCACAGTGGTTGAAATTTGTTCCTCTGCCGAACTTTCCCGGGATAACCGCTAATTACGAGTCACCGAGTGGATTAGCCAGTAGCCTGACAGCCAACACGAATCAATATGACGTTCGGGGCGATCATTATATTGGAGACAATGACCACATTTCTATTACCTATCACCATCGAGTCGCCCTCTTCTTCACACAAAGTGCCTTTCCAGCCGCGGTTGACACCTCCAACACACGCTTTCCCAGTTACAACCATCTGGCCCGGGCCAACTGGTATCACACCTTCAGGCCTACTCTGCTGAACCACTTCGCGTTTGGATACTTGGATTATCCCACCAAACTCTACAATGCCAGCGACTGTTGTGTGGATGAAATCCCTAAAATTTCAGGAGTGTACAGCCATGCGCATACGCCGGCCCTCAACTTTAGTGAGTACAGCGGTTACGGTGGCGCCGGTGACTTCTTTACGACACGCCCCACCTACGTGGCCAATGACACGCGGACCTGGATCCGAGGGAAACACTCCTTCCACGTAGGGGGCGAATATCGGAACGCTTCATACCCGACCCATACAGAGGATAACGGCTCCGGAACGTTTTCCTTCTCTAAGTTGAATACCGGCGTGCTGGGAATCCCCAGTGGGAATTCGATGGCCAGCTTCTTATTGGGGACCGTGAGTTCTGCCAGTGCGGGGTTCTACTCGCTTCCCGACTGGAAGCCCAAATCAGACGCCTTAGGCTTATTTGTCGGTGACACCTGGAAGTTAACGGCTAAGCTGAATGTCACTTTAGGTCTTCGCTGGGATATGTTTCGCCCCTCTGTGGAGGCCGAGGACCGGACGTCTTTCTTTGACCCGATCGGGGCGAATCCGGGAGCCGGCAATAGACCCGGGCGCCTGGCATTTGCCGGAACCAAGTGGGGAGCGGCAAGCTTTGGCGAACGTCATCCCGAAAAAACTTTCCACAAGGGCTTTGCGCCCCGTGTCGGCTTTGCCTATACCCTGACTCCGAAGACGGTCGTGCGAACCGGCTACGGCGTGTTCTTCATGCAGAATTTTTATCCGGGGTGGAACGGAGGGATCGCGACGGACGGCTTCAATACGACAGCGGCATTCAGCAGCTCGCAGGGCGGCCTGCAACCTGCGTTTCTGCTGCATGATGGATTCCCCCAGAACTTTGCGCAACCTCCTTTTATCGATTCGACTTACCGAAATGGTCAGGGAGGCCCCAACTACCGTCCCTTCGATGCTAACCAGCTCCCCTATTCGCAGCAATGGAACCTTTCTGTCGAGCATCAGTTCACCGAACACTTTTACATCTCTGCCGCTTACGTGGGGAACAAAGGGACACGACTCCTCTCTCAATTAAGTCCGCTGAATGTCTTAGACCCGAAATACCTGGCTTTGGGCAATAAGCTCAATGATCAGTTCACGCCTGGACAGACAGTGCTCGACGGTGTCCCCATTCCTTACTCGGGATGGGTGGAACAATTGACAAGTTGCCCACCCTCGGTGGCTCAGGCTCTCTTGCCCTATCCACAGTACTGCGGAAATATTTACGGGCAAAACGAGAACGTCGGTAACTCCAGCTACCACTCACTCCAACTCAAGGCGGAGAAGCGCTTCTCGCATGGTATTTGGATGCTAGCCTCTTATACCCTCTCCAAGTCGCTATCCGATGCCGAAAGCGCACAATCGGCTTCCACGCAATGGGCTGGACTGAGCGGGGTCATTTCGCCCTACGAGCGCCACCGCAACAAGTCGCTGGCTTCTCTTGACTTGCCGCAAATCTTGGCGGTTTCGTTTACTTACCAGTTACCCTTCGGCAATGGCAGACGCTTCTTGAGTAAGGGAGGAATCGTGAATAAGATCCTCGGGGGCTGGGAGGTCACCAGCATTGCCCGTGCATCGTCGGGGACACCCTTGTTCTTCCGCTCGAGCTTCTGTAACGTCCCCAGCCAATTTGCCGCCGGCTGTATTCCCGCGATCCTTCCCGGGGCTGACCCGTACGCTCAGGATAGAGGGAATTATGATCCCCGGAAGCCTCTTTTCAACAAGTCAGCCTTTGAACCTGCGGATAGTTTTAACTTTTACCTGGGTAAAGGGCCTCGAGTTTCCAACCTGCGTGGATTTGGATACCACAATCAGGATTTCGGCTTGACCAAAGTGACTCAGATTTCAGAAAAAGTGTCTCTGCAAATTCGCGCCGAAGCCTTTAACGTCTGGAATTGGCACATCTTCACACAAGCAGGAGACAATTTTACCGGCTTCAATATCGTGAATACAGATGTGGCCAGCCCGTCGTTCGGCATGTGGGGAGGAAGCGTAAGTCCTCCTCGAAATATCCAGGTCGGAGCGAAGATCTTATTTTGAAATAATAATGGTAACGGCCATTCCCTGACATTGCCCCAAAAGGTACGAAGACACCAAACACCAAGAAGCCGTGATCCTAGGGTTCCTTGGTGGCGACGAAGTTCACATTTCGGTCAAATTTGTTAAGCTGCCGTCCCCTCACCCAGGGAGCTTTCTCAAAGCTCCCATGCCTCTCCCAATGGGAGAGGGTGGCCGAAGGCCGGGTGAGGGGTCTGTAACCGATAGAACTGCACTCCTCGGCGGTCTGAGGTTGCTCGCTACTACTAGTCATGTCCTTGCCTCTGTGATCACAAGTTGGTCAGGAGTCTTTGCGATCGAAAGAGTGCGCCTGGATTGGGGTTTGATGGCGACAATAGCCTTAACAGGATAGGCCAGGGGGAAGCTCAGAGCAAGGCCATCTTGCCCGGTCAAAGTGTAATTAAAGCCGTTAATAGCCAGCCTAAGTAACCTTTCGGGCCATCTTAATGAGACTTCGATAATGCTACCCATTTCGAAGCTGGGCCGGCCACATTCCATCAGCCTTCGCCAAAGGCTCTCGACTGAATCGGGCTCATACACTGGGGTCGTTACAATGTGATCCACATGTCGATCGGTCACACTCTCAACCACCGGCTCTCCTGAAATGGCGGCCATGTAATGACGAAGGACCTGGTTGACGAATTCGTATGCACTGACGCCCCGGTCCGGCGACACGACCGGCCAACTGTCTACGCCGTGGAGACTCTCCATTTCAATGGCTTTGTGCAGCGCTGCTTGCGCCGCCTGAAAAAGGTATGCTACTGGTCCGTGGTCTAGACCTAACGTAGCAATCTGCAGCAAATCCGGTTTTGGCGGAGAAGAAGCAATCTGTCTGTGGCGAAGATAGACTTCCAGCAGATGGCTTCAGCTTCTCAAACATGTAGCGCAGCCGCTGGTACTCGATTTCAGGAAGCTTCCCCCTGGTGGAATGAATTTCGCGCAAGGCTTCGGTTGCCAAATCAAGAGCCCTGCGCTTTTCCGCCATGCATTGAGCGATCAGATCCGCGCTTGGTTCGAAGAATGATTTGGAAAGCTCGGCCTTTGCTGGGTCCCATTTGCTCAGCGCGTGACCCCACAGGTTGTTGTCGCAGACAGAAACAGCGGCGATCATGTTGTGATAATTGATCACGGTCTGTCCCAAGGCAAAGAACGTCTTCTGCGTTATTTCCTCTGTTTTGCGCAAGGCTGGAGCTATCAGCAGTCCCGCCTGTGGGCCGTATCTTAAGGTACACCAGTGCAGAAGGGACTCGTCGATGTTTGCGTCAGGATCCCAGAGCAGTTCACCCATGAACCGGGCATTGAAATCATTCGGGTGGCTGAAGATGGGCTCAGGCTCCATACTCGGAAATAGGAAGTCCACCCGGGCAACGATGCCAACACATTTTTTCTCGATTGCATGAGCGACCCGCCGTCGAAAGTTTTCGGGTGTCAGGACCGGGGCGAAGGTGCGTCCCTGCCATTCAACGTCGAGGCTGAATTCCACCAAGTGCGGGTTAGGGAAAGCACCAATCAACGGTTCATCCGCTATTTCTCCTCCGTAGAAGTCGAGGGGGCAGTACTTGGACATGATCTGCACATTTTTCGGAAGACCCGCATACGCCTTGCGGACGGTGTCCAGCTCCGGGTGTCCATCCAAATTATGGATGAAGGAACTCTGAAAGGTACGCAGTACGATCTGTTTTCTTAACTGCGAAGCAACCGTAATGACTTCACCTAGAACGGTGCTCAGCCGATCGCGCTGTGTCATTAGCATGCAACGATCACACTTGCAACCTGCGTCGGTGAGCAGGCTAAATTGTCCTGACTCATTCACAGAAATCACGAGCCCATCGACCGAAGGCGCAGTCGAGAAGAATTCGAGATACTTTTCTCGGATGAACCGTTTCAGAAAATCGTTCGAAAGGCAGACAGGGTAATCTTTGCCCTTCACTTGCGGATATAGATCCGTGAACCCGGCTGGAAGGTGGAGTTCGTGGCTCCAAACCAGCAATTCGAGGAGGTTGTCGTGAGCTGCACGAGCCAGGTCCCCTACCACCAAGAGTCTTTGATGCCGTTCGCCCGCGGGAAAAAGAGCCGCCAATTCAGGATACTTTTCGAAACCGATCATCCAGTCGATATCCCAACCGTCCCCCGGACGGCCATTTAGCTCGATCGAGCTCACTCCGTAGTCTGATGCTCGTGGCAATATTTCAGACTTGATGTAGGAGAACCGGTGGGAGAGGTGTGCCCGCTCGTCCCAGGGCGCCCCGAAATTGTAGCTGACGGCAGTAGACCAGCGACGGACTGAAAACGCTGGCTTATATCGGACTGAAAGCTCCGCGGGCAACGAGCCTTTAAGAGCAGTCCGACGCCTCAGCTCGGAAATCGCATAGACCGCTCCTCGGGAATCGCCCCCAAGCGCAAAAATAACACCGGGCCGAGCAGTCAGTTCGAAATGTTCCGGTGACAGGGGAGTCTCCATTTTCCATCCCGTCTTCTGCAAGTCCTTCCGATTTCGATCGTCCGCTGCTCCCACGACAATACGGTGACCGCTGTTTCCGACCTCTAAGGAACCTTCCACGGCGTTAACGGAATAACTTAATCCGCGTAGATCACTTATCAAATCCTTGATAGACCGCCAGACGCGTGGATGTAGCTCGCCGATGGTGATAATCGAAACGGAA
>QHZQ01000628.1:2672-5304 GCA_003224725.1 Acidobacteriota bacterium | reverse complement strand
TCTTTACACGCCGGCAATTTGGCAAAGTGCTTACACCGCTGAAAGTGCATTCTGCGCGGTTGCCACCTGCATTCGGTCTGTTCTATTCCAAGATTAGCAAACTGGATAAAAAGCTACTGCTATCGCCTGAAATGGTAATGCTTATCCGTGAACAGGTGGCGCGTATTAACGTCTGTCTTTTCTGCATCGATATCGGTCGATCGTTCACAATCAAAGCATCGATGAATGAAGCCAAATTCGATGCGCTAGAGCAATACAGCATGAGCCCACTTTTCACAGAGGCAGAACGCACAGCACTGGACTATGTGACGGAGCTGACGAAATACAAAAAAGTTAGCCCAAACACCTTTGCTCGCATGTCAGGCCATTATTCCGACCGCGAGATCTGCGAGATCGTTTGGCTTGTTGCCAGCGAACATCTTTACAATATAACCAACATCGGACTGAACATTCATTCGGATATGCTCTGTGACATCAGCAGGAAGATGCAGAATTGATGATGAAAGAGATTGGCTTTTTTTTAAGTCCACGACCCACTTATGTCCGGTTTCGACTTTCCCATTCGTCGTACAGGTAGAGGGCCGTAAATCAGGCCTGAAAAAGAGGCGCCAAGTCCCACTTGGCGTTAAGATCGAATAAAATAGAAAAAGGAGAGGCGAAATGGCGAACTTTATGTATTTATTCCGGAGTAACCCGACGGCCTATCGGTCCATGTCCCCCGAACAGATGCAACAGATTCCGAAGAAGTGGATGGACTGGAAGGATACCCTAGAAAAGAACGGCCATATTAAGCAGCTCGGGGAGCGGTTGGATGGAACGGGCAAGGTGATCCGCGGCAAGGCCAAGGCCGTCACCGACGGCCCCTACGTCGAGGTCAAGGACTCCATCCAAGGCTATATGCTCGTCGAGGCCAAGGACATGGACCAGGCGGTGGAATTGGCCAAGGGCTGTCCCATCCTGGAAGGCGACGGATCGGTGGAGATCCGCCCCATCGTTTCTATGTAGGGATTCTTGCCTAAGGAGGACCTTTACGAAAGACGTACCGGGACTAGTCGACCATTTTTTTCGCCGGGAGGCGGGGAAGATGGTCTCTTATTTAACCAGGATTTTCGGACTAGGCGGCCTCGACCTGGCCGAGGACGTGGTCCAGGACACCCTTTGCCGGGCGCTGGAAACGTGGCCTGTACACGGCCCTCCCGACAATCCCTCCGCCTGGCTCATGCGGGTGGCTCGCAACCGGGCCATCGATCTTCTGAGGCGAGACGAACAATTCCGCTACTTCGCCCCGGAGCTCGTTTACCTATTGAGGCTCCGGGAGGATCAGCCCGGCGAAACGCCGGCCTTTGAAAAAGAGATCCAGGACGACCAGCTCCGCATGATGTTTTCCTGCTGTCATCCAGAACTTTCAATCGAAGCCCAAGTGACGCTGATTCTAAGGACGCTTTGCGGTTTCAGCGTTTCCGAGATCGCCCACGCCCTCCTGGCCAGCGAAGATTCGATCGAAAAAAGACTCGGCCGGGCGCGGAAACTGTTCCGGCTTTCGGGGACTTTCGTGGAACTCACCAACGCTTCGGATATACCCAGGCGCCTGGAGGCGGTCTACCAGGCGATCTACCTTCTTTTCAACGAGGGCTACCACGCTAGCCGATCCGAACAGACGGTGCGGGAGGACCTTTGTTTCGAGGCCATCCGCCTGGCGCTTCTTTTAAGCGAGCATCCGGAAGGGGAAAAACCCAAGACCCATGCCCTGCTAGCGCTCCTT
Organism: Acidobacteriota bacterium; assembly: GCA_003224725.1. GTDB lineage: Bacteria > Acidobacteriota > Terriglobia > Versatilivoradales > Versatilivoraceae > QHZQ01. The sequence continues at coordinate 3,542 of QHZQ01000628.1, read as the reverse complement.
TGTTTCCACGCGGCCCGTCTTCCCGGTCGCGTGGACGACGATGGCGGTCTGATCCAACTGGAAATACAGGACCGTTCCAAATGGGACCGGGATTTGATGGGGAGGGGATTCTATTTCCTGGAAAAAGCCTCGATGGGAAACGAATTGAGCGAATATCACCTGGAAGCGGGTATCGCCTCTTTGCATTGCTCGGCCCCGACCTATGAGAAAACCGAGTGGGCCAAAATCCTGGAACTTTACGACATACTTTACCGGTTAAAACCTTCGCCCATCGTAGCCTTGAGCCGGGCCATTGCCTTGGGCAAAGCCCTGGGGCCGGAAGAAGGTTTGGCCGAATTGAGGAAGATTCCCGATGCCGCCAAGCTCAAGGAATATCCCTTTTATCCGGCGGCCCAGGGAGAATTTCACTTTTTTGCAGGCCGCCCGGCGGAGGCGGCGAAACACTTTGAAAACGCCATGAAGTTGGCCCGGAGCCGGTCCGAGACGAATTTTTTTGAGCGCAAGTTAAAGGCTTGCCAGCCAGGTGCCGCTCAAATCGATGATCGCTGATCCTAAAACCGGCAGTTCAAACAACCGCGGAGACGCGGAGACGCAGAGAGAAACAGGGATAAAACGTAACGTCCTCCCATTTTTTCTCTCACCAAAACGGTGAAAGAAGTACGGCTACACTGAGTTCAAAAGCCGAAAACCAACCGCCGGCAATCCCGACCGTTGGCTGTTTTAACAAGAAGCTCTCCGCGCCTCTGCGTCTCTGATCAATCGGGCGTCAGATTGCCAATTTGACGAGACGGCTGCCGTTCCATCGCCACGGCGATTCAGAGCCACGCAGGTGCACGCCACCTATCCACTTGTCAATGCCGCCAAGCCGTA
>QHZQ01000628.1:0-2595 GCA_003224725.1 Acidobacteriota bacterium | reverse complement strand
GAAATGCGAAGCAGAGAGTGTGGTTCTGCGCCCAAGCGGGTAAGAATTCGCCAGAAGGAAGTGTCGCCCATAAAAGAGCGCTGTTCCATGTCTTGAATTGCAAGAAACATGCGCCCGGCTGACGTACTTCCCAATTCTGCTGCCGTCCTCAAAGCCTGTTCCTCACTTCGTGCCAGGCCATTGCGTGTTGAAGGAAACTCTTCCAGGAGGCGCTGCAATGCCCCGGAGAGGAAAGGAAGTGGAGTGGTGTCAGCTGCGAGTATATTTTCAATTGATGTCGGATCTGATCCTGTGAAAGCTTTCCAGCCGGCCCGCGCCAGTTCTAATTGAAGCGGCGTCACGTCCCGGCGTGTGCCCAGGAGCGGTGCTAGTTGCTCAGCGCCAAGTTCACCAAGCCCACGAAATCCAGGCACACCTGGATATTCGCCTATGCAGATCAAGCTCAAGCGTGTGTCACCTAACTCGTGCCGCGCAAACCAGTCCAGCAGGCGAATCAAGATCAATTGGTCGAACAGATCATGCTCAAACCACAAGACCACTTCGTCGTGTGATCCGTAGCTGTTCAGCGCAGCCTCCCATGTTTGCAGCGTTGATAGAGACTCCTCGTAGCTGTGGCTGTAGTCACTCTCGTACAGGAAACGCGCGCGCTGACTGAGGAAGGCATCATCATCGTCGCCCGTGTATTGGACAGGGCCTTCCCATAAGACATCGGCCCAGCATGAATACTTGCCGGGCACGCCTGCTTCCTTGAGCGTACCGACAACCGAATCACCGTTCGTGATATGTAGCAATTTGCCCGCTCCTCTTTGCTCCTCGACGATATCCTGCAGCGACGGTTCCAGTTTCCGCCTGGCGCACGTCATGAGATGCCAGGGCTACATTGTCAAGCGGTACAACCAGAAGCCGTTGGGGCAGAACGCGAAAAGTCTGAGGCGGGACGACGAAAGGCAAAGTCTGCGCGAAGGATCGGGTGCCCGACTTCACCTCTTGCCAAGAGCCTGGACTATGGCTTGCTCGGCCGGCGGAGCCATCACCTCGTAACCGGCGTCGTTAGGGATCAGACCATCCACGGTCAGATCCTTTTTCATTGTCCTGCTTTCTGCCAGCGCGGAATAATAATCGAGATACACCAAACCGCTTCGGGCCGCGTAATCCTTCAACCATCGATTCATTCCGATGATCTTTCCCGGCGGCCGGCGGTCCGTCAGGGTCCTGAAGCAGTCGCAAACAGGAGTGATTGAGCTCAGTACAACGCGAATACCGTTGGCCTTGGCCAGCTCCGTCATCGACATGAAATTTTCGGCAATCGTACCTTGGGTGGCCGGACCCGAATACCCGGCCAGATCGTTGGAACCCGCTTGGATCACCACGACTTTCGGCTTCAGGCTGATGACATCCTGGCGGAAGCGCACCAACATTTGGGGCGTGGTCTGATGACTGATGCCCCGGTTCAGGAACGGCTTTCCGGGAAAGAACTGCGCCTTACCCCGGCCCCACATCTCGGTGATCTCATCGCCCAGAAAGACCACGCGATCAACTCCCGGAGCCGGCGCTCCCAGCTCGGCATTCTCACTGCCATATCGAGTGAGCCCGCCCCAGTCACTCAGCAGACGCACCTGGGCGGCCAACTCTCGTTCCAGCTCGTTGATGGTTTTGGCCGGGTCCGACGTTTGGGCCTGGGCTACGCAACCCAGGGCGAGCAGCAGCGTTACGGCCGGCAAGATCCTCATTTCTTGATGCCGAAGCAGTAGAGAACGCCGTCGTAAGTGTTGATGTAGACCCGGCCGTTGGCCATGGCGAGACCCCCAAAATGGTTCCAGGTGGCGATCTGCTGGCCGCTGGACCACAACTCCTTGCCGGTCTGGGCATCCAGGGCATACAGCACGGCGTGCGTGCATTTGGGAATCCTTCGCTCCATCCGGAAATCGAGGCCCACGTCCGGAAATGCCTGCGCTGTGTTTTCGCCGCTGCCATACGCAAAAATCACTCCGTTGGCGATCACGGGCGGCTCGGCCTGATCCATGTCGCGGGAAATCCACGCCGGCGACAATTGCAGTCTGCCATTTTTCGGTTCCACTTTGAACGCTGCTATGGCGCCCTTCTTGACCTCCCCATATTCCACGGGCGCCTTAAACTGGGAGTGCTTTGGTCCCCAGAAGGGTGTCAACACCCAACGGGTTCCCTTCGCATCTTCCCAGGTGGCCAGGGAACCCCAGATGCCGGCCTCCGCAAAGTCCACAATTTCATTGCAGATGAGAGGAGTGCGGTAGACAGGTGTCCGATGATCGTCGCCGCCGACGGATTCCGTATCCATAAAGTAGAGGCGGCACTCCTTGCTGGCATCCACCATGTACTCCTTGCCCTTGTAATTGAAAATGGCGGGCGTGACTTGCATGTCCAAATCGCGCTTGACGAGCCATTCAGCGTTGGAAGGCCCGTAGTAGTCCACCAGGTCCAGACTCTTGGTTTCGGGATTCTGCTTCACGCCGATGATGCCGTTGCCAAAGACACCGTTCTCCGGATCCCAACGCCCGTCGCCCGTTCCGGTATACATCGTTCCGTTGGCGCTGATGGCGGGACCGGAGCGGCCCCACA
>QHZQ01000114.1 GCA_003224725.1 Acidobacteriota bacterium | reverse complement strand
CCCCTTAGTGTAATTATTCCAAGGTTCTCTTCTTAATCATTTCTAGAAAAACATATATTGCTCTTGTGGCTGCTCTTTTCTCAAGAGAGCAGCCTATAATTTTTTCATGATTACCTATCAGGAGCGTAAATTTTGCATGTCGCTTCCAACCCGTCAGTGATCAGCATTATTTAAATCCATTGAAATGATGAGGATTATTTTCGATTGGAACTATCGGGTCAATGGAATATCTTTTGCTTAACAGAAGTAAGTTAGCCATCATTATTCTAAGCGATAGAGCTACTACCGAACACTGCGGTAAACAACTATTCTTAATTAAGTAACTTGGGGTTACATGAGTTTTAAAGTTTCCTTGACTTCGACCTGGGACCAATTTCCTTCCTTAAATGCAATTCCCGCCTTTGAAAAATCCCTCCATATTGATTGGAAAAGAAACTAACTCCATCTACGTTCCGTTTGGATGAGACCCTGGGTCGAAGTCAGGGAAGTAAGTTGGGACATCAAAATCTTCAGCTGCTCTCCTCTGCATTTTCTTCTCACCTTTGGTTCATTGGGCCACATTTGAAATGGCCAAAATTCCGTCGAGTCCTTTCCCGTTAAACCAGGCAAATAATCTTGCCTTTTCTGATCAACGTTATAAGATATAAGCAAAAAGGGTGTTCTGTACTGAGTGGACGTCTCGGCAGGCTGAAAAACCTGGAGGTCCGGAGTCAATGGCTATGAAAGCTTCTAACCCGGCTTGGAAAGAAAGACTTAGCAACAAAATGCCTGAAACTTTGGCTCGGGAAATTGATATTTATGAAACTGAGATTGATTTGAGGAAACAAGGCAAGGTTGAAGAACGACTGTTTGCGGAAACCCGCCTGCGACGAGGTGTTTATGGCCAGCGCTATGACAATGGTCAAAGACATGATGGGAAAAAGGTTCAGCGACTGTCTTATCCATCAGGTGATCAAACCAAAGGGCCTCATACGCTGTGGGATGCTCCAGGCATGCAACGCATCAAGATTCCCTACGGCGGACTCAATGCCAGGCAGCTCGAGGTCTTAGCTGACCTGGCCGAAGAATACTCCGACAGCATCGCTCACGTGACTACGCGTCAGGATATTCAGCTACATTATGTTCATATCGAAGATACTCCAACTCTAATGCGTCGGTTGGCATCAGTTGGAATCACCACTCGAGAGGCATGTGGGAATTCCGTTCGCAACGTTACCGCTTGCCCTTATGCAGGGGTGTGCGCCGACGAGGCCTTTGATGTCACCCCTTATGCTCGTGCTTTATCAAAGTTCTTGCTGGGCCATCCTGATTGCCAGGACTTTGGTAGAAAGTTTAAACCTGCATTTAGTGGATGCGCACAGCACGCATGCGGCCTTACCAATATGCATGACTTAGGAGCGATTGCTGTTACTCGAAGCGAGAACGGGAAGCAAAGACGTGGTTTTCAATTGTATGTTGGTGGTGGACTGGGAGCGGTTCCCTACCAAGCCAAACTGTTCGACCCGTTTCTTGCCCCGGAGGAACTTCTACCCACTGCGCAAGCTATCGCAAGGGTTTTTGCTCGGCTCGGCGAGAAGAAAAACCGTAACCGCGCCCGAATAAAGTTCCTGGTCCATGACTTAGGAATCGAAAAATTCAAGACTCTAGTCTTGGAAGAACGCCAGATTCTGCCACATGACCCGAGATGGACGGAATACCTAGAAGAGATCGATCACTATCAGGAAGAACCTTTAAAATCTCCAGGGAAACTCCCCGAGATCGATGTCGAAGACTTCCAGCAGTGGCTACGGACCAATGTTCGCTCGCAGAAACAAGAAGGATATGTCGTTGCGACTGTCACTCTCCCTTTAGGGGACATAACCCCTTGCCAACTCCGCGCTCTAGCCGATATTGTCCGCCGTTTTACTAGAGAATCAGTGCGCACCACCGTCGAGCAAAATTTTGTCATCCGGTGGATAAGTCGAAGCGACTTGCCTGAATTGTATGCCGCTCTAAAGGCTGTGGGTTTGGGGCAGGCAGGTGCAGGCAACCTTGTCGACATTGTCGCTTGTCCTGGAACTGACACTTGCAAGCTCGGCATATCCTCTTCACGTGGATTGGCTGCAGAATTACGAAAACAGCTAGCCGAAAAGAGTCTCCAACTCGATGAGTCCATCCAGAACTTACACATCAAGATCAGTGGATGCTTTAATAGTTGCGGTCAGCATCATATAGCGGATTTGGGTTTTTATGGTGTAAGCCGGAAAGCAGGTGGTTTCACAGTACCCCATTTTCAAGTGGTTTTAGGTGGCGAGTGGACTCGCAACGCAGGATCCTACGGACTCCCCATAGTGGCCATTCCTTCCAAGAATATTCCCGAAGTCGTCACGCGTATCAGCGAACGGTATATAGCTGAAAGAAACAGAGGAGAAAATTTCCAAGGGTTTATCAAACGCATTGGCAAAGCCGAGGTGAAAAAAATGCTTGAGGACTTGGCACGGGTGCCAGATTACCAACAGGATCGTTCCTTCTACAGTGATTGGGGAGACCCGCGGGAATATAGCATCGATGACATCGGCAAGGGAGAATGCGCAGGAGAAGTGGTGTCACCGGTTGAGTTTGGCTTGGCCGCGGCTGAAAGGGAGGTCTTCGAAGCTCAGGTTTTGCTTGAAAATGGAGAAATCCAAAAAGCAGGGAAGACTGCTTACTTATCCATGATTCATGCGGCCAAGACACTCGTCAGAACGGAATATCTGGATGTTCCTGACGATAGCGAGCAGATTCTAAGTGAATTCCGAAGACGTTTCTATGATACTCAGCAGGCGGCATATTTGCGAACTATCTTTTCGCGGCTCACCAAAAGGTGAAGCAGCCGTACACCCAGGAGTCGGCACACCACCTGATAGAAGAAGCGCAACTTTTTGTTGATGCCGCACATAGTTGCTACAACCGAATGGGTACAATGAAAAGTTCTTTGGTCAAAGCTTAGCGAGTTGGTTCAATGGAACTTCAACATATCAATGTGAAGCTCTACCTAGAAAATTCTAGGAATGTAGACCCTGAGGCATTAATACCCGTCTTTCACAGTTGGATCCAGGATCAGATTTGCGAAGAATTATTGATCGATGTGGCCGACTACCGTCACGTCCATGCGGGTCCTGGTGTGGTTCTGATCGGTCATGAAGCTAATTACAGCGTGGACAAGACTGATAGTCGCCTTGGCATCCGTTATAATCGCAAAGCGGTTTTGGGAGGTAGTAATCATGATCGCCTCAAGCAGGCTCTGCGTGCAGCTTTGATCGCCTGCCAACGTCTTGAGTCGGACCCGCGTCTGGAAAGAAAAGTCCGTTTTGATCGCCAGGAGATCCAGTTATCTATCAATGACCGTTTAGTTGCCCCTAACTTGGAAGATACTTACACGGCCCTTAAACCTGAATTAGAGGTGTTCTTCCAAGAGCTGTTTGAAGGCAACGGCCTGTCTTTAAGACATGATCGTGATCCCCGCCACCTCTTCTCCGTGGCAGTCAAATCAGCGAAACCGCTCGATCTTGAGGCACTCCTTGAGAAACTTTCGTCGTGAGCAAGCGATTAATGCTGTCTTATCTCGGTAAAAATAAAAAGCCAAGGCATTGACCTTGGCTTTTGTTCAGATTCGAAGCTCGATCTATTGCACTGGTTTCTTGAGATCCTCCCCCGCCTTATTGATAAGGGTATCCAGCCCATCAAGAGAATTATTATTCTTAGTCTTGTACAGCCTCTCCAATTCTGCTCGAGCCTGTTGTTCGGTGAAGCCTTTCAGAAAAACCGATTTGGCAAGAGCATCTATGGCTTTGTCGCGCATTTCGGAGAACTTCTTTTCCTTCTCTTTAGCGGCTTCTGCGGCCGCAGCATCCGGGTTGGCCTGACTTTGCAGGTTGCTAACCATGTCGTTTAATTCTTTAGCTAGGGTTCTTGCTTGCACAGCATAGGCAACGCCAAGCCGGTAAAAATCGATGGGGTTATTTCTCAGCAGGCTTGTCGATTTCTCATATTGCGCGGCAGCTTTGTCATATTCCTTTTTGTTTAGATGGACAAGCCCAATGGAAGCATACACGGTCGCCTGGAGCCGGTTTTTTTCCTCGGCCCACTGCTGATCTGTAACTTGAGCGGGTTTTGGGCCGCTGACTAAGGCGTTAACCTGAGTCATTGCCTTCTGGGCAATTTCCATGGCCCTATCTAATTGTTGGGCCTTTTTGTCTTCTGGTTGAGGAAGCCTTTCCGGAAGGATACTCGACAGAGTTAAGAGAGCAGGCAAGTCGTTGGGGTCTAAAGCCAAGAGCTTGTCGCCATATTCGACGGTTTTTTCAAAGTTGTTGAGTTGTTGATAGGATTGCATGACCCGTTGAAAGACGAATTTCTTGGTATTGTTGTCGGCTTGTGGAAAATCGCTGGTAAATTTTTCACCCGCTTCAACAACTTTGTCGGGTTTGCCCATCGACGCATAAGTGTTAATTTGGATCTGATACACGTAGGGCTTAAATTCCGTATCCGGAAAATCTGCTAAAAATTTCGCAGCTAAGTCGACCTTCTTATTGGGGTCCTGCTCGTTGTACATTGCCAGGTAAGCATCGTACTCAAGTTTGGTCTTGGCCTGAGGCTGCTTTTGTTCGCCCTGAGGCTTGTTCTCAGTTTGGGCCCGAAGCGGAGGTACGAAAATGGCCATCATTAGGCACCCTCCGGCGGTACTCAATACCAGCTTTCTAAAACGGTTCATGTTGTTCAGCCTCCTTATCTCGATAAGAACCGAGACGAAATTCTTAGTCGGATTGGTGTTTCAAAATTAGCCCTGAGCATCTCAAACAACTGTGCTCTAAATCAACAAACAAAGACGCACCTAGCTTTGTATAAAACCACTACGTTGAAATTAGAGGGCAACACAAAAAAATACACTCGTTAAGCACCTTTTAACCCACTTTTTTATTTTATGCAAGATGGATTTGACGTTCACTTATGAAGATGGGGAGTTTAAACCAACACGCTCATGAACGCAAGCCTGTTTGCAATTAATTTCTTGGAAAATTGCTGACTCCACGGAGCTTGAGAATCTGCTAATTCCCCTAACCCACCGCGTCGATATCAGTGACCAAGACAACAAACGAATAAATCCTGGAGGACAAATTACTTCAATGCAACATCCATTCAAGAAGTGCAAAAGGACATTTAATAACCTTTTCGTGGCGTTAGTCACAACAGGAATCCTGTCGGTTTCCACCCCTGACCTCGAGGCAAAGAGAGCACAGCCTGAAGGGCCTTCGAAAAGTCTCGCGATTCCAAGTGGAACGCCCATCGAAGTTAAAATGATTGACGAACTTAACACTGGAACGAATAACGTGGGAGACACCTTTCACGCCTCGTTAACAAAGAACTTGGTTGTAGCTGGAAGGCAGCTTGCACCCAAAGATACTTTGGTCAGCGGAAAGGTTATTGGGCTGACCAGTTCAGGCAGGCTTAAAGGTCCTGCGTCCATTAGTTTGAAGTTGACACATCTTGCCTTCTCTGACGGCAGAAGGGTTTCCTTGGAAACCTCCCCCTATTGTCTGGACGGTAAATCCCACGTCTTGCGTAATGCGAGCCTGATTGGTGGCGGAGCCGCGGCCGGTGCCGTTCTCGGTGGCATTGCTGGCGGCAAAAAGGGAGCTCTCATTGGAAGTGCCGTTGGAGCAGGCGCTGGCACAGCCACAGCGTATTTGACGGGAAAGCAGGAAATCGTTATCCCGGCAGAGACCAACCTTAGTTTCACAACAGTCAATAGCGCCTCGATTCCTATGCTATCTGAAGGAGATTCCAGCCCGTGGGAAAGTGGTGTGCTTCCCAGAGATAAAGGTGGCAGAGTCGGAAAGGATTCAATTGTTTTTAGCAATCATGATCGCCGAATCATACGCGATTACTTCAAAGGCCGTTACAGTAACCTGCCGCCTGGATTAGCCAAGCGCGGTGGCCATCTTCCTCCGGGCTTAGAAAAGCAGCTTGAGCGCAATGGTAAGCTGCCTCCAGGACTTCAGAAGAGAGTGGAGCCTTTCCCAAGAGATTTGGAAATCCGTCTTCCTAGATTGCCTGATCGTATGGTGCGCGTTGTTCTGGGCCGCCGAGCCATGATTCTCGATGAGCAATCCAATATCTTGGACATGATTGAAGACATTACGGACTAACCGGTCGGAACATAATTACTTTAAGAGAAGGGGGCATGCAGTGTCGCTCAGACTTAAGCCTGTAGCCTGCCACTCGACTTAAAGCCGGGCTGCAGCGCATGCCTTTTTTCCTTATGGAGTGAGTTTGGACAAACATGCTTGCCTGAATTATGAAGTCCGCAAACTAGGCTATTTCAGCTATACTACAACTAGCTTGGCTGAGCGGCAGTTCCTCGTCTTTAACAATAAAGCCTCTGTCCGGCCCTTCCATGAGTTTTGTCACTCACCTCGAATGTAGTTCTTGCCGTAAGACCCATTCTAACCAGGAATTGCTGAACCTCTGTGAATGCGGCATGCCGCTGCTAGTGAAGTATGACTTGGGTCGTACCCAGCGGGCTCTACGTCGGGAGGCATTGTGCCTTCGTTCTGCTTCGATGTGGCGATACCAGGAACTGCTGCCAGCCAGAAATGCAGAAGACATTATAAGCCTCGGTGAAGGGTTCACTCCGCTCATCAGAGCCAAGCGACTGGCTTCGCGCTTCGGTTTGAAAAAACTTTGGATCAAAGATGAATCGGTCAATCCTACGAGTTCTTTCAAGGCCCGAGGTCTCTCGGTCGCTGTGACAATGGCCCGTGCCCTCGGAGCAAAAAAACTTGCCATCCCGTCGGCGGGAAATGCCGCCGGAGCCTTGGCCGCCTATTCGGCGAAAGCGGGATTGAAGGCGCATGTCTTTATGCCTCGAGATACGCCTGCGGCCAATCGCATTGAATGTGAAGCGCTCGGCGCCAAAGTAACTCTGGTAGCTGGGTTGATTACTGACTGTGCAAAGGTTGTAGTCGAGCGCGGGTCAGTTGAGGGATGGTTTGATGTTTCAACCTTAAAAGAGCCTTATCGGATTGAAGGAAAGAAAACCCTAGGTTTGGAGTTGGCCGAACAGTTGAACTGGCGGCTGCCAGAAGTCATTTTCTATCCGACCGGCGGAGGAACGGGACTGATTGGAATGTGGAAGGCCTTTGACGAAATGGAGCAAATGGGGTGGATCGATTCCAGGCGACCCAGAATGGTGACGGTGCAGGCGGCAGGTTGTGCACCGATCGTTAGAGCCTTCGAGCAGAATCAGCCAAGGGCTGAGGAGTGGCTTGGGGCCTCGACACTGGCCGCCGGACTCCGTGTTCCCAGAGCTATTGGAGATTTCATGATGCTCGATATTTTGCGCGAAAGCCGCGGATCCGCAGTGGCTGTGACGGACGAAGAAATGATGGAGGATATCAGATTGGTCGGTGGCTCAGAAGGTCTGTTTATGTCGCCCGAAGGGGCTGCCACTTTTTCGGCGTTAAAGAGATTATTGGCTTCTGGCTTAGTTTCCCCTGATGAAGAAGTCGTCCTTTTCAACACCGCGTCAGGCTTGAAGTACCTTCATTGTTTCAAGGGAAGAAAACAGGATGAAGGTTAGCCTGAAAGCGGAAATTTGTCCTTCTCACAAGTTCTTCTCAAGAAAAAGAGTGACCTCGTTCGATATTTGAGTTGCATTGCTCTCTAGATAGTGGATCACACCAACCCGTGGAACTTATGACTCGGAGACTTTACTATCTCGACAGCTACCTGCGCCAGTTTCAGGCGAATGTTCTTAAATTGTCGCAGACGGACACCGGGTTTGAAATTGTTTTGGATCAAACTGCTTTCTATCCTACCTCAGGTGGGCAGCCTCATGATCTGGGGTGCATTCAAGGGCGCCCCATCTTAGATGTATTTGAAAACGAGAAGGCAGAGATCATTCACCGTGCTGAGAAACCCGTCGAGTCAGGAGAATTGGAATGCTCGATTGACTGGTTACGGCGTTTCGACCACATGCAGCAGCACACTGGCCAGCATATCCTTTCACAGGCATTCTTACGGACTTGCCAACTCAACACAGTTGGCTTTCATATGGGAGCATCCTATAGCACCATCGACCTGGAATCTGGGAATATCGGCAAGGATCAACTGCGCCAAGCGGAAGACTTAGCCAATGCCATCGTTTATGAAATCAGGCCGGTTAAGGTGCGACTGGTATCGCCTCAAGAAGTCCCAAACCTGAACCTGCGAAAGGAGAGCCAGAGACAAGGCCCTCTGCGGATTGTTGAAGTGGAGGATTTCGATGTTTCAGCCTGTGGGGGGACCCATGTCCGGCTGACTGGGGAAATCGGTGGAATCTTGATACGCAAAGTTGAACGGGTGAAACAGCAGACTCGCGTGGAATTTGTCTGCGGTAGAAGAGCATTGGAATCGCACAGAGCCGACCTCCGGAGTCTGGATACGATCGCGCGAAAATTTTCTGTTGGACTTGACGAGGCAGCGCAGCGCGTTGAGAAGCAGATTGAAGAAACCAGGCAATTGCGAAAGGCCCTGCAGGGAAGGAGGGAGACTCTAGTTGAACTGCTGGCCAGAGATTTCTATGCAAAGGCGCAAGAACATCAGGGATTTAGGACGGTGAAGCATCTTTTTGAGGACGAGGAATTCGACTTTGTCAAGTCGCTGGCCCAATCGATTGTTTCGCAAGGTCGTTGTGTGGCTCTGCTTGGAAACAAGAGCTCGCAAGCCGAACTGGTATTGGCCCAGAGCGAATCAATGCGGTGGGATTTACGCGAACTTTTGAGTGAATGCTGCAAGCTGATTGAAGGCAAAGGCGGCGGGACAGTCAACCTCGTTCAAGGCGGGGGCAAGAATCCTCAACAACTGCAAGCCGCATTAGATTTGGCCGAGTCTCGAATTTTGTCAGCGTCACAGTAGGCATGACATTTCCAGTGGGAGCCCCTCCGAACTCCTCACTCCTAGGATCGATTAGACTAGTCTTTGGGAGTGGCCGCTGCAGTTCCCTTCTTGAGGAGATCCAGATCTGCGGAGATCAAGGAATGAAAAAAATTCTGTTTATCTTCACGGGTGGTACGATCTCAATGAGAATAGATCCCCTCTTGGGCGCGGCGGTTCTCGTACTTTCAGGGGAGGAAATTCTCTCGTTTGTTCCAAACCTTGATCAACTGGCCCATTTCGAGGTTCTTGACTTTGCTTGAGGAAGCGTGGCGCTATTTTCGCGGGAAATCTGCCGGGTCAGAAGGCGAGAATCAAACTCATGTTGGCTCTTGGCCAGACTCGGAATCCTCCTCGAATCAAGGAAATCATAGAGCAAGGAATGTATTAGTTCCCATTGTAGCGGGCTGCGACATGTCCGGCTAATAGCTTGCAGCCGGCCCAGCGGATCATAAGGGACTATTTCCTATCTTTCTTCCGATAGACAAATTTCAAGCCGGACCAGGTTTCATCCACCGCACAGACCTTTACGTCAACTAATCCATTTCTTAGGCCAATCTCTCTCACAACACCCTCGCTCAAATCAGTCTCTACCTTGGAGACACGTTTTGGCCAGGAGATCCAAAGCGTTCCATTCTTTGACAGCTCTTGTTTCAGTCTTCTGATACAGGTTTCCAGCTCTGCTCTTTCTTTCGCAAAAAACTGCACGAAATCGAGTGGACCATCGAGGTCGTTCGTGAGTGTGATGCCCTTCGGTAACTTTCCTAATGTGCGAGCATAATCGCTGGGTGCGTTTAGAAAAATCATTTTGGAGTTCTCTTTGATACCAAGCTTTTCAGGTAATGCTCTTTTCGAATAACCGGCAGGCAAAGTTCCCCCTTAAACCCAAATATCACGCGGTAGATTCACCCTGTTCCTTACTCTGCATAGTGCCATATCGTGCCGTCTCAAAAACCAATTTCAGCGAAATCAGGATTCCCAGAATCAATAACATGGCACCATTCCATTTGAAAAAGCGTGAAGATTGGGACAGCAATTCGTAACCGCTATGGCAAAGGCTGAGGAAAAGGACGGTGGCTAGGTAGGCCGGGAAATTCTGCCGGAGAAAGAAACGAATCAGGGTGAGGAGGAGCAATAGCACGAAGGCTTGGGTCGCCAAGCCAAAGGCGAATTCTCCCCAGCCGCTAGCCTCCTCCGACAAGAGGCTCAACAGAATCAAAAAAAAGAGCAAGAGGCGACTGGAGGGTTTCTTCAGGACATGTTGGAATATGTAAATGACGATGGCCAGCATCGAGGTATAGACCAGGGAGGAATGGACGGAACGCGTGAATAACGAGAACGCAGGCAAAAAGTGGTTGACTTCCGGCAGTAGTGCAAAGGCAGGCAAGAGGGCGAACTGGTGAAAGCGCTGGACTAATATATCTGAAATCCTACCCAGGCCGAATGCCCCCACCAGGATGGTGAGAGAAAGCAACAGGGCATCTCGTGAGAAACGGGGTCGATTCTCCTTCCGAAACATCCACCAGCATTCTGGATAAAGAGACGAGACCAAGCCGAACAAGACGACGAGGTAAAGGAACTGAAAGATATGGCGGATGAGAAGGCTACTCATGGAGCGCACAACAAAGACATTGGGCGCTAGCGAGGTAGGGTAATCCTGAAAGAGACTGGGCAGAGCATTAAGACTGCTCAGAATTTGAAGAAGAACTAAGCTGACACTCAATCCTAAAACCGGTATCCATCGGATGAGTCCTTGCCGGGCTTTGCTCAAGAAAGTCCAGATACCCCAACCTGAGAGGAGAGCAATGATTCCAATCCGAATCCCGGCTAAGACTGAATCGACTACGGTACTCCTTTCTCGTTGGCGCCGCCACTCTTCAGGGACTTTGATAAAAGTGGAATAATTCGAAACCTCATCACCCTTGATTTGGAGTCGTAACCGCATTGACGCTTCCTGGAAACGAATAGTCTTTGACTCCCAGACGAAGGCATAATCCTGCCGTGCCTTCTTCTTTTCGGAATTGGCCTCTTTCAATTCGAAATCTTCTAAAGAAACACCATTCTTGCGGAGATAGTCTTGAGCCAATTGCAAGGCCGATACTTTGTCGAGACTGGCGCCGGGCGCGTTTTCACTGATCAAATGCTCAAAGGCGTTGACGATTTTTTCGTGGGGATCAATATAAATCCGGTACTCTTCCTCTTCCAGGGGTTTGTAGAAGCGGACCACCCAAAAGTAAATCTTCACTTTTTGAGAGTAAATTTCATTCATCGCCGAGACACTGGAGTACTTCAATAAGTACTGGGCAGCGACAGGATCCAAAGATTGATCGGGATAAATCGTGTTCCGGTACGAACGCCAGTCAATGCCACGCTTCTCCAGATAGTGCTCGGCAATTTCGCGTGCTTGTGACCGAGTGATAGCGAAGTCGGCGAATTTGCCGAATCGCGGAATTCGGAAAGCTTGCGGAATTAGAAGCAGCAAAGAGGTGCTGACAAGAATCAGCCGACGGTTGCGGGATAGTGAAAGGTAGGATATGGAAGGGGCTTTCACCGGTGCGGCTCGAGTCGGTTCGGCGGCGACCGTAACGACGCTCTGGCTGGCATTATTGATGGGTTGGTCCGAGAGAAATCCTCGATTCTTCAGATAGGCCAACAGGGCGATGAAAAAGGGAACTAACATGATTCCAGCGGAAAGCCCGCCAGAGATCATTAAGTAAAGGTTTTGAGATCTCAAAAGCAGAAAGGCTGTGTAGAGCGCGTCCACTGAATAATGCCAAACCAAAGTCGCTACGATTCCGAACTTCAGAAAAATAAGGCTGACAATTAAGCCGCCAACGCCTACTTCTATGCCGCGGATGTAAAAAGGTTGATTGGGGTAATTGGCATGACCAAATCCCCAGATGAAGGAGGCAAGCCAGACAGCCAGCCAGCGAGATCGACAGATCTTTTCAAAAAAGGGAATCGAGAACATCCGCGAAACGAATTCTTCGGAAACTGCCGGAAAGAATCCAAAGAACAGGACAAAGGCCCAAGGAATCCTGGTGTTCAGCAAGTCGGAGTAGGGAACTTCAGCCGGTGCCCAGGCGCCAAGCTTTTGGGCAACAAGATAAAATAGGGAATCGTAAGCGAAAAAGAAGAAAGTAAGGGTGGTACCCACCAAGCTTGCAACAAAAAATTCCTTACTTCGCAACCCTCGCCAGCGAAACAGATTGAAAAGGGAAACCCGATTCCCGTAATTTCGACGATAGAGAGGTTCAGCAGAAGCCGTGATCAAGAAAATTGCTGCGCCAGAAGCCGCAGATGCAAAAAGCGTGTTGAGAAGCAGTCGAGTCCAAAAACTACCGTAGGAGTCAGTCGTGACGTAGCTGAATTCACTCAAGGGAAAGCCGTTGAGGCGGCTGAGAAAGGTCAAGACGAAGGCCGTTATACCGAAATAGGTTGCCACTCTCCAATGGATGTCTCTTTGACGAACATGTAAGATCAACACGACTAGCATGGCTAGTAGGGTTGAAAACAGAAAGATGAAATCCACTGTGGCGGTTGTATCATTCAAGGATCGCAATTTCTGATAGCTGCGAAGCCACTCATCAGGAACTTTAAGGTACTCGTCATACTCGCCCAACTGGTTGCCCTGAATTCTTACGCTGAACCGGTACTGTGCATCCCCGAGGACAAACTCTTTGGATCTCCATCCGAAGAGATGATCAGTTCGTCGCTGACGTTTTTCCGTGCTGACTTCAATAAATTCCAATTTGCTTAAATCACGTTGGAGCGTACGTTGGAGAAAATCCTCCGCCAGGGCCTGCGCCTGCTCGCGCGTGAGGTCGGCCCCGGAAGCGTTCTCCTCAATCAAGTGTTGGAAACGAGTGATGTCTCCCTGCGGACTCACGTCCACCTGGAACTCTTCCTTATGCAGGGGACGAAACCAACGGTGTTTCCAGCGCCACAAACGAACCTCACGACCCATGACGCCATTGGCCTTCTCCAGTCCTAGTTCGCGCTCCAGAAAGGTTTTGGCGGTATCGAAAATAGCAACATGGTGATAGCTGGTCAAATCTACCGGCCCAGCCAAGGCTGAACCAGACAGGGAAACGCTTGAATCCGCATCTTGCTTAACGCGATTCGCTACCCCCAAGCGACGGAGTAAGTCCTGAGCGACTGGAAGCGAACTCTCCCTATTCACGTTAAACTGAATAGAGGCTTCCGGAAAGACTTGGAAGAAAAGTCTTGTGGCAACCCAGAACGAGACTGACGCAACTGCGGCACAGAGCCAGATCAAACGAAAATCTTTTGGGTTGAGTTTTTGAACCGATTCCGGCAAGTGGATTCCTGGTGAGATTAGGAGGCAGCCATTGGAAACTCTTGAGAACAGAAAAACATACGGCTGGGTTCGATTTCAAAGAAAGGCGACAGTTTGCAGGGATGTGATCTCAAATCGCTTTCGGCAACGCGGGTTTTTGCAACTGGCAACATCATCAAGTCGTACCAGGTAGGATCGAGCCTTGGTGAAGCGCAAGCGGTCTTCCTCACTGGCATGAGACGGCAAAGAATTCTTCTTGGTCCTCCGTCGCCATCGAACGTCGTAGCTAGCCGTTTGGCGACAGAACGGGCAGTGCAGGATAGCCGGCTTCAGTTCATCTTTTTCGTGAAAGAAATCTCTCTCCTCCATAGTTGAGACCTAAACTATAATAAGTAGGGTTTGAAGTCAATGTCAGAAGCACTTTAGGCTCTGCGACAAGAAATGAAGCCGGGAGGCGTTTTTGATTCGCAGCCAAGGAGTATTGACTCCGCCAAAAGGGCTGGAGCCAAAAACATACCTATTGTGATTCTGTCTCGCTGAAACGCGCTCTGTCAATCTATAAGCCCAATCATGAGAATCAGGCTAGCCTATGGTCAAAACGGCTTGGAAGTCAATTTTCCCCAGTCCGGAATTGATGTGATCGAGCCCCTGTTCGTGGAAGGCGTAGAAGACGAAGCGGCTGCGATTCGTCAGGCTTTGAGGAAACCGATCGCCAGCCGTCCCTTGCGGGAGATCGCCTCCAGCGATGATACGGTTGCCATCATCTTTTCCGATCGAACCCGTCCCATGCCCAGCGACCGGGTTCTCCCTGTCCTTCTTTCCGAATTAGAGCATGTCCCCAGAGAAAAGATTACGCTCATTAACGCTGTGGGAACGCACCGCAGTAACACTCAAGAAGAGCTAGAAGCCATGCTGGGGCGCGGAATTCTTCAGAATTATCGGGTGATTCAGCACTGCCCCAAAGACCGCGAAAGCATGGTTCATTTGGGGAAGAGCGGTTTTGGAAACGAGGTATGGATTAATAAAGACTTCATGCAGGCGAACGTAAAAATCTTGACGGGATTCATTGAACCTCATTTCTTTGCCGGGTTCTCTGGAGGGCCTAAAGCAGTCTTGTTGGGCGTGGCTTCCTTTGAAAGCATACTCAAAAATCATGCCGCGCCGATGATCGACAGTCCGAATGCGACCTGGGGCGTGACTGAAGAAAACCCCATTCACCAGGAAATGTCAGAAATCGCCTGCTTGGTCAAGCCCAACTTCCTATTGAACGTAACGCTGAATAAACGCCGAGATATCACGGGCGTTTTTGCTGGTGATTGGAAACAGGCTCATGCTCAGGGATGTGCCTTTGCTAGAAAATGCGTGATGCGTCCCGTGGAAAGGCCGTACGATGTGGTCGTCACCACCAATTCAGGCTTCCCGTTGGATATGAATCTCTATCAAACCGTGAAGGGAATGTCTGCCGCAGCTAGAATTGTCAAAGAGGGTGGAGTCATTATCGTGGCCGCTGAATGTTCGGATGGGGTTCCTAACCATGGGAATTTTCGTGAATTGCTCAGGTCCCGAAACTCGCCGACAGAACTGTTACAAGTGATCCGAAATGCAACGGAACCCATCCAGGATCAGTGGCAGGTTCAGATCTTGGCGAAAATCTTGTTGAAGGCTCAGGTCTACCTCTACTCCAGGTTGCCGGAGGAAGAAGTACGATTAGCCCATCTCAAACCTGTGAAGGATATTGTTGCCTTAATCAATCAGCTCCAGGCCCATTCAACAGCATCAATGGTGGAGAAAGGGGAATGCGGCTCTCTTGCGGTTGCGGATCCGAACGGTTTTCGCGTTGCTGTGTTACCGGAAGGACCGCAGACGGTACCCTATCTCTCAAAATTAGCGTGATTGTTGACACTTCCTTGCACTTCCGTCACAGAGCAAGGCTGCCTCTAGCAAAATTTTTCTCATTTGTCGCACGCTCCCCTTGGCTAAGAGACTGGTCGGAGAGCGGCAGCGGCCGTCAGGGAAGACCCATGACGTTCAAGGCCTTGCTTCCTCGGCGCGCATCATGTAGACGCAGTCTAAAGAAAATTTCTGCTTTTTTGTTACCACGTATTTGATAGGTGGATTCATCACCCAGACCCTAGTCTCGTAGAAGGGCGGCATCCTTTGAATCAAGCTCTCTCCAAGCCGGCAGAAAGTTCAACCCAAATTGATCCTTATGAGCGGGATCCATCCTACTTTCTCGATCCACCCGAGGCCATTAAAGATATGCTGCGTCATTGGGGACCCGGGTTGGTTCTCACCGCTTCGGTAGTAGGGTCGGGTGAGCTCATTGCCACTACCAGCTTGGGCTCCCGGGTCGGCTACTTGGTGCTGTGGCTCATCATTTTGAGCTGTTTTATCAAAGTCTCCCTACAACTGGTCATTGGTCGCTATGCTCTGTATTCCGGTGAAACTACACTTCGTTTCCTAAATCAGATTCCCGGGCCGCGGCTCAGGGCTTCCTGGGTAATCTGGCTGTGGCTCGCGATGATGATCCTGGTTAGCTTTCAACAGGGCGCGATGCTGGCCGGTGTGGCCCAGGTTCTTAACTTGGTTATTCCCCAACTTAGTGTAACCGCTTGGGCGGCAGTGACTGCGGTAGTGACGATCCTGCTTTTGCGCAGTGGCAAATATAGTCTGGTTGAGACCTTATCTACTGCCATGGTGGTTAGTTTCACTTTTGCCACGATCACCTGCGTTGCTTTTCTGCAGAGAACGGTATATGCCTTTTCTACCGCGGACCTCTGGCAAGGCCTTGAGTTCCAATTGCCTCCGGGTGGTGCGGGCATCGCCATGGCCGTTTTCGGTATCACCGGCATTGGGGCGACCGAGCTGATTTACTATCCCTACTGGTGTATCGAAAAAGGTTATGCCCGTTCGGTCGGCGTTCAGGACAATTCCGCCGCGTGGTACTCTCGAGCTCGAGGCTGGATCAGAACCATGAATTGGGATGCTTTTCTATCAATGTTGGTTTATACGGTAGTGACCCTGGCATTTTACCTGTTGGGAGCGTCCGTTTTGCACAGCAAAGATATTTATCCTGAAGGCATGGAAATGGTGAAGCTGCTTTCCAATATGTACACCCAAGTGCTTGGTATGTGGGCATTCTATCTTTTCTTGCTGGGGGCATTTTTTGTGCTCTATTCCACCATCTTTGTCAGTGTCGCGGCCAATGCCCGTCTTTTCATTGATTGTTTCCACATC
>QHZQ01000627.1 GCA_003224725.1 Acidobacteriota bacterium | reverse complement strand
CTCGTACTTGGCGGCCAATCCGCTTTTCTTCTCGGCCAAAGCACGCATCGTTGTAATCGTTCTCCCCAAATTTAGAATAACAAACCCGGGGCCGACTTTGGTCCGCGGCGCTGGACTCATTATAGTCCCTCATCAACCAGAACCCGAAAAAAGTGCCCCTGGTAGCGGCGGGCTGTCTCTTTCATCTGAATTGGGCAAACCAGTTTTATCGGGCCAAGACTCTGAATGTCGGCGCGGGCGGCGATGCGATTGTCACTTACCCATTTGAAATCGAGCCAGCTGGGGAACTGATACGGCGTGCCATTGACGAAATCAATCGGACCACACCACCGAACGCAACCGTTCTCGTATTGCCTCAAGGTGTCGCCCTGAACTATTGGACCCGGCCTTCGAATGGGACTCCCTACACAGTCTTTTTGCCCTTCGACGTGAAAACCTACGAAGGGGAACAGCGGGTGCTCGAAATAATCCAGGCGCACCCGCCCGATTATGTTGTCCTCCTGCACAACGGAATCCGAGGCTTCAATGGCGGGTTCTTTGGCGACGAACGGGAATCGGGAAAGCTACTACTCGATTGGTTGTCGCGCTGCTACAGTCAGATGTGGCAAATCGGCGCTTTGCCGTTCATTGATGAGAAGCTCGGCGTTTTAATTCTGAAGCGCATCAGCAAATGAGTCGTCAAGGGTCCGTAGTTTGGCCTTACGGTTTTTCGGGTATTCTCGAACGTTTGGACCCAGCCCAGCCGTGCTAAACTGCCCGAAACTTCAAGGCAGAAACCGGGGGCAGGAAGGCCGATGGCTGGATTAAGTGGCGGTGCGTTGTACCGCATTCTCGAAGACGCGAATTTTACAGTTTTAGGGGGCACCGCAGTAGAGGGGGCCGAAGCGCGGCTGGCTCCGGTGCCCCCCGGTCTTGCTCCGGCTGTTCGCGACGTGCTGACGCAGCGGTGGCCGAACGGACTGTATGCCCATCAAGCCGAAGCCCTCATTGAAACATCGAGTGGTCATGACATTTGCTTGGCAACATCGACCGCATCAGGAAAAAGCCTTGTCTTCATGAGCGCGGCAGCAGACGCTCTGCAACGTGATCCGAAGCGCAAAGTGCTTGCCATCTACCCGGCCCGTGCTCTCATCCAGGATCAAGCTGCGAAATGGAAAGAAATGTTGGGCACGCTGGGATTCAGTTCGTCCATCATTGATGGCGGAGTCCAGGTTGACCAACGAATTGGAAGACTGAAGGACAATCATGTAATTCTCATGACCCCTGATGTTCTTTCACGATTTCATGCCCAGCAAACACCGCTCGGCACTGGACCGTTGCAGGGGATGTGCATTTTTGATTCGACTCATGGGAGCCTGCGGCTAACGGAAAAACTTGCAGTGAATTTTCCTGAAATTGTCGAAATGGCGTTGCAAATTGTCAAGGAGCAGGAGCACGGACCCCGCACGGACCCACTGTCGTGGATGGCCTCGAGCGGCTAAAGGATTTCGCAAATGACCTTGCAACAGCGGCCCAACCGAGCATCATTCCGATTATCAATCCTCCAGATGGATGGGTAACCGTAGTGGCAGTGGGACAACTTGCGATTTACGATAGCCAGGATGGCGCGGTAGAAGTTCTTGTGGAGGGATACTGGCCGACAGCGGCGGGTATGACTTACCGGCTTCATCACGACAAGCCGGGTCAATGGCTTGTACCCCTGCAATTCTTGAGGCCCGTGAGCGATCAAACAAAAATGGTCCTCCTCCAGCCATCAACGGGTGAGGTTAGGCCATTGGATGAGCATGGCCGCGCGTCGAATGCTGCGGGGTGACCTATGTCACTTACATCAGAATTGGATGATTCCAAGAGCAAGGTCCGCCTGTTCATGGTGGATCGGTTTCCCAATACGGCGGCGGTCTGTCAGGCAGTCAATCCGCAACTCCGACCGCTAAATCGTCCCAGCATCCAAGGCTACGACTACGGAATGATTGGGACGGCCTTCGACTACGTCTCCGGTATTACTTTCGGGTTACGCCTCATGAGGAATTCGTTGCCAGCCTAGGAGCCAAGAAGCTAGTCCAGGACGGCAGGCTCAAGGCAAAGCTCAGCTACCTTCTTCCAGAAGTCCATTTCACGCTTTGCTGGTGATGACCTGGCGCTTCTCAACTATTTTCCGCTCTCTGAGTTCCACACAGCAGACCTGCTTAAACTCGGATCTTTCCGGTATTCCCGAATGGATAAAAATTCAAAAAGAGTTGTGTGAATTCTCACGATCTATCGACCACCTGAGGCGGTAGATTCTCACGATCATTCACCCACCTGATTCTCACAATCATTCACCCACCTGATTCTCACAATCATTCACCCACATTCTCACGATCATTCACCCACCCCCGGGTTGACCAATAACTATGCCAAGCCGTGCCGTAAGGAGGACACGGATGGCATACCGGGAGGTACGAATGATGGACATCGATCAAGTGATGAGGCGCTGGTTGGCCGGGGATCGTATCCGAGCCGTGGCGCGATCGACAGGTTTAGATCGGAACACGGTACGACGACTGATCCGTGTGGGTCAGCAGGTGGGTCTGAAGCT
>QHZQ01000626.1:3117-5807 GCA_003224725.1 Acidobacteriota bacterium | reverse complement strand
ACAGCCTCAAAGTTTCTGCCATTAATTCTGGTGGCATTCATTACCTGTTCAAAGCATCTCTGGTCAATGCCGATGTACGGAAAATGGAATTTGCGTTGGAAAAGCTGAAGAGCTATATCCGTCATTGCCAAAAACTGGGTTGCATTCAGCAAGTGGGGGTAGCGAGAGGCTTTGCCGTCCCCGGGCGCCCTATGCGCTGGTTCAAGGATTGCTTGGTGGATGTCCTCAGGGAGGCTGCCGCATACGCCGCTCAACTGCAAGTGGCCATGGTGTTTGAATACACCAACCGATTTGAGATTAACACCATTAATACCGGTGTCGAGGCTCGCGAGATCGTAGACCAGGTGGGGAGTTCTAATCTGGGCATCCTGATTGATACCGGGCATTCCTTCCTGGAAGATCCCGACGTTTATCAAAACATCCTGGATTTGAACGGCCGTGTCTGGCACTTTCATCTCCACGACAGCAATGGCGGAGCTGCCATCGTTGGGGGCGGAGAGAACGATTTTGACCGCATCATGCAGGTCTGCAGGCAAATCGGTTATCACAACTGGTTTTCCGATGGCCTGTTCACATTGAAGTATCCTCAAGAGGAGATACGCCGCTCGACTTCTGTGTTGCGCCAGCTTTACCACAAATATGGGGTCTAAACAGGTGTCAGGTGTGAGGGGTGAGGTGCTAGAGTTACTTGCTGGCGACAAAGTTCATAGTTCGGTCAAATTTGTGTCAAGGGCCAGGCGGCCCCTCACCCCCAGCCCCTCTCCCGTGGGGAGAGGGTGGCCGAAGGACGGGTGAGGGGTCAGTTGCCAACAGAACCTCGCTTCTTGGCGGTCTGAGGTTGCTCGCTACGTGTCAGGTGTGAGGTGTGAGGGTAAGACCGCCTGATTATAAGGACTGGCTGATAAGAAGGGCCGTGACCTGTAAACAGAGCTTCGGAGGTGATGGATGCCAAAGTGGCTGATGTACTCTACCGTTTCCATGTTGATTTGGGCAATCTGGAGTCTGTTATCACCCATAGCCAGCCGAGACCTTTCCGGCTCAATGGTCCAGATTCTTTCCAGCGCCGGGCTTATCCCTTTTGCCCTCCTGTTACTCTTCTCAAAGAACCTGAGGAAGCATACCTACTTGGGCAGGGGACTGTTGCTGGCATTGGCAACCGGTATCACTGGCGGGACTGGAAACATCATGTTATATAGCGCTCTTGGCCATAATGGACCGGCCTCCTTGGTTTTTCCGATTATCAGCATGGCACCGCTGATCCCGGTTTTGTTGGCGCCTTTTTTGTTCAAAGAAAAAATTCGCGGGCTTCAGGCGTTCGGCATCGCAGTAGCTCTCATCGCCATTCTTCTCTTGAACACCAGTCCTTCTTCCTCATCCAGGCTGGCCGCTTTCAACCTTTTTTCTGCATGGATGCTGTATACGTTGCTAGCGCTCTTAATTTTTGGCATCACCTTCATCACCCAGAAAGGTGCGACTTATTTCATTTCCGATGAGCTTTCCACGGTGGCCTTTACAGTCGGCTTTGTCCTGCTGGATCTTGTGCTGCTCCCAACCGACCGCTCACTGAGCTGGAATATCCCGGCTAAAGCAGGCTGGGTGAGTGTCTTCATTGGGATCTTGATGGGCGTGGGCAGTCTCACATTATTTGCGGCTTACCGATATGGGAAGGCATCTATCGTGACCCCCTTTTCTCAGTTGTATCCCATCATTACCGTCCTGGTCGCTGTTCCGCTCTATCATGAGACCATTGATCTGCTGCGGGGAATTGGCGTTGTTGCGGCGCTGGGTGCCGGTGTCATTCTCAGCATCGAATAATCGGACTCGCCGGCTGTTTTGGAGACAGCGGGAGGATGACTTCGTCTGGAAAACATGGAGGAATGTCAGTCATGCTTAGACATATCACTGCCTTGTTAACCTGGTGTCGCGAGTTGCAGTCGCGGAACTATCTTCTGGGTCTCCTCTTGGGAGGCCTGTTGGTTCCCAGTCTGGTGGAGCGTCAAGCGGCAGTTCGACAAGCCCTAAAGTTTGGAGTCCACGAAGTTGTACTGACCGGCAACGGGTCCGTCTCCAATTCGTTCGACACCGTGGCGACGGTCACATTCACGCCCCCGTCGGGCAAGGCGAAAGCCAAAACAGTGTATGGGTTCTATGATGGCGGGAACACGTGGCGGGCGCGAGTCTATGTGAGTGAAACTGGAGCCTGGCGTTGGTCCTCCGCTTGTGCGACGGACCAGCGTTTGGATGGACAGACCGGAAGTTTTAATGCTGTTGATTCGAAACTGCACGGCCGCCTGCTCCCGCATCCCAAGAATCCCAGGTACTGGATCACCGAAGATGGGCGTTGGTTTCTGAACATCGTCGACACCGCCTATTTTCTTCTCAGCCCCTACAACGAAAACGGCGAGCCGATCAGTAATGAGGACTTCACTGCCTACGTCCACGATGCCGTGGAGCACGGGATCACCTCGTTTTTCTCCTATTTGGTCAGCGGCCCCAGAGGATGTTTTGACGATGGCGTGGAGCGCTGGCCCGACGCCTATTTTGAGGATGCCGGTTTCACTCGTCTGCGACTGGACCACTTTCGCTGTTCGGACCGGCGCTTGGAGTGGCTGCTGGAGCACTACCCCAATGAATACGTCGAGTTGATCCTGTTCCCCCGCGGCTCTCCGTGGAGAGTAGATGAGCATTTC
>QHZQ01000626.1:0-3053 GCA_003224725.1 Acidobacteriota bacterium | reverse complement strand
TGGCTCGCCGTTAATGATACCCATTACAGCTCGGACTACCCAAACAATAATGCTTTCGCGCGGGAGGTGGGTGCATACTTCCGCAAGAACGACCCCTGGCAACACCCCATGTCCACGGGGCATGCTCGCTTCGTCGATTTTTACTTCCCCGACGAAGACTGGGCCACTTACCTTCATTTGGAGAATGAATATGATGTCGGTGCGACGCAGTATGCCAAATACCAGCGTTACTCCAAGCCGCTGTTGCTGGGTGAAGATCGTTACGAACAAGACCAGCCTGGCCGTGACCCGACCGACATGCGCTACTTCCAGCGCCGGCTGTGCTGGGCGTGGCTCCTCTCCGGTGGATCGGCCAACTACGGTGGGCGGTGGTGGGTCGTGCACCCTTACAGCCAAACCGGAAAACGTGCGACCACGGTCAATTATCATGGCGTGAAAACCTTCACGCGACAGTTGGTGGGCTTGGACTCGGTCCGGTATATCCGGGACTACTTCACGACACGAAAGATCGAGTTGCCTGATTTCCAGTCCGATGACGGTCTGGTGACCGATCTCGATGGGCGGACCGGAACCCAGGCGCCAAAGGTTATGCGCCGCGGTCACGAAGAATTCCTGATCTATCACCCTAACGCGGCCTCGGACGGCAAAGAAGCGAGAGTGGACGCCTCCCGCCAGGCCCGCTGGCGCCTCGATCTGCGTGCTGCCAGAGGGCGTTTCACGGCCGAGTGGTATCGGGCGGAGGACGGCGCCGTTGATGAGAGTGGCGCCGTTGAGGGCGAGCGAGAGATCGTGTGTATCGCGCCGTGGACTGGCCAGGATGCGGTTCTGCGCCTGACCAGGGCTCCCATCAGCAAACGATAGCTATGCTTGCAGGGGACGGAAGTCAGAAAGTCCAGGGGTCAGAATGGCCTGCGGGCTGGCCCCATCAAAGAACGGCTCGGTTCCTTTGAGAGCCCCATCATCGGGGCGTCAGAAAATGTCCAGTCTCCGGGGCGCGTTGGGTGTAGCGACAAATTTCTGGGTTATTCGCTGAGATTCAGGCCTGTTTTGACGCGAATGGAGCCTCGTAGAGGCGGTATCTCTATAGAAGGAGGCCCAACCCTCCTCAAGCTCTGAGCCCCAGCGGGGCGTCATGACGCTCCTACGGAGCTCCGTCCGTTTCTTGGGCCTGTGATCCATAAATATTTGGCCTGTACGAGGCTCATTGGTTCTGTCATTACCCACAAATTTGTCGCACACCACGGAGCGTTCTCGTACAGAACGTGAGGGGAATGTCTCCGTGACGGTAGGCCCGGGATCGCTGCGACAGAGACACCCTCGCAGGCTAGCAACTGCTGCCCCGTCAATGGGGATTTTCGTAGGAGGTGACTTATGCGAGAGCTGACCTTGGCGGTCATCGGCACCGGCTTCTGGGGGCAGTTTCAGATTGCTGCCTGGAAGGAGGTGCCTGGGGCCCGGCTGGTCGCGTTGTGCGACCGCGATCACGCCAAGGCCGCAACGCTCGCGCAGAAATTCGGTATATCCAAGATCTATACCAACGCGGAAGAGATGGCGCGCTGCGAAACTCTCGATTTCGTGGACGTGGCAGTCGGACCGGAGGCTCACGCGCCACTCGTGCTCCTTGCGGCAAACCATCGCCTCCCGATCATCTGCCAGAAGCCGATGGCGATGGACTACTCAACCTGCGAGACGATGGTGAAGACGTGCCAAGAAGCAGGTATCCTATTTCTCATCCATGAAAACTATCGGTGGCAGACCCCGATGCGTCGCGTGAAAGAGCTCCTGGTCTCGAACCGGATTGGCAGGCCGTTCCGAGCCCATATCCAGTTCAGCCACGGCGCGATAGAGCTCTTCGACAACCAGCCTTATCTTTACACCCAGCCACATTTCGCGATGCAGGACATGGGCCCACATCTACTCGACCTGGCGCGCTTCTTCTTCGGCGAACCCGGTAGTCTCTACGCTCGGGAATTCAGGATGAACCCACGTTTCGCCGGCGAAGACATTGTATCCATCGTTCTGGGCTACGATAGACTTACCTGTCACTGCGAACTAAGTTGGCGGACCATTCCCTATGAGGTCTTCATCGAAGGCACCGAGGGGACAATCACCTGGGTCCCCGGCGGGCGGCTAACCGTTGGGACGAACGCGGGTGAAACCTCAGAAATACTGGCTCCGCAACCTTATCCGTGGGCCGACCCGCGCTACGGTTTCGCCCACCCGAGCATCGTGTCCACGAATATGAACCTGCTGGATGCACTGCGAGGCGCGGGCACCGCAGAAACCAGGGCGGAAGACAACTTGAAAACCATGCGGCTGCTCCACCTCACCCTCGAATCCGCCCGGCGCAATCAGGCTCTGCCGGTCTAGTGCACGAGACGTCCGTTTCCAAATCAAAGAAGTCTCCACTTTTGAACCTTGAAATGATAAAAATGGAGGAATGGGACTCTCTCGTTTCACCGCAGGAGGTACTATGAAGCGCAATTCATTCCGCGGATTAATTCCCCTAACCCTATCCATATTGGTTCTGGGATACAGCACCAACCTCGAGCAGGTTTGGGCTGATCAAAAAAAGGTGACACTGATAAGAACCCCCAATGAGGGTATCCGTCGTCTGGCATGGGAAAGGTGATTCTGAAGGCGAAGCCAAGAGGGTAGTTTCTCAAAGACGATTCAGGTGAACAGTCAACACGGGGGTGAGCTTGCGATTGGCACGGTTCGCGGGGCCCACATCGCCGTCGGAAAAGGGGGGCGGGTCCATGTCGCTTGGATGGGTTCTGGAAAAGGTCAACCTTCCCACAGCCCAACCCCAATGCTTTATGCGCGGTTAAGCGACGATAAAACCGCCTTTGAGCGACAGCGCAACCTGATGCAGTTTGCAGTGGGACTCGACGGTGGGAGCTCGGTTGCCGCTGATGAATCGGGCGATGTTTACGTCGTCTGGCATGGGAAAGGTGATTCTGAAGGCGAAGCCAATCGCCGTGTCTGGGTTGCGCTGTCAAAAGATGAAGGAAAAACCTTCTCTCGCGAAGTACCCGCTTACAGCCTGCCCA
>QHZQ01000610.1 GCA_003224725.1 Acidobacteriota bacterium | reverse complement strand
GACAGCACTCTCACGGGGAACAGAGTCTAATAAATTCGCCACGGATCTGTCCACTCCAAAATGGGCTGGCCGCGATCGTCGATTCAAGTCCGAGTCTCTAAATGGATTCCACTGGAAGGCGGGAGGGGTTGTATCTCTGGGTGTGGTTCTGGCGAATTTCAAATATTCTTGGCTGGCAGTAGCGAGCAACCTCAGACCGCCGAGGAGTACGGCTCTATGCGGCCACGGACCCCTCACCCGGCCTTCGGCCACCCTCTCCCATTGGGAGAGGGGCTGGGGGTGAGGGGACCGCAGCTTAACAAATTTGACCGAAGTTTGAACTTCTTCGCTACCAAGTAACCCTAGTCTTTCAGAAGTCTGGAGAATGTCACTCTGGCCTTCATCCAAGACTGGAAGAACAACCATCGAAGTCGTGTCATGGGTGCCTATGATTTATCCAATACAGCCGTGGTGGACAATCGCGTCGTCTGTATAGCCAGAAATATAGAGGATTTTTAGGTGTGGGCGCAGTTGCGACATCTTTTGGGTGAGGACGCGAACATTCATCTGGGGCATTACTACGTCGGTCACCATGAGATGAATAGGTCCGTCGTATTGTTGGCTCATCTCAATGGCCTCGCTGCCGTCCTGTGCCTCCAGCACAGAGTAGCCATTCTGCTGAAGGATGGTGCTGACCAGGGTCCGAACTCCTTCTTCGTCTTCAACCAGGAGGACGGTTTCTGAGCCCTGCTTAACCGCAACCGCAGGGGCAGGTCTTTCAGGGGGAGCAACATCCTCTTCAACTCGGGGTAAATAAACCTTAAAGGTCGCGCCTTGGCCTGGCTCACTGTAAACCCAGACGTTGCCACCGCTTTGTTTGACGATTCCGTAGATGGTGGACAAGCCTAGACCTGTCCCCTTTCCTTTTTCCTTGGTGGTGAAGAAGGGCTCGAAGATGCGGGACTGAGTTTCGGGGCTCATCCCAATGCCGCTGTCACTCACGGCCAGCATCACATAGAGGCCTGGTTTGGCGTTCGCGTGACCGCGCGCATAGGCCTCGTCCAACTCGACGTTCGCAGTCTCAATGGTGAGTTTGCCACCCTCGGGCATGGCGTCCCGAGCATTCACGGCCAGGTTCAGGATGACTTGCTCGATCTGTCCGGGATCGGTTTTGACGCGTCCCAGAGCTGGATCAGGGCGGGTGACCAGCTCGATATCTTCACCAATCAGACGCTGAAGCATCCTGTCCATATCGGCCACCACAACGTTCAGGTCCAGGACTCTGGGTTGAAGGACCTGTTTTCGGCTGAAGGCGAGGAGTTGGCTCGTCAACGTGGCGGCGCGTTCTCCAGCCTTCTTGATCTCAGAGATTTCCAAACGCGACGGGTCACTCTCGGCGAGGCCATTGAGGACAACATCACTGTAGCCAATGATGGCTGTCAGCAGGTTATTGAAGTCGTGTGCCACTCCACCCGCCAGCCTTCCGATGGCTTCCATCTTTTGCGATTGGCGGAGCTGCTCTTCGCTCTGGCGCAGGGCTTCCTCCGAGCGTCTGCGTTCCGTGACGTCACGGTACAACCAGAGCTGCCCACGGCGCTGCTCGTCGACACAAATGGGAATATGGTCGCGCTCGAGAATCCGTCCAGCATTCATGGTCAACTCTTCCGCAAGGACCGTCTCATCATTAGCGAACCGCTCGTCATTTGACTGCACGAATGCTTCGGGATTGGTAAAGAGCCACTTCGCCGCCTCAACGACCTCGGCACAGCTCCTTCCGTTCCACTGCGCCTGGCCGTCGATGCCAAACATTTCGCAAAACTTCGGGTTAAGGCTGAGGATGCACCGCGAATCGTCCTCAAACAGCACTCCAATGTGGAGATTGTCTAACAAGGCGGTAACCAGAGCCAGATTCTCTCGCAGCCTTTCTTCTGCCTTGCGCCGCTCAGTGACCTCCCCAACCAGAGCAACGGTTCGCTGCTGGACCTTGTCTTCCAAATGCTCGTTCAGATTTTTTAACTGCTCCTGTGCCTTGATCAATTCCTGGTTCTTTTGCACGGCCGTTTCATAAGTCGAAAGGAGAAGATTGAGGATTTGTTGGCGTTCGGAGGTGATGAAGTATCGCTGCCCAGCGAAAAAGATCTCGATGCCCATCTGCATTTTTTCGCTTTTGTGTAGCTCACGATTGATCAGGATGTATTGAATACGGGACAGAAGATACGTTTCCTGATAAGGCTTTGTTATGAAGTTGTCTGCCCCGCACTCTAATCCCCTGACGACGTCCACCGGGTCGGCAAGAGAGGTCAAGAGAATGACCGGTACCTCTTTCAGTTTGTCGTCTCCTTTGATTTGCCGACAGAGCTGGTAACCATCCATTTCCGGCATCATGATGTCGCTGATGACGACCAGTGGCAGGCGCTGGCTTATTTTAGCGAGTGCCTCCCTGCCGTTCCTTGCCACCGAAATCTTATAACCGTGCTGTTCTAAAATGTATTTCAATCGTTCAGCTTGCGTAGGACTGTCTTCGACCACCAGTATCTCTCGATCATCTTTACTGGCCTTTCTTGGAACGTCCATGAATCAATCTCCTCTTCTTCTTTTTTGTCGGGGCGAGCCTGGAGCGGCTGAGTCGGGCCTGAAACTTGGGAGGGCGAGCCGCTTGGCGAGCTATCGCCTCGGCGAGTCCCTGCCCCATGAGGCTCGGCGGGAGCCTCGCCCTCCCGGTGTCTTGGTTTCTTATAACCAACTAGACAAGGGCTTC
>QHZQ01000609.1 GCA_003224725.1 Acidobacteriota bacterium | reverse complement strand
GAAGCGTTGCCGGGTACTACCGGCTCGGTGGCCTCCAGACAGCCGTACCCTGAGTTTGGACGCATTCAGGAAGTAGACGGGAGTGTGAATGCTAATTACAACTCTCTCGGCGTGAAATTCAGCCGGCGCTTCTCGCGCGGACTCACTTACCTGGTCGGGTACACCTGGTCCAAAGCCATCGACAGCGGCAGCGGTATCCGCACCCTGGGAGCGGATACGTTGTTTCCGCAGAACAGCTACTGTCTTTCTTGTGAACGCTCCCTCTCCATCTTTGATGTGAACCATCGCTTCGTGACCTCCCTGCTGTATGAGCTTCCCCTGGGCAAAGGCAAGACGTTTCTCAATCAAGGAGGGTTGGTCAACGCATTGCTAGGCGGGTGGCAGCTCAGTTCCATCATTACCATCCAGAGCGGATTCCCTCTGACCGTGCAAGACGGCAATGTTTCGCTGGCCGGGGGCTTCTTTGACCGTCCTGACGCTACCGGCATATCCACGGAGTTGGCCCGCGGTCAGCGAACCACGGACCAGTGGTTTAACACCGCCGCCTATATACAGCAAGCGGATGGAACGTTTGGCAATGTGGGCCGCAACACCGTCATCGGGCCCGGTATCACCAATTGGGATTTTTCCACGCTCAAGGATTTTCACTTCACCGAAGGAAAGTACCTACAATTCCGCTTCGAGGCCTTTAATATACTCAACCACCCCATCTGGGGAGATCCCGACACCTATTTCCCCGACAACACCTTCGGCAAGATTCGCTCTACCCGTATCGATATGCGACAATTACAATTCGGCTTGAAGTTTGTTTTCTAGGGAGTTTTTCATGCCGCGTGGCGGCACCGCGAAGGATGAAAATCATTCCCCCTTAACAGAGTTGGGCATGTCCCACAATTTCGTGTCGGACACAGCCGCTGTGGGACGCCCACAGGTAGTGCTTCTTGCCATGTAAGGGCTAAATAGGGTCAAATAGGGTAGCCCAGGGCCAGGGAGCGGAGCGACGCCGCCCTGGGTTCCCGGTGCGACCTATACCTTCCCTCTCCCCCGCGGACCAATGAGATATGGCTGAAACCAGCCCCCGACGCGGGGGAGAGGGTGAGGGAGTGGGGGCCATGCAGAAAATCTTGCCAGAGCCACCCCCTGTGTGCAGCAGAAGATATGGGTAAAGATCAGTTACCAAGGGGGATTCTCAAGGGAGTTTTCAGGATCCTTCGGATCGCCACGCACGATGAAAATTGGAGCCGTTTTGCAACCGGGTTCAAGCACAAACGGACTGGTTTGGCCCCGCTCAGAATGCACCCTGGTTTAGAGCGTTTGGGGTGTGCAGTCTTGGTAGCCACGGCGAGCGCCTTTCTCCGCGACCACCGTCGCTCGCCGTGGGCTTTTCCGCGCGGGTGGACAAACCCACGACGAAGTAGAAGCAAATTCGTCGTGACTAGCAAACCTGTTTCTTCGCCTCCGTAACTAACGCGTTACGAATTTTCAGAAAAACCTTTTTCAATTTTTGTTTCGACTATGCTATGTTAGCGCCCACCGAAATTGATTGGATTTCTGTCTGCCCTTGGGTGAGTAGATCCTGCGACGAATCAAAAAAGTTTTAGTCTGAAATTTTCCCTTAAATCGGTTCAACTCTTAATGTAGACTGGAACACTCTTGTTTGGGGGAACTGTTCACGGAGGAACTCGGCATGAAAATTAATTTGAAAGTCAATGCGGCCACCCACCAATCCGAGATAGAGCCCAGAATGCTCCTGGTGCACTACCTGCGAGAGGTTGTGGGCTTAACCGGAACTCACATCGGTTGCGAG
>QHZQ01000113.1 GCA_003224725.1 Acidobacteriota bacterium | reverse complement strand
CTGCAAAAAGACCATCTGCGTATCTGCGGTTTGTCGGAAATACAAACTCCGCCGTCGAGATTCCTGGCCCTTGGTTTCATCGATTTCCGGACCACCCATTGTGAGGTCCAATTGACCGGAGACATAAAGCATGCTGTCACGTACGACTTCTGCCTCCATCCGCCGGGAGTTCATGCGCCACAAATACCGGTTGTCGGGGTCAATCGCGAGATTTTGATCTTTCGGATCGCCGCCCCCAGACTGCATTTGGTAGGTATTGCTGGTCACCAGTAGCCGATGCATGGCTTTCATACTCCAATTCTGCTCCATGAACTCAGTCGCCAGCCAGTCCAAGAGTTCGGGGTGGCTGGGCGGCTTGCCGTTGCTGCCGAAATTGGCTACAGTCGGCACGATCGCTTTTCCAAAGTGACGCAGCCATATGTGGTTCATCGCCACTCGCGCTGTGAGCGGATTCTCCTTGCTCGCAATCCAGTGCGCCAACGCCATGCGGCGCCCGGAGCTTCTCGCGGGGTAAATCGCACCTATAGGTGTATAACTGCTAGCTGCTTGGCCCAGCGCAGCTTGCGCGGCCTCGAGCTGTTTACGTGCCGCGTCTACCCGTTTATCCCGGGCCTTTTCTGCTTTATCATCGTCCGGCACGCTGCTCAGAGCATCGGTAAGTTTCTGCTGAGCCTGAAAGAGGTCCAGCTCAGCCTTCAAAAGGCTGGCATGCCGTTCCGCCTTTCGAGCCGCCTCTGCCAGAACTTGCTCCCGAGGGTCGGGAGGGTTCGCGTACTTCGCATTGTCGGCCGCGATCCGGGCTTCGAGCGCGGGGACATTCGCGCGCGCGCTTACCAACTGTTTCTCGGCCAGCGTCATCCCTGTCTGCGCCTTTTGCAAGGCAGCCTGAGGATCTTCTTCCGGCAACTGATCGATCCACCGGCCAATCAGGGCAATCTGGTCCTCGGGCAAGGGATCCTTGTCCAAGGGCATTCTCGGTTTCTTCTCACCACGTAGCTGGAGGATCAGCGGGCTCTCAGCGCTGTTCTGCGGGATGATGACCGGCCCATTCACAATGCCTCCCCGAAAGATGGATTCCTGCGTTTCGAGAACTAGTCCGCTGGCCGGGTCCTGCGAGTTGTGACAAGAAAGGCAATTCTTTTCGAGAATCGGTTTGATAGCCTTTTCGAAATCCACGCCCCCGGCGGCTGAGGGAGTAGTGCTCGACGTGGTGCCCTCCGGCGCTTCAGCATTGGCCGGCAGCTCGGCGACACGTTTTTTAGCTTTGGTCAAGACCACTTTTGCTCTTGCCAAGCCAATTTCAGACTTCTGGAGGTCCCGCCGAGCTTCAGCCAGCAGATCGTGCTCTACAAAAGGCTTGATGTCGGGATAGGACGCCTCAAGGGGGAGAGACACCGGTTGAAATTTGACAGCATCGGCCCCGCTCAAGACTTCTGGTACACCAGGCGACAACGGGTGATCTTTATCGGGTGTTTCAGGGTTGCCCCGAATATACTTATAGGTCTCTGCAAAAATAGCCGGAACAACATCCGGGAAATCAGTCTTTGCCGGCCTAGGTTCCGCGTCATAAACTCGCGGCAACCCGTCTTTGGTTCGGTCCGGCTGTCCGGGGAGCCGATCCGTTCGAACGTCGTAAGGTTCGAAGAAAGCCCGAAATCGATAATACTCCTCCTGAGCTATTGGATCGTACTTGTGGTCATGGCAACGCGCACACCGAAACGTCAATCCGAGAAATGCAGTGGCAGTGTGCTCCACGGTATCTTGCAGCCAGACATCGCGGTTGTAAAGATAATAGTTTCGGGCGAGAAAGCCTGTGGCTCGCAAGATCTTAGGATCGGTCGGCGCAATCTCGTCGCCGGCCAGCATCTCCTCGATCATCCGGTCATAGCCTTTGTCCTCGTTAACTGAATCGATGATCCAGTCACGCCAGTGCCAGATGTGTGGTCGGCCGCTGCGATCTTCGGTGCCATACACATCGCTGTAGCGCCAGACGTCCATCCAGTGACGGCCCCAACGCTCCCCGTATCGCGGACTGGCCAGCAACTTGTCCACGACCTTCTCGTACGCATCTTTGGAATCGTCCGCCAAAAAAGCTTGCATTTCGTCTGGCGTAGGAGGTAAGCCGATCAAATCCAGGTACACGCGCCGCAAAAGAACGGGCTTGTCCGCCACGGGCATCGGATGAAGGCCGCGCTTCTCATGTTCGGCGGTAACAAACGCGTCCACCGGGTTGCGAACCCAAGCCCGGTTCTTCACCCCCGGTACGGGAGGTCGCTTCGGTAGTTGGTAAGCCCAATGGTTGCTGACACGCCGGGCGGCCTTCAGATCCAGGGGGCCATCGTAAGGGGCGCCAGCGTTGATCCAGTCGCCAATTCGCGCGATGAGCTCATCGGAAATTTTGGCGCCCTGAAACGGCATTCCAGGCTGCAGGTCGTGCTTCACGCGTTTGTATAGCGCGCTCTCTCCAGCCTTCCCGGGCACGACTGCCGGTCCGTTCTCTCCACCACGCAAGAGACCTTCGCGGGTGGAAAGATCAAAGCCCGACCTTTTGACCTGACCGGCTCCGTGGCAGCTCAGGCATTGGCTTTCGAGCAGCGGGCGAACGTACCGGACAAACATAGCTTTACCCGCCTCATCATAAGCAGACGCGGCGGTCGAGTTCAGAGACGATGCCCTGCCGGAGACTGAGCCGAGTTCACCATACGGCGCCCCCGCCTCGATCCATTCAGCGAATCGGGCGATTACCCCTTCGGGAAGTTTGTCGGCCTTATACGGCATCCCTGGTTCTTGCTCGTGGGCGATCAGCTTGTAGAGCAAACTTGCCTTCGCGTTGCCGGGAACCACAGACTGTCCACTATCGCCCCCACGCAATAGCGCCTCCCGACTGGAAAGATCCAGCCCTGCCTTCTTCACTTCACCGTTGTGGCACATCTGGCAATGCTGCCGAAGCAACGAGCCAATCTCCTCTACCAACCGCGAGCTGCCCACTTCCCGCTTCACTTGCCCTCCTGCCTCGGGCAGCATCACTCCTAAACTCAGCACTACGGCACCCAAACACACTTCAAGCCACATTACACAACGTTTGCAAATGAGGACTCCATTTGGCATCGATACTATTTGCCTCGCACTCAATCCCAATGTTCGCTGATGTCTTGATCGATCTTGTATGTCAGCGGAACTCGAAAGCCTATAAGCTACTGTGTCCGAACCAGCAGAGTGATATCAATTTATGCTATTGTGCAACACGATGGCAGTCAAGAACCAAACCGTCGATTTCTTACGGTCTGTCCAGATATCTGGACAGGAATCGAACGCGTCCAAGACTCAAGGATTCTAATGCACCCGATCGTAGTCTCGCCGAAAACACAACTTGATTCCCAGGATGAGGAGTAATCCTGTGGCTGCGCAACCCAGGGCGGAGTAACTCATGAGATTGTTAATTCCGACGCTCTCCTTCCACACTCCGGCCAGCAGGGCTGCCAGACCAGAAACAAAGCAAGTGACGAGGTTAGAGAAACCTACGGCTGAGGCTCGTGTGTCGGAAGGAACCACTTCAAATGAAGAAGCTAGAAAGTTCGATATACACAAACCACTGCCCAATCCAAATCCCACAGCCGCAACTTTCGTAAGCAAAAGCGAACTGCTATTCCCCACTAAATGAAGACAAGGCGAGGCCAGAAACAGCCCGGTCGAAACTACCCAAAGGCGGGCAGCTTTAGTCCGCCCATAGAGCCAATCCGCCAGTCCGCCTCCGGCAAGCAGACCAACGAAGGTCGCACCTTGGATGTAAGCTGTAGCGGTGAAGCCGGCCTCAGCCAAGCTCAGAGAGAATTTCCCATAAAGAAAATAGGGAAGCCAGGCGTAGATTATTGTAATGACGAAACAGAATGCTGGGAAAGCGACACAGAGAACTCTGTAGGTCGGAACACTTATAAGCGCGCCCAGAGCCAAGCCACCACCTGATTTTTTGGTCTCAACCTGGTGTTCTTCCCTCGTCCGCTTCAGGAAAAGCGAATAAGGAATCGCATATAAAATTCCGAAAGCGCCCAATGAATAAAAAGTCATTCTCCAGTGAAACTCTTGGGCCACAAAACCACCATACCATCCTCCCATGACGACACCAGCCAGCTCTGCCGTGGCGAATACAGCCAGGGCGCGAGAGCGGGTCTCCGGACCATGCGCATTAGCCGTCAATG
Organism: Acidobacteriota bacterium; assembly: GCA_003224725.1. Lineage (GTDB taxonomy): Bacteria > Acidobacteriota > Terriglobia > Versatilivoradales > Versatilivoraceae > QHZQ01. The sequence continues at coordinate 13,708 of QHZQ01000113.1, read as the reverse complement.
CAACAGCGCAGGGAATGAAAAGAGCTTCAGTCACCCCAATCAGCGCCCGCAGTACCAGAAACATGGAAACCGAATTCGAAAGGCCGGTGAGTGTAGTTAGCCCACTCCACAACAAGATGCTAAGTATAATAAGAGCTCGTTTTGAAAACCGATCCCCGATCTGCCCGGCAATGGGAGAACAGATAGCGTAGACCCACATAAAAACTGCGCCAATGAGGCCGAGCTGGGTATCGCTGAATTTCAACTCCGATTTGAGGACTGGAAAAATCGAATAGACAGCTTGGCGGTCACTGAAGTTGAGGAAATAAGCCACCCACATGAATCCCACGAGAGACCAAGCTCGTCTTGAGGCAATGCGATCTGGATCGGATTTCACTGCGATGGTCAGGTTAAGACTCCTCCTTGCTGAGGGGGATTGGCAACAGAGCGGGCACTACCTCCAGTCCGGACAGTCTTGTCGGTTCATTTGGCGAGGATGTTCCCCTCTATGGTCCGTAACGACTCCTCTACTTGCCTCAGGGTAACTTCAACATCCTCCCGACTGTGAGCAAAAGAAATGGAACACTGCTTAGTCGCTACTGGGAAGAAGTAGGTGCCTCTTTCAATAAGTTCCCTGCGTAGATATTCATCCAAACTGAAGGGGTGGTTCGCCGCCAGGTCATGCCAGTCTTTGGGACAGTGGTCCATAAAATAGAGACAGAAGGCGGACCCCTGACGTGCGACGACGGCGTTTAGCCCTAGTCTCGCGACGATTTTCTCCAGCCCCTGTTGCATCCTGCCGCCCAATTGTTCCACGTGACGATAAACTTCGCCTTCATTCATCAGCAAGCGTTCGATGGTGGCAATGGCTGCTGTCGTTGGCACCGGATGTGCATTATAGGTTCCGGCCAGGAGCACCAACCAGCATAGCAATCGGATATCCGTTGGCTAGAGCTTTGCCATACACCACCAAATCTGGCGTCACTCCACATATTGAGGCGTAGCCTCCCAGGGCGTGCCGAAAGCCTGTTTTAACTTCATCAAAAATGAGCACAAATCCGTAGCGGTCGGCTAACCTGCGCAATCCCGCCAGGTACCCGGCTTCCGGCTTAATGACCCCGATGTTCTGCAGAATGGGTTCCGTAATGAGCGCCGCGACTGGATATTTCTCGCAAACATATTCGACGGACTCCAGATCATTAAAATTGATGCAGTGGACCAGCTTCTGATGATCGAGAGGCGTCCCGGCACTCATCCCTTTGTACGGGTATTCTCCAGGAGAGACCCTCGGGCCAAGCTCCTCCAGTGGGGTCATCAAATTACAAGAGACATCGTTATGCCAGCCATTGTATCCGCCCTGCATGACGACAACGTGATCTCGTCCGGTTAAGGCTCGGGCTAGTCGAATCGCCTGGTAAGTGGCCTCACTGCCGCTATTGAGGAATTGAACCGATTCCACCGATGAAACATGGCGGCAGATTAGCTCAGCTAGCTGCCCTTCCAAAATCGTAGTCCCTGATCCGTAGAGGCTGGCGTGGTCACGCAAGGCTCGAACGACCGCTTCGGTCACATAGGGGTCGTTGTGTCCTAGGAAATGAGGTGCAAAGGCGGCGTGGTAGTCGATATAACGGTTGCCCTCTGCATCGCACAGGTATGCCCCATGTCTTTTGACGAAGACAATCTCCGGTTTGATTGATCGATTCAAGGAGGCTACCCCGCCCGGTATGAAGCGGCGATTCTTTCTCAATATTTCTTCTGATCTAGGATACAAGCGCATTTTAGGAACTCCCTCCAGTTTATGTGGACCTAATTGGCGACTCCTCGGACATTGAGCGCAATTCGTGTAATGTCACAAGAACTTGGCGCTGAAATATTTCGGCAGCTCCCTCTCCGAAGGGAGAGGCCTCCACTTCGTAACCGCCCAGACGACGTTCTTCCGAGGTGGCCATGTATCCTAAATACCCGTTCGAGTAACCCGAAAAAAGGGTCACCGGAAAGGGGGAGTGACGCTTGATCTCGAAGCCCGTCTTCGAAAACGGTTCAAAATTGCATGAGACTAAAGCGACATCTCCAGTGCAGATGAATTGTGTCTCTACGGCAAGTTCGGTTTGGGTGCCCAAACGCTCGATTAACCTCAGCAGGATATCCGACCGTCTCCCCATGAAAATCGCTTCTCTGAGAGCCTGATCATCCCCATGTGCTCTAGCTACTTCAATCGTTTTCTGCCACGACCTGAGTGTTCCTGAAACTACCGTTGCCTCAGGCAAGTCGGTCCGCAAAGGCACCAAGATTTCACGAGTCGTCACTTTCAGAGGCAGACTCGAGACTTTCAAGAAGTGCTCATCGTAAATGCCCAGTGGAGCGCCAGATTCCAAGACTTCCCGAAGAGTCTCACCGGCCGGGATGTAACTGAGTGACAGAGCCACTTTGGCCACCTCATGTCCTAGAATGGCTCCCAAGCTCTTGTACACTGATAGATCATCGAGATAGCCTTGAATCGGCCCCTGATCTCCGGCTGCACCCAGCAGGAAAAGACACCGCCCACCTACGGCATCTTCAACAATCCGTTTTACTACTCCAGGATAATCGGGAGTGACGAGTCGGTTCGGTGGCCCAAGGACTGTGGGATGGCAGGCGTAATTGACAAGAGTCGCCACAGTTTTTCCGTTCAGTCCATCCAATTTCACGACCAGAACTTCGTGATCACTGGAGCCCTCCCTGTTTTTCCCGCAAATGAGACGCCCCTCCGCCGTCAGGGCTCGACGATTTATATTGATAAGGCATTCGCCCCGTCCAGCATACACCTCGACCGGCTGCAAATTGGAGAGCGCTTCGCAGGCAGCCTGTGCAGAGAGATCATTGACCGCCTCCAGCCAGGGCGGCACCAGATCATAGCCCTTTTGGACCCAGGTTTTATCCGTTACGGGTGACGAGTGAGAATGGGTCCAGGAGCACCTTATGCACTCTGCAGGTACCCCTGTCGCTGCACTAATCACTGACCGGAGTCGATTTGCCCCCTCCCCAGAAAGAAAAATGAGATCCAAATCAAGGATGATCACCTTTGACGACTGATCTGAGAGCGCCAACGCAGTGGTCCACAAATCAAGGTCGATTCCTTCGGCTCGCTCGTGCCTCTGTGCCCCCCACCCTTGGTGTGCGATCCCCATTGGGGGATTAATACAACGCCTTCCAGTAGCGGCGAATAAGCACGTATCGGATCTCATTTTCGGGGCTCCTTTGGCAAGTGCGGATAGTGCAAGGGCAAGCCTCTAACATCCATCTGCGCACAGGTCAGTGACCATCCCCCTAGATTTGCCACAACCAATACTTCCAAATTAGGTCCAACAAAGGCCATGCCTGTCGGCAAGTTTAGGCGCGTGCACGTCCAGTCTTCGAAAAGCAGATCAAGTGTCCCATGGGCGGAATAGCTATAAATGCAGTGAGTCGTACAGCAGATCAGCAGGTTTCCCGTCATATCGAAAGCGACATCTTCCGGGACTGTGCGCTGAAAGTTCACCACAGTTTCAATCTCGCCCGCTGTCCCGTCCGGCATGATCTTAGTCTCCACTACGTAGAGCCAATCGTCATCCGGGCTAAGCGCCATGCCGTTTGGATATCCAGGGACCGAACGACTCCAGACTTTACTCTCCCCCCCGGGCCGAACTCGGTAGATCAACCCATTACCCTGGGCATAGTCCCCGGAATCCGATACATACAAGTTACCCACGGCATCGAAGACAGGGTAGTTGGGTAGCTTCATGGAGTCATCTTGAGTGCCTTGACTATAGAGAGACGTGTTTCCGCTGGGGTCAACCTTGATAACGGCATGGACATTCATGTCGCAGACATAGAGGTTACATTCCGCATCCGCAGCTACGCCCAGCCCCCAGCCACCGGTAGAGCTAAACTGCTCGAAGCTCCTGTCCTCCAGCGATACTCTATAAACCTGCCCAGCCTCCCCTACGGTATAGACTTTGCCATCTGGCCCGTAGGCCACCCCTTCGGGGTGGTCTAGCCCCTGCACAAGTACCTCCAACTTCAAATCTGAAGAACTGTCCACCTGACCCATACCAGTCGACCCGTTTGCCAGTGCAATGAACCTAGAGCAGTAGTGAAGCGAACTTATCGCACCAGTACAGAGTGGTCAAGAGCTAAGGCGGCAGAATCCCCACCAGTGTCCATAATGTTGGACAAACTCTGAAGAGACATGTTCTTGGGAGGGCCACCGGGGTCGCTTATGTTACGCTTGGTGCACCAAAACGACACCCATCCTAGGATCCGCATTGTTCCCAGACCAAAGCGCGGATTAGTAGGCAGACTTGCGCGGAGAACCTCATCAGAACCGTCGCAGTGTTATTTGAACCCGCGGCACCAAGAGGCAGCTGAAGCCATTCGCATTGTGCTTGGATTATAACAAGGTCACGTCAAAATCCAGTTGGCCAGAGATTGCGGCGGCAGTTTCCTTTACCTTTTCACTCAGAAAAGATTCATTCTCCGGGACGATTTGCTCGGTTGTTCCACAAACACTGATGGAGCCAACAACCTTGCGGCTGCTATCGAAGAGCGGAGCGCCGATAGCACGAAAGCCAATCTCGTCCTCTTCGTCATCCAGTGAATAGCCAACTCTCCTGACTTGTGCCAGCTGATCTCTCAGCTTCTTCGAGGAAGCAATGGTGTAATCATTGTGCCTGGGAAGGCCATGCTCTTGGATCAAACGGTCTAGTTCTGACTCTGTCAGGTGAGCGATAATTGCCTTTCCCACCGCTGTACAGTGTGCATCCATGCGTTTGCCGACCCAGGTTGAGATTTTGGTGGGGTCTGGGGCCTCTAGTTTCTCCACCAACACGGCTTCGTTTTGTTCCAAGATTGCCATGTGCACGGTCAAACGAGTCTTTTGCATCAGAGCGTTGAGATAGGGTAAAGCCTGCTGCCTAAGCCTTATGCGGCTCAAGGCCATGTTGCCCAAGCTCACCAACTTCAGGCCGAACATGAATCGGCCTTCCTGCTCGTTGCGGTGCAAATAGCCGCAGCGCTCCAGGGTCAGTAACAAGCAATGAGCCGTGCTCTTCGGCAGCGCCAACTTCCGGGCAAGTTCGGAGACTGTCATCCCATTCTGTGATCTCGCCAGTTCCTCCAGGATTGCGAAACCTCTTTCCAGGGCACGCACTGACTGCGTTCTCAGATTAATCGCTTTTGTCTCTCTGCACATCTGATGAATCGGAAGCTCTGGTGGGATTTGGAGACCCCCATCTTGTTTCTGAAAAATTTCCGACAAAAACCGTGAAGCCCTACTTACTTCCAGCCCTGACGTGGTCACGTCCGGGGCCGCATGCTTGCTGGCGCTCCAGGCCCCGTGAAGCCGCAAAAGATTGGCCAGTGTTTGTGCTCTAAACGATTGAGTCGTGACTGCGGTCCTGGGAAGAGGCTCCGCCTCTAGCGCCCTTTGGCGTATTTGAACGCTTCTCCATCATTGCCGGGGCTTTGTCGAAGCAATTTCGCCTCTGGACTCGGCCAGTTTCTGCTTTCCTTTCTTGTCAAGCTTCTTGAGTTCGTTCTGGAGCACACGCTCATTGACCGCCTGGTTCCAGTAATCAAGTGACTCAAAACCGAGCAGCACAGCTTTGCCCACGAACTGACGCAGCACCTCGTTGGTTGGACCCATCACCCAGCCTGCTTTGCCATCGCGCAGATAGCGCTCGATGCCTAGGGCCGGTTTGTAACCGGTGCCACCACAAGCATGAAGCATCTTGTCCGCGACATGAGCGACGTTTTTTGCGGCGGCAAACTTCACCTGCCACATCCAGTGCAACACGGTCGATCGGGGCAAGTTGGTTAGCTCTTTATGGATCGACCAGTCACAATCTTTGGTCAATTGATCTAACGCTTTGGCCATCTGGAAGACGAAAGCGCGGCAGGTGTTGGTGTCAATGAGGGCCTCGCCGATGTAATCCTGAATGGTCGGATAGTCGCAGACGCGCATGCCCACGTCGACGTGCTTCTTGGCTGTCGTGTGACGCTTGGCGAGATCGATGAGGCCCAGAGAAATACCGTTCCAGCAGGCAGAGGAGCACATAAGGAAGAACGGATCTACAACCTCATCGTTGGACTTTGCTCCGTCACCAACCGGGCCGAGCATGTGGTCTTTTGGGACCGTCACGTTGTCCACTTCGAGGGTACCCGATTGGTTACCTCGCAGGCCCAGTCCGTCCCATTTGGATGGCTCGGCTTTGACCTTGTCGCCCATAATGAGGAAGTAAGACAAATTGGAGTAGTCTCCCGCAAAATCTGGGCTGGTGGTCTGGATGACATACCAGTCGGCAAACCCACCCGAAGTGGTCCACGACGCCTTCTTGCGCACTTGCCAGCCACCATAGACACGCTCGGCCCCGGACGAAACTGGATACCAGAAGTGAGAACCGGTTTCCGGGTCAGAGTAGGACAGCGTGCCAATAAGCACGTCCCTATCAAGGCGCTTCATCAGGTTCCGGATGGTTGAATTATCGTGGCTCCGGAACATTGCGGCCGCAACGGCCCCGATATGCATGGTGTAACACATCGCAGTACTGGGACAACCATAGCGTGCAATGGTTTCTACCACCATTGCGGCGCAGGTGTGATTTTGCCCAAGTCCCCCCAACTCTTTCGGCACTAGAAGCCCCAGAAGACCCAGAGTCGCGAGCGCTTCAAAATTCTTACGCGGAAAAAGACGTTTCTGGTCGCTTTCAACTGCATTCTCGCGGAGAGTGCTTTGACAAAGGTCGATCAGCTTGGACTGAAGCTCTCCTTGCTCCGGCGTCAGCAGCCACTGTGGATCCCATGAGTACCCTAGCCCCCAGAATTCCTCAGATCCCCACAGTTTTTTGTTAGTCATACTGCCGCCTCATTCACTTGTTTCGAGAAAACTCATCTGGCTCGAGAGAACTCATCTGGCTCGTACCGCTGCTTTGCAACCATCTACGATGCTTTATAACTGTCTAATCCGACATATCTGGATTTATAGAAGACGAGTGGGTGCTGGGAATCATCGAGATGCGATGCAACAACCTTGCCCAAGTAAAGCGTGTGGGTCCCGCCATCGTAGGCCTTCATGACCTTACAGTCCACGTAGGCCTGAATCCCGGTAAATATTGGCGCACCTGTGACCGCTGGCTCCCATTCAAAGCCCTCAAAACGATTGCCCTCCTTATCCTTGTGACGTCCTGCGAAACGATCGGCCAGATAGCTCTGAGTTTCGCTAAGGATGTTAACTGCGAACACTCCTCCCTTCTCGATCAATCTTTCCGAACGAGTATTCTTGGCGATGCTTACCATTACCGTCAAAGGCGTTATAGATATCGAGCAGAATGCGTTGCAAGTCATGCCGTGAACTTCGTCTCCAGCTCGGGCCGTGACAACGGTTACACCGGTGATGAACCGGCCCATCACTTTGCGAAATTGAATATGCTCTGTTGTAGTCTGCATTCAGGTTCCTGGTCCTGAAGCCCACTCGTCAAGGGAGTCAACCCACTCTCCTGCCGATCCTTTCTGAAAATCAAAGGCTCGTGGTCTTTAGTGATGCGCAACTGCCGCCAATAGTTCGGAAACACCTGTGAAGACTGTGTAGGCAAAGGCATTCTTTCCGAGAAGGTTATTGGGGTTGCCAACCCCAGGATTTACAAGCAATAAACCGAAATTCTTGCTTTTGTCAAGAAAAATTTCTAGTATAATTTCTTTCTTATAGAAAATTAACTTAAGAAAAGAGGGCGTCCAATGATCAACGACTATCTAGCTAAGAAAATGGAGGAAAGGAAGCTCAATCAAACAGAATTGGCGCTCCAGGTTGGTTTGAGCATTGGAACTATTTCCAAGTGGCTAAGGAGAAACGAAACCCCAGATCTCCTGAGTTGTTTGAAGTTGGCAGCCTGCTTAAGGGAAGATCCGGTCGTCCTGTTAGAAATGGTGGGTCGCCAACATGATGCAGAACTGGTCAGGAAGTTTATGCCTGAGTCGCTCAGACCAAGAGTGTCAGAAGATGACCTCTATGAAAGCACCGAGCATCGCAAACTGCATCGGGGTTTGCAGAGGCTTCTGGAGCATGGGATGGAAGGGGAGATGGATGTCCATTTTGGCATGAAGTTAATGAAACGCAGTCTTGATGCACTTTTGGAAAAGGAAAATTTCTTTCGGCACTTTGTCGAGAAAGTCAAACTAATTCCCTGGGAGATGGATCCGGCCAGGTGGCGCGTTACTTATATCGGGCCTCAGGCAGAAAGGATCTTGGGTTACCCGAAAGAGGAATGGTACCAAGAGAACTTCTGGATAGAGCACATTCACAGCGCCGATCGGGACTGGGTGGTGAGGTACTGCATTGAATCTACGACGAAAGGCACAGAATACGATTTTGAATACCGCATGATAGCTTCTGACCACCATGTGGTCTGGCTTCGAAACATTGTGCATGTAGTTCTAGGCGTTCAAGGAGCAAAGCAATTGAGAGGTTTCATGCTCGATATAACCGAGAAGAAGAAAATGGAGGAGACAATAGCCGAGAGCCAGCGCACTCTTTCCACTTTGATGAGTAATTTGCCTGGCATGGCCTATCGGTGTCGTAATGACAGGAACTGGACAATGGAATTTGTAAGCGACGGTTGTTATGAACTGACGGGACTCCGGCCCTCAGAACTATGCGGCAGCCGACACACATCTTTTGGCCAGCTGATCCACGGCGATGATCGAGAACGGGTATGGAACAACGTTCAGGGCGCCCTCAAAGAAAATAACTACTTTCAGCTTGAATATCGACTCATGACAGTCAACGGCGAGCTGAAGTGGGTTTGGGAACAGGGTAGAGGGGTTTTTTCTTCTGACGGGTACCTAGTAGCGATAGAAGGGTTTATTACTGATATCACGAAGAGAATACGGATGGAGCAGGCCTTGAAGGAGAGCGACGAAAGATATCGGTGGCTATTTGAAGACTCCACAGATGCCTTCTATGTGTCGAGTCGGGAAGGTAAGATCATCGATGCCAATTCCTCCATGATGGAACTATTTGGTTACTGTAAGGAGGAAATAATAGGTCTCGATTCTCTCAGACTCTACGCAGAACCCGAGCAGCGATCCCATCTTCAAATTGAGCTAGAACAACAGGGTTATGTCCGCGATTACGAAGTCCGGTTGAAGCGGCGAGATGAAAGAGAATTCAATTGTCTGCTGACGTCCAACGTTAGACGAGCAGAGGATGGTCATATCTCCGGATATCTGGCCATCATTCGTAAGAAGCGAAGTGAAAGATCGAATCGATAGGATTTGGGTCTTAGAGGACGATTTCCGTCCGCCTGCAAGACGACTTGCGATGCGGGATTTATTTACAGGCCAAACCCGGGGCCAACAGGCCGTCTTCCTTCTGCGATTGGCCCGTCTGTTCCTTCAACCGCCCGATTGGCTTAAGTGCTGAGAAGCAATGTGACCGAGTTTGGCACAAGGTCATCTGCGACTCGGCTGGCATCAAAAGAAAGAGCCGTCGAAGGCAGCGGATGATCCAACGCCGATATCACCAAAGAGAAGTCTGTTATCTTTGGCATCCGTGGTACGGCCATTGTGCGCCGATCCGTGAACCGCTCAACAACAAGGGAAAGGCCAGTATTCCGATCAAATATTGAGCGGGACGATTCTGTCGGTTGTCTTTCGCCAAAACGGCTACTTATGAAACGTTTCTAACGAGGAACAACCGGAAGAACCAAAGCTGACGGGTGGGACCCCCGGTGGAAGACCTGATTGCGTGCCACCCTGATGTTACGACCGTTGAGAACCGATTCCCCGCTATTTAGGTTGCGATCGAAGCGGGGAAAGTTGCTGGAAGATATTTCCAGGCGGATGCGATGGCCTTTTTGAAATAGATTGCTGGTGCCAATCAGATCCACCTCGATGCGGTAGATCTGATCCTTCTGCAGAGGTGGGGCAAGCTTGTCCCAGCCTTCTCGACGGCGCATGCGCAAGATTCCTTCTGTGAGATTATAAGCCTTTTCGTCAGGATACACATCCACCAGCTTGGCAGTAAAGTCCGTATCGGGGACATCCGAGCTGACATAGAGCACGACTTTCACTGGTCCCGTGACTTCGAGCGGTTCTTTCAGGAATGGGGCCGAATAGACAAGGACGTCCGACCGTGCCTCGACCTTTCCTTGATCGAAGGGACCGGACTTCAATTCGCGACTGCAACACAGTGGTCCTCCTGTAGTCGGCACGGGATTACGCGGGTCATAAACAAAACTGTCAAAAGGCTCCTTCCCCGGCACTTGGACACTCAGAACTCCATCCCCGGAAGAGCTGTTTGCGCCCCCTCCGGAATGCAAATAATAATGCGTTGAGCGAGCCCGGCGCAGAGGCCATTCCGACTCCTCCCTCCAAACGTTTTCACCCATGACAAAGATCTTAACAGCCGCCCGCTGAGCCAGAGGATTGCGCTTTTTCTTACCTTTCAGGCTTAGATCTGCGTAGGCCAGCAACTCTTTATCAGTATCCAGTGGCGCCGCTGGACCGAAATCCAGTCCGCCATATTTACGATCAGAAGGGCTGTCATGCGTCCAGGGTCCCACGGTGAGGTAGTGCCGTAAGCCGGGATGACGTTTCCTTAACTCGGTAAAATTCCTCAGCGTGCCCTCCAGGAAAATATCGTACCACCCGCCGACATGGTAGGCAGGAAGCTTCAGCGTGTCATAATTTTTTTCGATGCTCCAGCGCGACCAATAACTGCCATCGCTCTCATGATCCAGCCAGTCCCTGAAATAAGGAGCCACCACTCTTGCATCCGGCATTGCCATAAGCGGATAGTCAGCCAAGGGAAGTGCTTCAGTCCATTCCAGAGTGGAGGTCGCCTGAGAGGCACGGCGAGATAGAGTGTCAATGGCCAGGTAATTCATCCAGAAGCCACTAAACAGGAGCTCCAAAGCACCACCTCGGTAGATCCAGCCTTGGTAGTAATCGGAACTGGTCATTACCGGGAATAATGCCGCCAAATGAGCAGGATGTGCCAGTGCTGCCAGCCATTGGGTGGCTCCTACGTAGGAGGATCCATACAGGCAAACCCTTCCATTCGAATAAGGCAAAGAGGCAGCCCATTCGACCGCTTCGTAGCCGTCCCGGATCTCATCGCGAAATGGATAGAATTCGCCCTCCGAAGCATAACGCCCGCGTGTGTCCTGGATAATGGCTACATAGCCTTGACTGGCCAGCCACGCCGGCGAGTGAGAGGGCCAGCTCCCTGATGGCCATCGGTCTTTGTTATAGGGATTGCGCTGGAGCAAGACCGGAAATTTTCCATCAAGGCTGGGCCGATAGATGTCTGCCCGCAGCATAACGCCGTCGTGCGTCCTCATAGCTACATCTTTCTCCAGTTGAATCGATTCTCGCCTGAGCTGAGCCCCCGCGAGAGTTGGGTGCAGCATCACTAATATCCATAACGTTACCTTCAAAGTTCGCTTCACGCGTATCCCCCTCTCAATTTTAAGTTGAAAAGACCTGGCTAGGTAGGGTGATGTCAGGCGACACCGCGAGCAGATCAAGGCAATGCTTGCGGACCTAAGTGCCTATCCTCTCACGATCCGGTGCCGGATACCTAGCTGCAAGACGCCGCCCTGGGTCTGAGACGATAGTCGGAGCAAAAATTGATGTTTGGGGACGACCTTGTTCAGCGGTTCAACGACCCGATTCTGGAGGTCGACTAAAAAGCCCCGCAAACATCGCCCAGAATCAGGAGTTAGAGCTGTTGGAGCGCCTCCATCGAATTCTTTTGTGGTCAAAATGGTCCCAGATAGAAACTCCGAGTCATTAAGCGTTGGTCACTTGCAGGATGAGAATGCATTCTCATCCGGAATTGCTGTGGGTTTTCCCTTTATTTTAACTTAGGGAGTGCCATTTAAGAAAATCCAACCTCTACTCACCTTTATGCTCTTATGCTCTCGCCACCACAAGAATTCGAAACTCAAAATTTTCTCTTAAGATTTTGCTTTTTCAACCTCTCTTAATTGGGAGAGGGGAGGACTATCCAGCAAGGGATTTGAGCTTCTGAGCCTCGAAAATATTTTCTTAAGATTTTGCCTCTAAAAAGCCTCTAAGTAGATGTAAGGGGATTTTCGCGGCACTTATTCTGGGCGACGCTCTGCCACAGGTCGCCAGGATGGAGGCAAATAATCGTGACCACGCTTAGAGAGATACTAACGGTCAGAGACGTGGCCTTGGAGCTGAGTGTTCCGTGGCGCATGTCTACAATGTCATCAACGGAAAGGTGAAGAACGTGTCCAGACTGCCAGCCATCGCCATTGGGCGGCGGAAACTGATCCAAAGAGATACGCTGGAGGATTGGAAAAAGAGCAATGAGCAGAGTGACGACGATGCTATGATGCAGCTGTCAAAAACCGGTGCTATCGGACGCATGATGGAGGAGGACATTCATGCGTAGAGGGTACCAGAAAGGTAGTTTGAAAGTTCACGAGGAAATTGGGTTGCACAGTGGTGGCAAGACGGTCATCGAAGAAACCGAGTCCTGGGGCCAGTCGCAAAGATGACCAAATCAAAAGCACGCGCTGAACTCGCCGTCGTTGTAGCCGTGGTTAACAACAGAACAACGGGTTCGGAAGACTGCAAGTTTCGGGCTTTCGTGAAGCAGGTGTTCTTGCCGTTCTATCGGCGAAGATGGAAGCCGTCAACAACCATGACCAATGAAGATCGCTTCAAAAATCACCTGATTTCAGAACTTGGAGACCGCGTGTTGAGCAGTATCACTCGGGATGAAATGCAAAACCTTCTCGACCGGAAGGCGGCCGCGGGTCTTTCTTTTAGTGTAGTGGGACACCTTCGCTGGGACCTTAAGCAGATTTTCGAGCTGGCGGTCGCTGAGGGATTCGTTCAAAAAAATCCGGCATCGCTGCTTTTTGTCCCAAAGGGCGTTAAACACCCTGTGCAGCAGGTAATGAGTTTTGAGCAGGTAAGCAGAGCTTTTGGGGCGCTCGCTCAGCGAGAAAGGTTGATCGTCAAGATCGCCGTTCTTGCGGGCATGAGGCCTGGTGAGATTTTTGGATTGACCTGGGGCCGGTTACAGGGCGAATATGCGGAAATTCGGCAGCGCGTGTATCGAGGGCAGCTGGATAGTCCGAAGACCCTCAAGTCAGTTCGGGAGGTTGCTTTTTCCAAGGGTCTGCTTTCGGAAATCAGCGCGTGGAGGAGGGTATCTGTCGACACCAGACCAGATGCCTGGGTATTCCCCTCGGAGACAATGAGAACCCCGGTATCAAAGGATAACTGCTGGCGACGGCATATCGCTCCAAGGCTCAAAAAAGTGGGGCTCGAGTGGGTCGATTTCCAGGTGATGAGACGGACCCGTTCGACTCTCATGAAACACTTGAAGCGAGATCCAAAAGTTGTGGCGGATCAGCTTGGGCACACGCTCGATGTAAATCAGAACGTGTACACCCAAGTCCCTATGGCACTCAAGGTTGAAGCAGTGAATGAATTGGAGGCAGCGTTAGTTTCTCAGTAAATGGAGTACAAATGGAGTACGCCGTTTTCAGGCTGGTCGTAAGTTATGGAAAAGATGGAGCGGGAGACGGGGATCGAACCCGCGACGTCCAGCTTGGGAAATGAGCTGTAGATTGAAAATACAAACTTTACAGTCTAGGGCGTCGATTTTGGTCAAATGAAAACTCTTGAATCTTCAATGTCCTCGCTAAAGTACCTCGTTAATGGAGTAAAAATG
>QHZQ01000617.1:597-3217 GCA_003224725.1 Acidobacteriota bacterium | reverse complement strand
CTCACACACTACAACGCTTCCGCTTGCCAGGATATGGACTGTCTCCCACGGGTTTTGGTCGCAAGAATGGATTCGGGCGCCGGCGGGTAGTGTTGGGCCAAAGTAGCGCGGGACGTGACTCAGAGTTGGATCTGGTTCGACGTCAGGATTGAGGATGGTCAACGTAACCTCGGGACACTGACTCTGAGCCTGGGCGACCGCGGTTCTCAGATCAGCTTTGAAAGTGTTGACCAGTTTCGTTCCGACCAACTCCTGAGGAAACTCATAAGGAATGGGATGGCGCCCAATAATGGGATGAATGAAAACTTCCCGGACCCCAACTTCACTTGCATAAGCAACAACCCGAGGCAATTGGGAAAGGTTCTGCTGCAGGGCCACAAAACAAAAATCCAGACGCGGGGAATCGCTCCCTTTGGTGTGTCGCAACTCCAGGAACTCATCGATCCGCCGCTTGAGCTGGTCCAATGAACTGAACTGGTAGATCTGCTGGTACTGGTCCGGATCCAGGGTATGAAGCGACACGGCCAGCCGATCGAGACAGCTCTCGACAATCCCCTTAAGGAGCTTGCTGGAGATTGAGGAAAAGGCTGTCACCAATTCTGTGGCACCCCTTGTGTCCGCGGCCAGCTCGATGGCGTCCAGAAGCTGAGGATAATAAATTGACTCACCCGAATAATTCAGCCCGATGAAGTCCGGCGATTCCAGATCGCGAATGATAGATTTGTAGATCTCGAAATCCATATGGCGTCCGCTGGCAAATCGCGACTTGCGTGAGCAGAAAATGCAGTCGTACGGGCATTTGGAGGTGAGCTCGATCCACAGGACCTTAGGAACGGAAGCAGCTACATAAGAAGGATCGGGGGCGAACAGCTCGCCGGCCTGAGTCGGCCTTGCGAACCATGTTTCGAGTAGTCGCATGTTGCCTCCAACGGGCGGTTTCGGGACTACGGGGTGCGTTTGCTCTTAGAACGCAGTCCAGGGGCACGACGGAAGGTCCGACGCACCCAACGCGTCTATCCTTCGTGGCGCCGGCCCGGGCGCCACGACCTGTCGCTCCTAGGGATGCCCCAGAACGGGATGAGGTCGATAAGGCTCCTCCAGTCGACGACATTCGGCCTCATCCAATCGAATTCCTACAGCAGCCACCCCTTGCTCAAGATGTTCCATCCGAGTCACTCCAATGACAGGAGCCGTCACTCCAGGATGAGCCAGCAGCCAGGCCAAAGCGATCTGAGTGGGGGCAAGGGAACGTTCTCGAGCAATCTCCATGACTCGTTCCGCAACTTGGAAGTCGGAGTCCGCGTAATACAGCCGGTGGGCATAATCGTCGGTCTTGGCCCGCAGGGTTTGCCCCCATCCCTGTCGAGACCTATTGCCGGCCAGAAAGCCGCGCGCCATTGGACTCCATGGCAGGATGCCGATTCCCTCTGCGAGGCAGAGTGGGATCATTTCCCGTTCCTCTTCCCGGTAGACGAGGTTGTAGTGGTTTTGCATGGCGACAAACCGGGTCCAGCCGTGTTGGTCCGCTAAGTAAAGTGACTTGGCAAACTGCCAGGCAAACATGCTGGAAGCCCCAACGTAGCGCACCTTGCCCGACTTCACCAGATCGTGTAGCACGTCGAGAGTTTCCTCGATGGCCGTTTCATAGTCCCAGCGATGAATTTGGTAAAGGTCGATGTAGTCGGTCTCCAGCCGTCTGAGTGAAGCGTTGACGGCGTCCAGCACATGTTTTCGGGAAAGGCCCCGGTCATTCGGACCAGCCCCCATGGGGCCGTTGACTTTGGTTGCGATGACGACCTGATCTCTGGGCGCAAAGTCTCGAAGAGCTTTCCCCAGGATCTGCTCGCTGCCCCCCCGCGAATAAACGTCTGCGGTGTCAAAGAAATTGATCCCCAGTTCCAGGGCTCTTCGAATGAGGGGACGGCTCTCCTCTTCAGATAAGACCCACTCATTCCACTGCTTGTTGCCAAAGGTCATGGTTCCGAGGCAGATCTCAGATACCTTCAGCCCGGACCTACCGAGAGTCACATATCTCATGGATCCTCCGTTGGCGTTTTTCTCGGGTTTCCACGAGATTACTGCCAGGCGACGTAGCAGGCGCCCCCACCTGCCGGATGGCTCGGTCCTCATGTCTTTCAACTCCCCAGACTCGTTTCCGTCGCCAACTTCGGAGGGCCAACCAAGCTGTTCAAGCTCTCGGGACGGGGACTGCATCCGGCACCCGCAGCCCATTTCCGAGTTTCACGACAGAAGCTCGCCTCGGCGAGAGCACCCTTGGAGTGATGCAACTTCAGACAGCTGTCGCGAAGCACAAATTACCGAATCTAGTATGCCTTTGAAGACCCCATTTTGTGTCGAGGGTATCGCAACAAAGCACAAAGTAGACCGGATAAGAGCCGGAGAGCCTCATCCCGGTCGACATCTGGTTATTCCTTAAAAAAATTGGGTCGAACCAATAAAAATTGAAAAATTGGGTCGGACCAAGCTAAGACATTGTGGGATGGAGCGATTGGTTCCCCAAAAAGGTGTTTTCCGGGCTTAATCCCTCGTTCTCGACGTGGTAGACGAGCGCGTCTGGAAAACGATGAAGCAAGGATCGTCGGATGTTTTCGATGATGAT
>QHZQ01000617.1:0-591 GCA_003224725.1 Acidobacteriota bacterium | reverse complement strand
TCCCCCGAGGATGGGAATTGTAGTATCCGGTCGAAACCGAAAGCAATTTCATCTAGAAAGGCCTCACCAAGACTGGGTTGACATGACTCGTAATAGCTTGCGGCCGCCCAAAGCTCCTCGGCTTCTTGGTGAATGACTATTTCGAGCATCGAAGACGGTCACGAACCTGTTTCAGGACCTCGGCGGCCGGCCTCAATTTGGCAGTGCCACTTCTGATCTCTTGATCCCGACGTTGAATCTCCTCAAGCCACAATGCTTCTGCATCTGGATCCACACTAGGGTCGAGACTCTCTATGAGGCTCTGGGCCAGCTAGGCACGCGACTTGGGAGGAAGGGTCAAAAGTTCCAATTTAAGCTTCTCAAGATCGGTGGTCATATTCTTTCTCCTTCCCACTTACACTACCTGCTCGTGGTCCCTTCGTCAACCACGCCTCTCCGAAAATATCGAGGCAATCAGAGGGCCTAACGGATTGGGTTGAGCCGCTGGCGCTTTTTGCCAGGTATATTCCCCCGCTTACGTAGACACCGAGCTTTGCGGCCACGGCTTGATAGCTCTCACTGAGGCCGGTGGGCGCCAACGTTGTCTTCGCT
>QHZQ01000616.1 GCA_003224725.1 Acidobacteriota bacterium | reverse complement strand
GCCCAAACTGCTTTAGAACTTTACAGCTGGAGACACAACAAAATAAAGTCAAAAAGTTCCAAAGAACCACTCTGGCTCTATATATAGAAAGTCTCTATAGAGTTTCTATACCGCCTCTTCGCGGAGGGGGCGGTGGCCTCCTCCTTCACCGGCAAAACTGGTCCCCTTTCTCGCCGGTGCTGACAATTAGATAAGGAACAGCCTATATTCAACATCAAGACCATGGATGAAGAGCTCGATGAGATGATTGCACAACGACGCCTGAACATGCTGCTGCTCGGCATCTTTGCAGCCGTGGCTATGATTTTGGCGGCGGTGGGGATTTACGGTGTAGTGATGTATTCGGTAACCCATAGGACGCACGAGATGGGTATCCGCATGGCCCTGGGTGCACAGCCTGGTGACGTGCTTAAGCTGGTGGTCAGACAAGGGATGGGTCTCGTTTTCTTGGGTGTTGTGATTGGATTAGTGGGAGCCTTTGGCCTGACCCGATTAATGTCCAGTTTGCTCTACGGCGTAAGCCCAAATGATCCGGCTACGTTCTTGGCCGGCGCGGCATTCTTGGTAGGTGTAGCTTTAGTAGGTTGCTACATCCCTGCCCGCCGGGCGACCAAGGTCGACCCGATGGTGGCACTCAGATACGAGTAAGGCTATCTTGGGTGTCGGTCAATTTAATCCGTAAGAAGAGTTAGACATTCTTGTTGTCGGCTAACTTCCAATCCTTCGACACAGATTGAAAACGAAGTGCCTGCCCTCTGGGAATCATAATCCCCAAGAAATCATACTCTGTCACCGCTGCGGCATGCACCAGTTTGAAGCCGATACCTCACGCGCGTCGGTGTTTGTACTTGGGTTTTGCTTAGCTAAATTAGCACTTAGCATTCAGCAAAAAACGTTAATATCTATCACTGAAAACGGACTTTGACACCTTGCGGGCTCCACCCACCCTCGCCTTGATCGGCGAGGCAATTGGGTTAACGGGAGCGCTTGTGCTGACCAGGTCGATGGCGAGTTTGCTTTACGGCGTGAGGGCGACCGATCCGTTGACGTTTACGCTGATCGCAGTGCTGCTGGCTGGAGCAGCAGTCCTGGCTTGCTACATCCCGGCCCGAAGGGCGGCCAAGGTGGACCCCATGGTGGCCTTGAGACTTGAGTAGGTGCTGCCCGGTGCCAGTCCAGAAAGCGGTCACCAATCGGCAATCTATCTCGTCACTTGTCACTATGATCACTAGCCTTAACGACTTTCGTTTACGGTATCCGAATCTTGCTGAAGAGTCTCGTTGATTCTGGCCGTCAGCATCGAGGTCAACACGGCTATCTTCAGCAAAGTAGGCGAACCATAGAGGTAATGTGAACACCAATACAGAAGGCGGGCAAGACGCGAAGCTCAGTTGGTTTGAGCGAATTCCCAAGGTCGAACTTCACTTGCACCTCGAGGGCGCTATCCCACATGAGGCGCTGTGGGAGGTTTTACAGAAATATGGCGGAGACTCGTCAGTGCCCAACCTGGAAGCACTTGAGCACCGGTTTGAGTATCGAGACTTCCGGCACTTTGTAGAAACCTGGGTATGGAAAAACCAGTTTCTTCGTGAGTATGAAGACTTTGTCTTCATCGCCAGGGCGGTAGCCGAAGACTTGGCCAGGCAAAACATCCGCTACGCCGAAGCCTTCTTCTCTCCAACTGACTTCGCCCGACACGGCTTGAAAACTCAAAAGCTCACAGAAGCAATTCGCACCGGCCTTTCTCAGGTTACACAAATTGACGTATCACTCGTAGCTGATCTTGTTCGGGACGATGGTCCGGAAAAGGCAGCGACAACTCTTGCCCAGCTCCGTGAAGTTCAGGGTCTGGGCGTCGTTGGTATCGGGATCGGCGGTTCAGAACACAAGTTTCCACCTGAACCGTTTTCAGAGGTCTACGAAGAGGCTCGGCGGTTTGGCTTTCGCACGAGCGCCCATGCGGGTGAAGTAGCCGGAGCAGAGAGCATCTGGGGGGCGATTCGTAGTCTTCGCGTCGACCGAATAGGACATGGAACTCGCGCGGAGGAAGATGAGTCCCTGCTTGAGTATCTAGCTAAGCATCGAATCCCCTTAGAGACGTGCCCGCTCTCCAATCTGCGGACTGCGGTAATCAAATCACTCGATGAACATCCGGTCCGGCGCTACTTTGAGCGTGGGATCGTCATTACCGTCAATACCGATGATCCTAAGATGTTCGGTAACTCTCTAGCCGAAGAGTTCTTGCTCCTTGAAGAGCGGTTTAATTTTTCCCGTGATGAGATACGGGCTTTGATCCTTCAAGGCGTCGAAGCCTCATGGCTGCCGAAGGCCAAGAAACAGCAGCTTCAGGCAGTATTTCGCCGCGATCCAGCATGGCAAGACAATCGATTGTGAGCGTCCTTTCTATGGAAGCTTTATTTCAAGATCTTCACTACAGTTTTCGGAAGTTGTTTAAAAGCCCTGGTTCACGACCATTGTGGTACTCACCCTTGCGTTGGGTTACGACCTTTGGTCTGTCCGACCCCATTCGCTAGCGCAATCTTCGCGATGGCCCACCATTACCTGACACTGAAATTTACCTCGACCGTCAGCATCGCGGTTACCGGCTTACCGTCTTTAGTGGCGGGCTTGAATGTCCATTGTCGGAGGCTTTCTTGGGCACTCTCGTCCAGGCCCAGGCCCACACGCCTCAAAATCTGGATGTTCTGTGGTCGGCCTTCAGGCGTTATTTCGATATAGAGAACAACGACTCCTTCACGATGGGCGTCCCGGGCCTGTTCGGTGTAGGTTGGA
>QHZQ01000615.1 GCA_003224725.1 Acidobacteriota bacterium | reverse complement strand
ATCGACTTGATTCGATTATTAGAGACGCCACCGCCACCCACGTCTTCGGTATTGAAACGGATAACGACATTCCGGGCCGCTATGACAGTTTTCTCGATCCAACTGAAAAATTGAAGGCGATCCAGGCTGTGGCTACAAAGGCTCATAAAGCTGACAACTATGTCTTCGTCTACATTGCCGGACTAGAATGCATCACTGCCCATGCAGTTAAAAGGGAGAACACGTTTTTCAAAGATCATCCCGACTGGGTGCAACGAAAGATCACAGGCGAACCCGCTGTCTTCGGCGGCGGCACCGCCTTCTGGATTGCCGAGGGAGACGAAGACGTGTGGATCAGTCCCTACGCCCGAGAGTGGCGCAAAATCTACATGAACCAGGTCCGTCAGATTGCGGCCACGGGAATTGACGGGGTTTACGTGGATATTCCCTATTGGATGACACATTTCAAAGGCTGGGAAGACAGTTGGGCCAGCTTTGATGATTACACGGTCGCCGCTTTCAAAGAAAAGACCGGATTGAATGCTAAACGAGACATCAAATTAGGGGATTATAGCGATCCCGGTTTCATCCAGTGGATTGACTTTCGCATTCAAACCTTGACTGACTTCATGAAGGAGGTTGACGAAAATGTTAAGGCGGTCAATCCGAAATGCAAGACCATTGCCGAGATCTACCCAGGCATCGAACAAGCCGCGGTGAGGGTTGGAGCCGATGTCTACCGGTTGTATGAAGTCGTGGACGTCATTGCTCACGAATATGAGCCCGATTCCGGTAATCACATGGCGGCATCCAAGAGTCCGCTGGACTGGTTTGAGTACATGACAGGCATGTATTCCTTCCGATCTTTTGCCGGGGACAAAGCTTCATGGATGCTGAGTTACTCCTGGGATGGAGAGAAGAAAATCGATCCGAAAGAAGCGATGAAAAATCTTCTCGTGGCCCAGCTTATGGCTGGCACAAACTGCTGGGATGCAAAGGGACATGTGATGTCTGGTTCCAATGATCCGGAGACCAGAACGGTTGTTTTCCAGTGGATCGCCGCTCATGAAAAAACCTTTTATTCACCCCGCGAGCCAGTCCATCCCATAGGGATCTATTTCTCACCCCAGACCCGCAATTACTTTCCGGAAGAGTTTATGGGTTCGTACAAAGGCCTAATGAATTTACTTTTGCAATCTCATCAGGAGTTCCAAGTGATCACTCCCAGGAATCTGCAAGGCTTTAAGGGCGACGTGCTCGCTCTTCCGGATGCACGATGCTTAGGCGGGCAGGAAATGGATCTTCTCAAATCGTTCGTTGAGTCTGGGAAGAGCCTGATTATCACCGCCGAGACAGGAGCCTATAACGAAAAACGGGAAATCCAAAGGATCAATCCGATTCACCAGTTGTTGGGGATCACTCAAGCCAGCCAAAAGATCTTCTCGGCTGCACCCAAAAGATTTCTCTACTATCCTGATTGCCCTGGTAAGAAGTATTCGCTCGCGACGAGAAGAAGTTTTAATGGTAGTGCGGCAAGAGGGAGTCCTCGTGAGGCCTCGTTCTACAAGCTTCTGAGTGAATTCTCGCGAGAGATCAGAGAAGTCTCGAAGTCCGAGCCAACGGTCGACGTCGAAGCATCCCCGTTTGTTTCCGCCCAAATTGCGAAAGTTAACGGAAAAGCGCACGTCTTTATGGCTAACTTTAAAGGCCTGAAAGGCGGTCAAGTCGCGCAACAGATCCCGGAGCGGAATGTGAAGATTACTTTTCCAGCTGAACAAAAAGCCAGGATTTATATACTCCCGTTTTTGGGCCAGGTACAGGAAGCCAAGGCAGAATGGAGCAACGGGAAAGCGCATTGTGTGATCCCAGAAATCGAGAAGGGGGCTGTAGTGTGGTGTGAGTAAGCCGATCCATCGAATTCTCGCTTGGCATAAACTCCTTTCACAACAAAAAGCACGATGGGTTGAAAGAAAGTTGGGACTCGGAAGAGCATGGACCCGACCGTCCGCGAGAGGTCGGCGACGCCGGCGAGATGGATGCCAGGCGTCTTGGGCACCTGTGCGAGGTACATCGAGCCGAAAGGCTAACGCATCCTACGCCGGAGACGCAACCCCTTTGCGAGAGCGGCAGGGCCCCGTCAGAGGCCCTGCTCTCCCTCACGGTCGAGCTACTGAACTGGCCGAGGTGCAAGCCAGTAGCCTTTAGCCCGAATTCCGAAGTTATGGGCATGAAAAACATGTCACGCGCTGCGGATGAGCCACCCTCACCCGCCCTTTGGGCACCCTCTCCCACGAGGAGAGGGAACAAGAAAATTAGATTGACTCTCCCCTCGCCCTTTGGGAGAGGGGCAGGGGGTGAGGGATTGAAGCCAATGCGAGAATATATCTCCATTCAATTTCGTATTTCAGATTTAGCCAAAGCGACCTGTCATTGGTTTAAGGCCGTGAGCATCCTATAATGATGTTCGAGATGCTGAGATTACCTACATTTTTGTTGGCCTGTGTCACTCTGCGCCTCGGCTTGAACGTCGTGGGGCTCCAGGCTCAGTTCGTCTGGTGCCCTCAGTTAATTTTTGCAAATCCCGTGCAGGCATCTGCCAACGCCCAGGAACATGCTGACAGAGGGATGCAGTTGGCGCAAAGCGGTGATCTGAAGGGTGCCGAGGCGGAACTCCGTCGCGCAGTTGAATTGGCTCCCCGCGATCCGGCTTATTTAGCCTCCCTGGGCGGGATCCTGGGGATGGAGCAAAAATTGAAAGAATCCAGCGCCTATTTTGACAAAGCGCTTGAGATCAATCCCGACGATCCGGCCACCC
>QHZQ01000614.1 GCA_003224725.1 Acidobacteriota bacterium | reverse complement strand
TCGTGGACAGTCTTGGAGTCCTGCTTCGATCCACTCAGGTTGAACAAGCTACCTCAAGAAAGACCCCCATTCGGGAGCTTCTCCGCCGGCTTGGTCGCACCTCAAAAGGCCCGCCTTTACCGTCCAAGCAAGCAACCAAAGAAACCGAAGTGGAACCGGTCGATCGTGAACCCCAGACTCACGAATCATTGGTGGAACAGAAGCCGTCACAACTGGAGACGATAAGAATCTCCACGGCGAGGCTGGACTCCATTTTACTCCAGGCGGAAGAGATGGTCTCTGCAAAGCTGGCCGCCAGCCAGCGAATTACAGATTTACGCGGCATCGGTGCCGCGTTCGGCACCTGGAAAAAGGAGTGGACCAAAATTCAGGCTGTTGTGCGAACGATTCAACAATCACTCGAAAGAAATGGTCAACATAACGGGTCAAAGAGAAATCAACAGACGACCAGGCTCATTGAGTTTCTCGAATGGAACAACACGTTTGTTAAGTCGATGGAGGGTCAGTTAAGTTTGCTGACCAGGACCGCAGAACAGGATCGCAGGCTTCTCGCAGGGATGGTAGATGATCTGTTGAATGACATGAAGAGAGTGTTAATGCTTCCGTTTTCGTCGGTCCTGGAGATCTTTCCCAAACTGGTTCGCGACCTCTCCCGCAATCAGGCCAAGCAAGTGGAACTGCTGATTCAAGGAGGAGAGATTGAAGTTGATAGACGGATCTTGGAGGAAATGAAAGATCCTCTGATTCATTTGGTAAGAAATTGCATTGACCATGGTATTGAAAAACCGGAAGAGCGGAAACGACAGAAGAAATCGCCACAGGGAACGGTGAGGATTGCGATCTCTCAAAAGAATGGTAGCAGGGTTGAGATTCTTATTTCTGACGACGGAGCAGGGATCGATCTGGTGAGAGTGAAGTCAGCGGCATTGAAACTGGGCACGGTTTCACAAGCAGAAGCTGAGCGACTCGGCGATAAAGAGACGCTCTCCCTTGTTTTCCAACCGGAACTTTCGACCAGTCCGATAATCACCGACATCTCAGGCAGAGGCCTCGGTCTTGCGATCGTGCAGGAGAAAGTGGAAAAACTAGGCGGCGGCGTCTCCCTTGCGACACAGCCCGACAGGGGCACCACACTCCGAATCGACCTGCCGCTGACACTCGCCCGGTTTCGGGGAATTCTTGTCCTTGTCGAAGACCATCTCTTTGTTCTTCCGACCAGCCTCATTCAGTGTGTAGCCAGAGTCAAGGCTGAAGAAATCAAAACCGTGGGAAACCGGGAGACCATCCGGCTTCATGGACAAGCGCTTTCACTCGTCCGGCTTAAAGATGTGTTGGACCTTTCCCGGACCAGTGGGAGCAATCATTCCAAGGAGGCCGTGCAGTTGCTGGTTCTGGGTTCCGCAGAGAATCGCATCGCATTTCTGGTGGATGAGATTATCGGTGAACAGGAAGTGCTGGTTAAAGGTCTGGGCAAGCAACTCTCTCGCGTCCGCAACATTGCCGGTGCCACCATCCTGGGAGCAGGCCGGGTAGTGCCCATTTTGAACGTCCCCGATCTGCTGAAATCAGCGGTGAAAATTGTGGCTGCTCCGAGCCGAGTCGCAACCGAAATTGACCAGGGACAGACAGCGAGAAAATCCGTTTTGATAGTGGAAGATTCCATTACTGCGAGAACACTTCTCAAAAACATTCTGGAAGCAGCCGGCTACAGTGTCAAAGCGGCTGTGGACGGCGTGGATGCGCTTACTGCCCTGAAAAGTGAAAGCGTGGATCTGGTGGTTTCCGATGTTGAAATGCCACGCATGGACGGATTTGAACTCACAGCCA
>QHZQ01000620.1 GCA_003224725.1 Acidobacteriota bacterium | reverse complement strand
ATGGCCGGAACCACTGGAATGTGTAGATTGAACTTCTTTCGCAGAAGGCTTTTAATCAGGTGTCGGGGAGGATTGCATTAATCCTTGCAGGAACTTTAAGCTGGCCCCGGATGATGAGTAAGTAAGAGAGAATAAGACAGCATGTGAGGTAGGATAGTAAATCAAAAGGGCTTAGAGTGAACGCAAACGTTTGCGTTTTGTAAGATATCAAAAAGACATGGGGTTTTATCGTTTTTCAGCAACGTCCGCTTCTTTTTGCTCTAGTTCTTTTAACGCCGTTCGCAGAGCCGTAATAATGGGAGCCAAATCTTCCGGTCTGGACTGCCGGAATTTTACTACAAGATCGAACCCTATGCTGTCACGAGAGATAAGCCTTATTGGTTGAAAACCTGCGCGCCCTCTTTTTTCCTTGCCTGCTTGAGTGTGTCTGGAATCCTTTGCCGTTATTCTATTTTTGTCCTCCAATATCTGCTTTAAGGCTCTTACGGAGAGGTCTTCTTGAGTAACCTTGTCAATTATATCGGACAGCGTACTTTTATCTACATTTTTTCTCGCGAGTTCGAATGCCATAGACAAGGAGATCTTTCCTTCGTGAAGCGCGTCTTTCACCAGCTGGGGTGCATGGAGTACTGCGAGATACTGCTGAACAGTACGAACGGAACGATTAATGGCTATGGCAATTTCTTCGATTTCTAGACCTAGATCCTTTAGGCGTTGGGAAACCATGGCCTTTTCCAGATCAGAAAAATCTTCTCTTTGCAGATTTTCTGAAATTGCCAAGCCAACAGCCTGAGTATCGTTAAGCTCTTGAAAGACTCGAGCCAAAACTTTTTCTTGGCCAAGCTCACGAAGAGCGGCGACCCTGCGAAATCCCGATATCAACTGGTATCTGGTATCGAGAAGTCGAGCAAAAATCGGGGTGGTCTGCCCACGTGCCTTTATATCGGTGGCAAGGGCAGCAATGGCAGTCGTGATTCGGTATTGAAATGTATTATCATCCAGGATAGCCGACAGAGGAAGCATCATAATTTGACTAGGCACTTCCTTGTGAGGGGGAGAATCTGGGTTTGGCTTGTCAGTGCTGACGAGCATATGAAAGCCCTTGCTCATCAAGTTTCCTACTTCTTCCCTACTTAGGGAGCCAGCTCTATTTTTAGTGGCGCTCAAGGGTACATCCCCTTTCCTAGTTTGTACTACTTGGGCCGGTTAGGTTGTGACTCGATTCTGCCGAGCCAGATGTTCCCACTATCTCCTCTGCGAGGGCTTGGTAGTTTCGCGAGCCCGTTGATTTCGGTGCAAAGAGGGTAATTGGCATGTGATTAGCTTCAGCATCGCTTAAGTCTATGTTTCTCGTAATAATCGTGCGAAAAACTTTGTTGCCATACGTTGTCTTAAGCATTTCCAGAATTGTATTGTGGTGATTTGTCGTTTTATCGAACATATTGACTAAGATACCGAGTAGCCCAATATGATGATCAAGCTTCTCTTCTACCTCGCGCACCATGGTTGCCAGTATGTTAATTCCGACCACAGAGTAATAGCGAGCGTCAACGGGAATAATCATTTCGCTAGCACTGAGCAGAGCATTCTGGGTCAGTAAGCCCAAGTTCGGTGGGCAATCAATAATAACAAGATCGTAAGCCTGGCTCATACCCGCCGTCGATTGCCGCATAGCGTTGCGGAGCAGAAACGGTCTAGCAATATCCGACGCAAAGGCGATGTCAGCTGCCGAGAGAGAAACATTTGCTGGAACGAGATCCAGG
>QHZQ01000619.1 GCA_003224725.1 Acidobacteriota bacterium | reverse complement strand
AGATTGTCGAGGCCGATCCGAGCAAAGCGGAAAGACATGCCATGGCGGGATCGCTCTACCTCCAGTTCCATTTCAACAAACAGGCGGAGAGTGAGTTTAACCAAGCCATCGAGCTTGAGCCGAGCGACCACTGCTACTTTCAGATCGGCCAGAGTTACTTGGAGCACGGAAAGGTCAAGAAGGCGCTCAAACACTTTGGGCTGGCCTCTACGACCGCTTCCTTCGCCCTGCTCATGGACATAAGTGATGCATTGCTTCGGGCAGAGTATCCTCATGAGGCCGAACAATATCTGGATCTGGCCATTTACAAGGAGCCCTGGAACCCCGAAGGGCATCTCAACAAATCCTTTGCTTGGGCAGCTCGAATGAAGCTGGAAGAAGCATGGCGCGAAGTTAACGAGGCTGAGCGATTAGCCCGGGAACGAACCGAATTCGCAGGATTTCTCGACGAGGCGCGTTCTATGAAGCGAGCTATCCAGGAAATGAGACAGATCCAAGAGTTGATCATGGGCAAGAAAAATAGTTTGTCCCCTCTTTCGCCAAAACTTTCAGACGCCATGCCGCCTCTGGCGAAATTTGGGAGGCCATCATGAATCCCACGACCAATGAGAGTCCCTATCAGCTTCTCGGCATTACGCGTGAAGCCAGCGAAGCCGAGATCAAACGCGCCTATTTTTCCCTCGTGCGTGAACACCCCCCCGAACGGGACCCCGAAGGATTCAAACGTGTGCGGGCTGCTTACGAGAAGCTTAGAACGGTCAACCAGCGCGCTGAAACGGATCTCTTTCTGGTTGAGGATCAGCCCCTCACTCTGGATGTTTCCTCTGTTCAACAAACGGATGCCGAACCCTTAGGAATCACTCCTGAGATGATCAGGGATGATCTACTTGCCCTGGAAGCTTTGTTTTTGCTCGAAGAGCTGGCTAGTAAACAGCTCGAATCTTCTGAACTCCCTGACTAGACTAGTTTCTGTCGCGAAACGCGCCAGGTGGAGCGGGCGCTCCTGCGCACGCTTGTGGAACGCGACGGAGCGCGCGTTCCACCCGAGCTATCATCTGACACCGACTGGCGGATCGGGGAACAAGGCCAGTTTCGCGACAGAAAACTAGCCAACGGCTGCACCCTTGATATTCCCAGCCTTGGTAGCCACGATCACCGGGTAGTGTGGCGTGATCGTGGGCAGTTCGTGAAGAAAAGCTCACGGCCAACGAGAACAAAGTTCTCGTCTTGGAGATTGGACATTTTAGGTCTGGCGAGACTACGACGCGTATTGAGATTCCTGTAGTTGTCAAGCCCCGACCATGAAACAAGCGTTTTCTCGATAGGTGATATTTGTTGGTCACACAAACGCCTGTTTCGCCGCCGCATCGCGGCCCTTGACTGTAGGCCGGCCTTTCAAGGCCGGTACCTGGGTGACCCACGTAAGGAATCCGCGCCGCGTCAGCGGCGAATCTGGCACACCGATGGGGTTTGCTGCGACGGGTTGGGAGATTGGGTTGCCGAGACCTTGAAAGGCCGGCCTACCCTCAGATGCCGCTGCGCGGCAATGAAAATGTCCAAACTCTACAACGAGAACCAAATTCTCGTCCTATCGTGCATAGCGGCTAACAGCAGGCCCCGGAAAGAGAAGGCAATGACGATGAGAGAAACAATCTCTTACTGGTGCATTCTTATCGTTTCTATTCTCATCAGCCCATGCGACGTCACCGCTCAAACTTCCATTCCGCGCTCTGAGCCTCCGCGCCCCGACATGCGACGCGCTGATTGGCAAACACTCAATGGACCTTGGGAATTTGAATTCGATGATGGGGATCGGGGTCTGGCAGAACGGTGGTTCACAGACAACAAGCGCTTTGCGCGAACTATTGTGGTGCCCTATGGCTTTCAAAGCAAATTGAGCGGGATCGCAGATATGGGATTCCACGACGTGGCATGGTATCGCCGCACGATTCAGATTCCTGATGGCTGGCGCTCACGGCGGATCATGCTTCACTTTGGCGCCGTAGACTACCAGGCCACCGTCTGGGTTAATGGAGATCACGCAGGAAGCCACCAAGGGGGTCACGTCTCATTCTCCCTCGATATCACTGATCAACTGAAACCAGGTCCCAATATTATTGTTCTTCGAGCCTACGATCCTTCGACCGATAGATCGCTTCCCCGAGGAAAACAATACTGGAAGCCTCGCTCGGAAGGCATCTGGTACACGCGTACCACGGGCATCTGGAACCAGCCTGGATAGAGGCGTCGATGCGGTTCATGTAGCCCCGGAGGGGCGTCAGATCATAACCCACGGCGCCAGCCGTGGGTTAGCGTCATGCAGGAGCCAAGCCCTGGCAGGGG
>QHZQ01000112.1:4767-15080 GCA_003224725.1 Acidobacteriota bacterium | reverse complement strand
AGCATTCAGCGGAATATGAGCTGGGCAGATCGCAACCACCCACTTCCTCCCGAGATGATCCCGCACAGATTGTTTGACCGGCTTTTTGGAACCAAGGATCAAGGTTGGGTCAATCGCAAGCGGAGCGTCCTGGACGCCGTAAGCAACGACGCTGCTCAACTCAAATCAGCTCTGGGTAAACAAGACCAATCGCGTCTGGATGACTACCTGGCATCGATCCGGGATATGGAGCGGGCCATCGCCGGTTTGCCTCCGCAGTACGCTCAGGTCGAGGAACCTGAGGCCGGTGGAGACATGAAGGATTGGCCGCGGATTGCCAGGCTGCAAGCTGATCTGCTGGTCCACGCCTTTGCCACTCGACAATCTCGAGTCGCTTCCTACATGCTCACCAAATGCCAAGGTTTATCGCGATTTCCATGGTTAGGCCTTACGGCCGAGAGGCATCATGACTACACTCATGACAACGCCAACCAACCCGAAGGCCAGCGCATCATGCGTGATATTTGTAAGTGGCATGTCGAAGAGTTTGCCTATTTGCTGGGAAAACTCAAATCGGTTCAGGAAGGAGACGGGACGCTGCTGGATCACTGCTGTCTGGTTTTCGTCCACGAACACGCAGAGGCAAACACTCACAAGAACAATGGGCTGGCAGTGATCGTGGCCGGACATGCCGGCGGGCTGGTCACAGGGACGCATTCCAAAGTGACCGGAACGGTGGGTGATTTGTATTCAACCCTGGCGGATCGAGTCATGGGTGCAGATGCCAGTAATTTCCCCACCGCCCAGAAGCACCTGACCGAACTCGTTTGAGGTGAAGACCCAAGTGACTAAGGGCTTCAGCCGTTGGTATCCAGGGCGTCAAGTTTAGCCCAGAACTCCGACAGAGATAAAATCCTTCGCAATTCCTCCCACGCCCTTGCGGGTGCGGTCATTGATTCAGCCTCCACCCTTTTATACATTTTGAAAGAGTCCTAACTATGGTTACTTGGTGGCAACGAAGTTCAGACTTTGGTCAAGTTTGTTAACCTGCCGTCCCTCACCCCTGCCCCTCTCCCCTGGAGAGAGGGTGGCCGCAGGCCGGGTGAGGGGTCAACTGCTTTAGGAGACCCGACCCTTGGCGGTAAGAGGTTGCTGCCATAAGAGCAGCTTAGGGTGGAGCCGGTTCTGTGCGCACACTGGAAAACGCGCGACGGAGCGCGCGTTCCACCATGCCGTCCACCGGCACTGCTATTTTTGCACCGAGAAGTAGCTAGCGATCCTCTTCTGAGGAAGTGCGTTTGCTATTCTTGTAGAAGGCAGCGGTCCCCCAAGCAATCTGACACCGCGGATTTTTTCGCCGAAAGGCCTCAACTGCAGCGGCCGTCACTTTCGTCCCTCCCAGGTAGAGAGTTCGCAATTGACCCGTCTTCTGCAATAATTCCAATCCTTGATCAGTGATTCCGGTCTCAGCCAGGTCAAGAGTGACAAGGTGCTTGCTGGCAACAAGGTGAGGCACCGCGCCATCATCGATCCTCTGGCACTTCCACAGGTTCAAGCTTTCAAGCTTCTGCAACCCCCGGAGCACCTGCAAACCTTTATCAGTGATTTGTGTCTCGCTCAGGTCGAGGGAGCGAAGCTCCCCCAAACTTCCAAGCTTGGCCAAGCCTAGATCGGTGATTTTCTCGCCGCCGAGATTCAGTGCCTGTAATTGAGTCAAAGAGGCAATACTCTCCAGATTCAAGTCCGTTACTGCAACCGACCACAAACCGGAGTCTGTTCGTTGGATGCCGCTCAAGTTCAGGCTTGTGAGCCGGGGCAACAATCTCAGGGAGTAAAGGCTGCTACCACTCATCTTATTGCCACCAATGGAAAGTTCCTGAAGTTCTACCAGTGGCATCAGGTGCTCCAGGCCGTTGTCCGTGACCTCAGTGAAGCTGATATCCAACGACTTGAGACAGGTCAGGCTCGCGATGTGCTCGAGGCCGGTATCATTAACTTTCGTCCCTCGAAGGTTGAGCCGCTCCAAGCGCTTCCAACTCTTGAGATGTGCTACGCCGGCGTCGGTAATAAGTTCCGCATAGTAAAGATTTAGATCAGAAATCCCCTGGAGAGACCTGAGACGTTCCATGCCGAGATCAGTAATGTTAGTCAGAGAGAGATCCAAACTCCGAAGGTTGGAAAGACGCGGGAGCGGGTCGAGATCGCTATCTGTCACCCAGGTCCCACGAAGGATAACGCTGGTGATGTGCGACGCAGCGTCGGTAACCACGGAGCCTCCCTGGGCCACGACCCATCTGGCGATGTCAGCATCGGTTAACTCGGCGCTGTCAGCCGTCCGCAACAGCACTGCCGCGGAAAGAAACAAGGAAAGGAATATAGGTTTCATCACAGGATCACCTAGTCCCAGCGAGTGACCTCATACCGCCCAGTGTTGCGTCTCCGTTGCAGACCTGCCCCTCACCCGATCCGCCGTCCGGCGGACCACCCTCCCCCCAGGGGAGAGGGGCTAGGGGGTGAGGGGTGAGGGGTGAGGGGCCAACACGTCAGCGAACTTGACCGATGTGTGAACTTCTTCGCCACCAAGCAAACGTAGTGTGGTGTCTCCCAAATGGAGTATTTTCGAAGGCCATCTGGTACACACCGAAATGCGCCGGTGTATTCTTGAATCGGCGTACTCAGCTACCACGACGACTGGGGAGACTGGAGTCACGATCCCAGATGATTTGGCAATCTGGCAGGGCTGCCTTCAATTTTGCAACGCCGTTGTCAGTTATCAGAGTGTGATAAAGGTTCAAGAGCTTGAGATGAGTCAGGGACTTCAGCCGCTCCAGGCCGTCGTCGGTTACCTTGGCGCTGTCCAAACGAAGTTCCGTGAGTTGGTCAAGTGAACTCAAGTGAGCCAAGCCGGCGTCTGTGACCTCAGTGTAGTCAAGGTTCAGCTTGTTGAGATTCCTTAACTTTCCAATGGACGCCAAGCCCGGGTCGCCGATTTGCGTTCTTACGAGATCGAGCTGTCGTAAGTTGGGCAGGGCCTCTAGATGCTTCAAGCCTTTATCGGTGAATCGGCCATGGCTGAGAGAGAGTTGAGTAAGATTACCCAACCCTTCGAGATAAGAGAGCCCGGTGTCCCCGATGTCCACACCAGTCAGGTCCAATCGGGCCAAGCTTGCCAAGCTGGGAAGGTAACTCGCTCCTTTGTCGGTGAGGTTGGAATAGCTCAAGGAAAGCCACTCCAGCCGCTTGAGAGCGGCCAAGTGCTTCATTCCCTCGTCCGTTATAGGGGCCCCCGCCAAATGCAATTCGCTGAGTGCCTGCATCTCCTGGAGACTCTCCAGGCTCTCTCCACGAACCAAGGTGTAATTGAGCTTGAGCTTGTGGAGTCTCTTCAAGGGCGCAAGGAACTTGAGACCGCTGTCTGATATAATGGTTTGACTCAAGTCCAGTTCCGCTAGAGCGGTAAGTTCACTCAGGTACTGCGCTCCCAGATCGCCAATCTCGGTGGTTTGCAGTTCCAATTTCCGAAGACCTGTTAAGCCTTGCAGGTTCTTAAGCTGCAGGTCCGAGACTGGAGAAGCGGCCAGCGAAATCGCTTCGATGCGGCCAGTCTCCAAAATGACCTTTCCGCCAATGGATTGCACCCACCTGGCGATGGCTTCCTCTCCTTTACCTGCAATTAGTTCAGGCCCAGCCGGCTGTCCCGCCTGCCGCGACGACACATCCAGAAAGGTGATTCGGCAGTTCGGCAACCCGGTACGCAAAGCCTCTACCCCAGATCGAGTGGCGCGTGTGTAACGCAGGTCCACGGCTCGCAGACCATTCGTTTGCTTCAACCGCTGCAGGCCTGCATTGGAGACCTCGGTTCGATACAGGTTAATCTCTTCGAGCTGGATCAACCCGCTGAGCTCTTCGAGCCCTGTGTCAGACACGGAGGTACCCAGTAAATTGAGTTTTCTCAGTTCGGTTAAATCTTTCAGGGAGGCCAGCCCGGCGTCGCTGACCCGCGTGCCGTGGAGGTCCAGCTCGGTTAGATGGCGTAGATGACGTAAATGCTGCAGGCCCGCGTCGCTCACCTGAGTATCTCCCAGATAAAGTTTTGACAGATCTGTCATGTCACTTAAGTTTTGCATTCCTGCGTCATCGATGGGAGTAAAGGTAAGATCGAGGCAGCGGAGTTTCTTAAATGGGGCCAAGCTGGGGCCTTTGATCTTTGTCAGGGCAAGACGAAGTTCTTGGAGATTGACCAGCTTGGCCAGGTGGGTGAGCCCTTTATCCTCGATCCGGATGACTTCCAAAAAATGGTGGCTGAGGTGGAGTTTCTCGAGACTGGTCAGTCCCCCAAGGTGTCGCAACTCATCATTAGCATCCAGCTTGCTTCCGGAGTTGGGATTCCACATGGATGCCGGGAGATAAAGTTCCTTGAGATGCGCCAGACTGCTGAGCAGTTCCAGCTTACTGGGTTCAACCAGGGTGCCCACCAGGTTGATAGCCTGCAGGCGAAAATTCTCAGGCGGGAGCTGGGTCACATTCCAGAAGACCCGTGGATCACCTTCCAGGATGCCACTTCCACCAAGTCTCAAAACCCATTCGGCTACGGCACGGTCGGTTGATTCTGAATCCAGCGGACGTGCCGGCCCCGCCTGGCAAAGCATTACAAGTATCAGACCCAATAGGATGAAGCTCCTCAGGTTGAGCTCGGTGGACACTAGATGGTTTCGCGTCATTACTGCCTACTTCTTTACAAACTCGAAGTAACCAAAGGAAGATGGAACATGAAAATCAGGCTGGGAAAGGCCGGGATCGATCCAGGTTTGCCACAACATCTTCAGTTTGCCTGGCTGCGTGAGGCTAAAGTCCGCTCGATAAACTCCAACTTTCCAGGTAAACCCCGACGCCGACACGGGGAAACCCAGTTCGTTCATGACAGCCAAAGGCACTGCCAATTCTACCACGTATCCATCGGGCAGGATCTTGCTGGCAACCTTGAGACCCGTGAGATGCCAGGACGGGTCGAAGTTCCTATGGTAATGGGCCTTGTAGTCAAATACCACGCCATCAGGGTCTATTTCCAAGCAGTAATAGTTTTTTAAAGACTCTTCCCAGGCAAAGAAGATCTCCACCCTGTCGTGGTCTGTCACAGCTATTTTCCCCCGATGGTTCGGGGCAGTCCAAGTGACGATCTCATGGTCCCAGGCGCGGAAAGCTCCATAAAGAAAATCAGAGTCCCAAAGGAACCTGGCCTCGGTGGCCTGTGGTTTCTCCTGATCCCAGGGGAGCTTAAAGTTCGAGATTAAGGCCGCCTTTTTCCAAGCCTCTTCTTTCAGCAAGCCATCTACTTCAAGTTTGCCGTTGGCACGGAAGACCTGATAGGTTGGAATGCCCGAAGATACAGATGAGGAGGCAAACGAGGCCGCCCCTAAAAGTAACATCGAATTCAATTCACAAAGCAAATTCGGCATGATCCAATGATAACTTATTTAAGAAAGCGTTGATTCACCTTGTCGCTAAGAGCGATGTAACCGAGAAAGCTGAATTCACTCCTCCTCTTCGAGGCTGGTCTCTTCCTTCATCAAGTAGGCAGGTTTTTCACCCTGGCCCAAATGGGACTTTTTCAAACTGGAACTTTTAGCAGGTACCCGTATTGTGAAATAATGCTAATTAAAGTAGGCCTGCCTGATGTGAGGTTCACATGGTCAGTCAAAGAGAGATTACCAATAATGCCGAGCTATCAAAACTCGTGGCCCCGACTTTTCCGACAAACTCCTCGGAATTCACCAACGCGCTCTCGCACTACTACCGTGGCGAGATGGCGCGCATGATCAGTTGGCGCGACCGGCTCGATCGGACCACCAACTGGGCCATTGCCGGAGGCGCCGCCATGTTGTCGGTATCTTTGTCGACACCTAATGCCCACCACGGCATGCTATTGTTTGCGATGCTTCTGGTGTTCCTGTTGTTGTTTATCGAGTCGCGCCGTTATCGCTTCTTTCACGTCTACCGCAGCCGCGTGCGATTGCTCGAGCGCAATTATTACGCCCGCCTGTTCGCACCGGGAGAGATGACGGATCCGACCCATTGGATGAAGCAGCTTAGCGAGGACTTGGGTCTTCCGCACTTTACCATTACGCGCACCCACGCCATGGCCCGGAGACTGCGCCGGAACTACTGTTGGATATTTCTCATTCTCTTGCTGGCCTGGCTGCTCAAGACCACCACCAGCACTCTTCAGCCCAGAGTGGGTGTTTCCGCTTTCGTGCGCTCCACGGGTGAGCTGTTACACAATGCTGCCATCGGCTATATCCCCGGGTGGGCCGTATTGATAGTCATCCTCCTGTTCTATGGCTGGATGCTTTACCTTATGCTAATTCACCGGGAAGCCCCGGGCGAGTTGGCCTACGGAGAGGTTCATGTGTAAGCGGACGAATGAGCTTGCTGTGCCACCGTAAGGTAGTAGTCCCCCTTGCCATTGCCAGGAGCGACTTGAGGGTGGCCTCTGCCGCTCGAGTCTTCGGCGGTATGACGTTGCTCGCTACCACCAGAGTCTGCGCGGGTCTCAAAAAACTCGATCTGCGCCTTTGGTAGCATTACAGGTTAAAATAATGTCAGAAAGATCCCAGGATTCACTTGCGATTTCCGGATGCACGGTCTTCAAGTACTCTTGGAAATATCGGCGCTTAACGATTTGAGTAAAGCGATCTACGAGCGAGTCTTGCACCAGGGCTACGACACAGCCTCCAAAACCGGCACCGGTGAGCCGCGCTCCTACAGCACCCGCTTCTCGAGCGATCGCAACCAGATTATCTAATTCAGGGCAACTGATCTCAAAGTCTTTGGCGCAGCTTCGGTGGGATTCAAACATTAAGTCACCCACTCTTGAGATCTGACCATTTTCCAAAGCGAGAGCAGCTTCCTCGACACGCTTTGCTTCTGAAAGGACATGTTGATAACGCTGCCTCAGAGGAAATCCTTGCGGAGGCTGAGAAAGAATTCCTCCTTCTTTGGTGGTGAGGTACTCGGCCTCAATTTGCTGAACAGAAGTTTCTAACTTTCGACTGATTTCACCAAGCCCAAGGCAACCAGGGGGAAGAGCTTGATCGACAGCAGTTTGCAGTTGGTGGTCGTCCAACTTTAATTTGTTCAAGTCAGCCAATCGATCGATGCGCCACTTTTCTCCCTTCAGTGTGCGCAGCGCGCGATTGAGCAAGGCCACTATCAATCGGCATTCCCTGGGCCGGCGATTGTAGGCTTCCATGGCCGCCCGAGTTTTCTCTGCCTTAACCAGGCTATTGACTACTATCACCTTGTAGCCTGTGGGCAGTGGCACGTGTTTCACACGCAAAGGAAAGAAGTCGATTTTCAAGGCCTGCCCTCTTTCCCCCAGCAGCGAGGCGGCTTGATCCATTCCGCCTCCTTCGGTCCCAACGTATCGTTCGCCTTTAGCTAGCAGGTCTGCCAGCAAAGCCTTTTCGATTTGAATCTGGTTGATGTGGACGGTTCCCAAGGCATTGGCTACCACCAATGCAGACGAGGAACTGAGGCCACCACTGGGAGGCAGATCGGAAGATACCAGTAAGTTCATCCCTGGCAGTCTTTGAGGGAACTCAGCCTGGGAAGCTAAATACTCCAGGATTGTTTGCACGCCGGCTTTAGAATAGTTTCCCCATTCCCCTTTGGCAAAGGGAGGGATTTGGGGCGCTATCTCATACTGACAGTCCGGAAAACGCTCGTCGAGGTTTTTCAAATGGACCTGATGGTCCAGCCTGGCCGAAGCCAGCA
Source organism: Acidobacteriota bacterium (assembly GCA_003224725.1). Taxonomy (GTDB): domain Bacteria; phylum Acidobacteriota; class Terriglobia; order Versatilivoradales; family Versatilivoraceae; genus QHZQ01. The sequence continues at coordinate 7,328 of QHZQ01000112.1, read as the reverse complement.
CGAGAATATCCCGATTGATCGACATGGGCATGACGGGGAGGCCGTTGTAATCCGTATGTTCGCCAATCAAATTGACACGGCCGGGAGCCCGTACCACGACTGGGTGGCTGGATTGGGGGTAGAGCTCCAGAAACTTGCTAAGCAAGAGAGCATAGCGCTGTTTCTGGTAGTCAATGGTTTCTGCGCCGTAGATGCTCGAAAGCTCTTGCACAATTTCGGTAGAGGACCCGAGTAGCGCGTCTAATAATGGTTTGACAGACACCATGCTAGAATCGACCGCCTTTAGGCTTTGTCTTCGCAGAGGGCACGGCTGACCGTTTCAATATCCTCCGGACGTCCAACATCACTCCAAAAACCCTCCAGCCTGAAACCGCGCAACTGGCGCTTGTCTGCAATCATGGCTTTAATGGCATCGGTAATCTCATATTCTCCGCGAGGCGAAGGCTTAAGATTCGATGTATACTGAAAAACCACGGGAGAGAAAACCATGAGCCCGGCATTGTTCCAGTGGGACGTGGAAGTCCCCGCTGGGGGTTTTTCAATGATGTCGGTGATGAAGTTCTCCTGGTCAATATAGGCGGCAGCTCCTCGGCTGGGATCGTCCACCCAGTTTAGAGAGAGCAGGGCATCGCAAGGCCGTTTCTGGAAATCTCGTGTGAGATGAGGATAGTTGCTCAACGAGGTAATAATGTCACCATAACCAGCAAAGAAGGCTTCTTCTCCCACCAATTCCCTGGCAAGGTGAAAGGCTGCTCCAGTTCCGTTTTGAACCTTCTGGCGAATATAGTGAATTCGGATCCCCAGGGTGTCTCCATTCAGAAAATAGTTTTCTACCTGCTCGGCAAAGTAGCCCGTAACGAGAACGAACTCTCGAATGCCAGAGTCGCGTAAAGCAGTGAGAATGTGCTCCAGGATGGGCTTGCCGCAGACTTCCACCATTGGTTTGGGCCTGGACGCCGTTAGGTGTTTCATTCGCGTTCCCTTACCCGCCGCCAGAATCACTGCTTTCATAAGATCCTAGTATCCCATCCTGAGAACTTCAGGACTTCGCCAAATTGAGCTGAGCGGTAGGCGGCTTCCAGTATCAGCGAGGCTTTCATCCCTTCCTCGCCGGTCACCAGGGGATCTCGATTTTCAAAAAGGGCGCGATTAAAATCTTCAATCAGGGGCAAATGAACATTGCCTGCTTTGGGTAAACAGAAGATCTCCGATTTGTCGGCGACAACCTGCAGTTCACTCCCATTCAGGGGACTCACTTTTAGCTGTCCCCTGGTTCCGAAGACCTCAAAATCGTCCAGAGGAAAGCGAACACAGTGGCTGGCAAAAGCCAGAGCATGAACGCCGCTGGCAAAACGGATAAGCAAACTGCCAGTATCTTCTACGGCGATTCTGAAAGCTCGTGTATCAGTGACAGCCGAGACCGAATGGGGGCAGCCGAACAGCATGGCCAGCAGGTCTAACCGATGACTTACCATGTCCATCAACAGCCCCCCTCCGCCTTGATCTGGTATAAATCGCCATGAGGCAGGGGCTTCGAGTGCTCCCTGGGTATGCTCAATCAAAGTCACTCTGACCAAAATCGGTTCGCCAATACTTCCGTGTTCAAGCAGCTCTTTGATTTTCAGGACGATTGGGAAGAAGCGCCGGTAGTAGGCAATCCCCAGCTTAACTCCGCGGCTGCGACAGGCCTCGATCATGCGTCGACATTCCTGCGAATCCATGGCCATGGGCTTTTCACAAAGAACATGTTTACCTTTCTCGGCTGCCATGATGGTTTGTGAGCAATGAAGGAATACGGGAGTCGCTAGGTAGACGGCATCAATTTCAGGGTCGTCCAATAACTCGGAATAATCCCTGTAGGCTCGGGGGATCTGGTGCCGGAGCTGAAATTCGCGCAGGAGACCTGGGTTTTTTCGAATGCAAGCCTGCAATTGTGAACCTGCGGCCAATTTAAGGGCTGGAGCCACGCGCTTGTTGGCAATGTCTCCACACCCGACTAGTCCCCAGCCAATCTTTTCTGGCATGGCACGGTCGAATCAGTCCAGGACTGCAATGCAATCGATCTCGACACCAATCCCGCCAAAAATATCACCCGCTTGGACGGTGGTTCTCGCAGGAGGAGTTGTTCTAAAATAGGATTTGTAGACCTCATTCATCGCTTCAAAATCTTTAATGTCTCGCAAAAACACGCTACACTTCACCGCTTTGTCGAGAGACGAGCCTGCCGCCTTTAAGATAGCTGAAATATTATCCATGACCAATTTTGTTTGATTTTTGATGTCACCCAAGACTATCTTTCCGCTACTCGGATCAATCGGTCCTTGACCCGAAACAAAAACAAAACCGTTGGCTATGATGGCCTGAGAATAAGGAGCCTGAGGGGCCGGACCTTCACTTGTCTTAACCGCCTTTTTCATGTATCTCTCCTCTTTGATTTCAACTTTGTTGGACCGCATTTATTTGAGAGTTGCCAGGGTCCCAGCCGAAACAACTGTGGGGGCAAAGGAATTGCAACCTAACATTATTCAAAAAATAAATCAACCCGGGCCCGGGGGTCGCAT
>QHZQ01000112.1:0-4703 GCA_003224725.1 Acidobacteriota bacterium | reverse complement strand
CGCGTGACATTAGTCGCAATTAGCGCAAGTTACCTGCGGCAAAACCACCATTAAGGCTACCGCCTATCGTTGAAAGTTTTTCGCGTGCAGAGGAGACGACGATTGTGATAGAACTCGCTGGAGTCCTGAGGCCGTTGCAGTACAATTCCTTTAGAGGTCCCCTGATCCGAAAGGAATTCAACTGTCCTGCTGTTCAGGCACCTTCTCCTAAGAAGAGAGGAAACAGAAATGCGGATTAACTCTCGCCTGGCCCTTGGGAAAAGGGGTGCGGGTGAGGGCTTGGTAAGAAGTGCGGGGTGCGTTTTGATTCAATTTCGGAAGTACGGTTCCAGTGCCCCACTCTATATCTCCATTGAACCTTCGAGGAATGAAATGATGCCACTCTCTGTCTGCCTGAAACATTTACGAACGCTCAAAGGTGTTTGTGCCTGTCTGATCGCGTTCCTTTTATTTTTTGTCGCGGCAGCCCGCGTTGAGGTCTCCAATCCTTCAGCCGATAACGGCCAGCTTCTAGTTTACATCGGTACCTACACAGGTCCTAAGAGCCAAGGAATTTATGCCTGTCGGCTGGATCGCACCTCAGGGGCGATGACGTCCCTCGGCGTGGCGGCAGAGACGGTGAATCCCAGTTTCCTGGCCATCCATCCCAACCACCGGTTTCTGTTTACGGTAAGTGAAGTGGACAGCTTCGGCGGCAAGAAGGTCGGTGCAGTGAGTGCCTTTGCCATCCATCCGGAGACGGGAAAACTGACTCTCTTAAATCAGCAGTCTTCTGGTGGTGACGGGCCTTGTTATCTGGTGGTCGACAAAACGGGCAGGGACATCCTGGTGGCAAACTACAATGGCGGCAGTGTGGAAGTGCTACCCATCCAGCCAGACGGACGGTTGCGCGAGGCGACCGCGTTGATTCAGCACAAGGGATCCAGCGTTGATCGGCAGCGCCAGGAGGGGCCTCATGCCCACTCCATCAACGTGGACGCTGCCGACCGGTTCGCCTTTGCGGCCGACCTGGGGTTGGACAAGGTGCTGGTTTACCGGTTTGATCCGGCCAAAGGCACCCTCTCCCCCAACGATCCGCCTTCTGTTTCGGTCAAGGCTGGAGCCGGCCCCCGCCATTTCGCGTTTCATCCTGAGGGCCGGTATGCCTATGTGATTAACGAAATGCAGTCAACGGTGACCGCCTTCAGCTACGATGCCGGCCACGGCGTACTGAAGGAACTGCAAACAGTCTCCACTCTCCCCTCAGACTTTAAGGACGAGAACAGCACAGCTGAAGTGCAGGTCCACCCCTCGGGAAAGTTTCTGTACGGTTCGAACCGCGGCCACGACAGCATTGTAGTTTTCGCCATCGACCCGCAAAGGGGCACCCTCCGCTTCGTCGAGCGTCAGTCGACGCAGGGCAAGACCCCTCGCAATTTCGGTATCGACCCGAAGGGCGAGTATCTTCTGGCAGCCAATCAGGATTCCGACAGTGTCGTAGTCTTCCGGATCGATCCCAAGACCGGCCGCCTGACTCCAACCGGCCACAGCGTCAAAGTCCCGTCACCCGTCTGTGTGAAATTCCTGCCACTGAAATAAAATGAAATCCTCGGTCTCAGGTAGCCCACGACGTAATTGTTTCTAATCCGTGGCGACGAGGTTGCCTCGGACTTATCCGGAATGTTGAGAACCATCCCTGTGTCCAACCCCCACTGCTTAATCCTCCCCGCGTCAGGGACCGGTTTCAACCGTATGTCATTGGCCGCCGGGGGAGAGGGAGAATATGGATGGCCGCGGGGAACCCAGGGCGTCGCCAATTTTCAGTACGACTGGCCTGGCAGTTTTACTCAAGCATGGTCTGTCTGAACTCCGAGGCCGGGCAACATGGGAGGACACATCCGATTTGAATGCTGGGCTAAGGCCCCTCTGCTCAGGACCCAAAGACATTTTTTCTTCCCATTTTGACTCATTATGCTAGAATTAATCACGTTGAAGAGAGATTGAGTGCGCCCTAACAAAGTTTAAAGCACGATTTAGAATGTGCCGTATCAAATGCCAGGCAACTTCCCCGGCCGAAAGTTTCGTCTAATGGTGGGACTTTGATTTTGTGCCCTATTTTGGAGCATCGATGAATCAACTGGAAGACCAAAAAGGCTTAGTAGAATACTTGGAGGCTGCGCTGGAAGAGGCCAAGAAAAGGTCTCCAAGCGATGTCGTACAGACCCTCGAGATTGAAAGAGAACTTAGGGAAGCTCGTTCGGAATACCAGCGACTCTCAGACATGACGAGCCCGAAGCCAGATCAGCCCGCTCTAGTCGAAGTGGATCGCTCTGCTCCACGGCGACCTGAAGCTTTACGGCAACCTGAATTGGTTTTGAATTTCGAATTGGAGCCCAGATACCGCACTTTCATCAATAATTTTAAATCACTGTTCAGCCACGAGACGAAAATCTACACGATCACCGCGCATCCCATTGAAACCGATCTCATTGTGGAACCTGCTCCCTGGTACAGGACTGTCTGGGATAATCTTAAATCCCTGGTCAGCCCCAATCAAAAGTCCTATTCCAACATTACCTCCAAACCGATTGCGACCGATTTGCTGATCGAGGGAAAACCCTGGTATGTGGAGATTTTTTCTCAGCTAAAATACCTGTTTGTCAAGGAAGAACAACCTGAACTTCAGATTACCGCCCAGCCTGTTGAAGTGGATGAAGTTTTTAAAGAATACAAATTCCAGTCCAGCTCGGTCTTGTTGTCTGCCTTGGTTCATGTGGCCCTGATTGCTGCCATGCTGTTTCTTCCACTGTTATTCATGGGAGATACCAAGAAGGTAAAGCAAACCGAGACGCAAATCTCCTTATTAGATGCAAGCAAACTGCTGCTCAACATGCCGCCCAACGCCGAAAAATCTGGCGGAGGGGGCGGTGGTGGGCGTCGCGAAAAGACCCCGGCTTCTCTGGGCAAATTACCACGTCCGGCGGATCGGCAGTTGACTCCACCTGTTCCAAAGGTGGTGAATCCGGCTCCAGTGCTGCCTGTTGAGCCAACCGTAGTAGTGCCCCAACTCGCCCAACTGCCCAAACTCAATTTCCCTGATTATGGAGATCCGACTGGAATTCCCGGGCCTCCCTCGAGCGGCCCCGGAACCGGCGGTGGCATTGGCACAGGCAGTGGTGGGGGAGTCGGACCCGGTAAAGGAGGAGGCGTTGGCCCCGGAGAAGGCGGAGGCACCGGTGGCGGTCTATTCCGCGTAGGCGGCGGAGTCAGCGCACCCACGGTTATTTATAAGGTGGATCCCACTTATTCTGAAGAAGCCAGAAAGGCCAAATATCAGGGGACCGTGGTTCTCTCGGCCATTGTTCGCAAGGATGGCACCATTGAAATATTAAAGGTCGTGCGCGGCCTGGGTCTGGGGCTGGATGAAAATGCCATTCAGGCGTTAAGGCAATGGAAGTTTCGTCCAGGAATGAGGAACGGAGCTCCCGTGGATGTGGCCCTGAATATTGAGGTAAATTTTACCCTGAGGTAGAAGGTTTCCCTTTTCGTGCTCTTCGATTATCCTTCTTTCTTAAGCAGTCTTCCCGCCACAAAGATTCCCGCTAAACAAATCCCCTGTACCCCATAAGGTAGAGGCTGAGCCTGCCTCACCCAGGGCAGGTAGTGTGAAATGTTAGAATTTGAAACCGCAATTCCCCAAACATTGATAACGAAATGAGAGGCGATGGAATTGTAAAGGCTACCGCCGCGAAGCACAAGGAATGCTAGAAGAATCCCGGATAGAGTGGCAGGCAGCAACACGTAGAGATTTCGATGAAATAGTCCAAACAGAACTGAGGACATCATTATGGATCTCCACTGGTTATCCCCCGCTGACAGCCTGTCCAGGATGTAACCTCGAAACAAACATTGGGATGATGCCCATGGAGAACAAAAGCCCAATCAATTGAGGAAGGGAATGAATCTGGAGCAGTCGTTCGATTTCATTTTGAAGGTGACCAGGCTGAACGACGAATCTGCTCTGCAGATAGTTAACCTCATCCAAGAGAAAGACAAGGCAAGCAGTAGCCACTAAAGTGAAAAGAAGGTTTCGAGCAGAAGTGGAACGAAACTTGAAAACGTTCCTGAGTCTTAGATTGACAATCTTGCTCGCAACCAGAGAGGATCCTAAAACCAAAAGCAGTTGTAAGACCACGGACTGAATTTGGGCACGGTTAGAATTGGAATGCGGCGCCAGGTAATAGGAGGCGATCCACACGATCAGGAACACCAACAAAGCTTGGAAGGTGGGCATCCTCAATTATTTCGTGGTTGCTGGAGGTGGGCCTGGATCTCGAAACAAATTTTCGTTCAGCACAGAGGTGAAGTCCACCTGGCCCACTGTCAGCTTAGAAACTTTCCTGCCCTGTTTTGAAATAATTTCTATGGGGAATTTGAAGCCATTCGCTTCGCGGTATTGCAAATACTTTTCTTCCCCTTTTACGATACCCTTACCCTTGGACGAGTCCCTCTCGATTTCAAATTCATATTTGTAAACCAAGTCGGTATTTGCATCAAAAGAGAGCCTGCCTCTGACATATTCACCGCCAATGAAACCGGAAATCTCTACCTGGTCCAAAATGCGGTTGTTTTCTTGGGCCTGGCCTGAGTAACGGCGCTTGGGGAAGGAGAGCAGTAAGAGGTCTGGACGAAGCTGAGCGATCATTTCGGTTTTTAAGGGATCG
>QHZQ01000618.1 GCA_003224725.1 Acidobacteriota bacterium | reverse complement strand
CGAGCCATTCTTTACCACCAAGGACCAGAGCAAGGGAATGGGGCTGGGCTTGTCCACCCTCTATGGCATCGTCAAGCAGAACGAGGGCTACGTCGTGGTTACCAGCCGGCCCGGACAGGGCGCGAGGTTTAAGATCTACCTGCCAGCAGTCCAGGAAAACATCGGGGAGCTAAATCCTGTGAAGGTTTGCGCCGGACCGTACCCTGGCGCAGAGGTGATCCTGTTAGTGGAAGATCAAGAGCTGGTCAGGCATTTCGTTGGGGAGCTTCTCAGGTCATGGGGTTACACTGTACTGGAGGCGAGTAACGGCAACGAGGCTCTCTCGACCTCGAAAAGGCAGAAGGGCCCAATCGGGTTGATGGTGACCGACGTAGAGATGCCAGAGATGAGCGGGCGGGAGCTGGCAAGTCACTTGTCGTTATTGCGTCCGGAGATGAAGGTGCTCTTCATGTCGGGTTATACGATGGAGACCTTTGGCCAGGATGGGATGGCCCAGGCAGGCACCGAATTTTTGCAGAAGCCCTTTACCGTAACTGCCTTGAAGAGCAAGCTGAAAGACCTGCTGGGTACGGGTCCTCCGAGCGGGTAGCTGTTTCGATTTACCATTCTTAGTTACTGGGCAGACCTCACTTAAAGCCAAGTGGAGAGAAAGTCAAAAAGAGCGCAGCGGCCAAGCCGCCGGTTAGTGTTAGGATCAGTTCGAGGTTGTGTATTGAAGTAAGCAAAACAGAGTTGAATCCAGGCACTTCCAGACTCCGCTGTCATTAAGCAGTCAACCGCCATCATTCAACCCACTCAGCCATATCTTGGAATAGTCGATTGGGTCCGAGGTAGCGTCAAGTGATGCCCGTCGCAGTGAGTTGGTCATGTTGCATGCCCATTTTTAAGTCAAGCCTTCGCCAAGGTTTTCTTTCTGTCTCGGTAATTGGACCACATGACCAACGTCGGGTCCTCATTCCCTGACGACCCGCGACCGAGGCGGTGATACCGCAGTTGCGGTAGAGCGCTACCAGCTTTTTCATTCGGCAGTTTCCGGTTACCGGACTATACGGCCAACTGGGGAGGCTTCAGCGGGGGAAGCGGCCCGCGCGTTGTGCTAGGCGCTTCTCTGATTACCGACAGCCATCGGGGCAAGACGTCCACGAGGCGCAGCCTCACCGGAAGTTCTCCACCAGCATCAGATCGCTGCCCATCTGATCATTCTGCGAGTATAAGATCCATCGGCCATCGGGGGAAACGGACAGGAACTCGGATATCGGCATCTCGATCGTGGCGATGGATCGAATCCTTTTGGTCCCGAAGTTGAAAAACTGGATGGAATGATGGCCGGCAGAAGCCGGCCTCGGAATGAAATAGATTCCTTCCTTAACGATGGCAAAGGCATGTTGTTGGACCGATTCGAGCACTTGGGTCTCCTCCCCTCCATCTCTGGGCATTTTCCAAAGGGGGCTGTCTTCATACCCGTTCGTGTAATAAATCCATTGGCTGTCAGGAGATTCGAAGGCCACAGCGCCACCTTTCCGGGTCACCTGGACCGCCTCGCCTCCAGGCGCCGGCATTTTCCAAACCTGGCTCTCGCCGCTGCGATCAGAGCCGAAATAAACCCACTTCCCATCCCGCGACCAGCGGGGTACGTAATCGGCGGCTGGACTACTGGTGAAGCGTTTTGGCTTGCCTCCGTTAGCGCTGATGACGTAGATCTCCCACTGTCCGTCCACATTCGAATCAAACGCAATGCGCTCGCTGTCTGGTGACCAGTGCGGATCTCCACAGTAACCTCCCAGTGAAGTTAATTGCTGCGCATTGGAGCCGTCACTATCGCAAATCCAATTTTCCATGATTCCCGTGCGATTCGAACTAAAAACGATTTTCTTCCCGTCGGGTGAGAACTGTGCACGCCCGTCAACGCGGGTCGAGGAGATGAGTTGCATCGGCGCGCTGATCTTTCCATGAGGACCAGGCAATTCAAGACGCCAGATGTTCACGTCGATGAGCTCGCGGGTGTAGACTAGACGTTGCGTGCCGCGAGAAATTG
>QHZQ01000060.1:3079-29253 GCA_003224725.1 Acidobacteriota bacterium | reverse complement strand
CCACTTCAGAGATTCTGGCGGTAGTTGTTTCCACCTGTGCTTCCTGCCCACTAATGTTGACCGTCTCGGTCAATTCCCCGACCTCCAAGGTGAGATTTAAGTTGACGGTAGACTGGTTAGTGACTTCAACATCCGTCTTTACCAGCGTCTTAAAGCCTGATAGCTCCACACGGACTTGGTAAGTACCCGGCAAGAGATCAGGGATCCGGTAGTAGCCGTCCTCCGCGGAATACCCCGTGCGAGAAACTCCTGTACTTTCATTTGTCACCTTGACCAGGGCTTTGGGAACACTCGCGCCCGAGCTATCCGAGATGTGCCCTTGAATGGTGCTGGTGATGACTTGAGCCAACACCAGACTCCCGGCTGCAGCCAGCCAGATTGACAAGATAACGCAGACCCAACTGATTCTTCTTACTTCCCTAGATACTGCTTTCTCAAATTTACTCATTTTTCACCTCATCTTTCCACAATACTTGTTTCCACCACGCTCAAAACTTCTTTTACTGCTTTGAAGAACTATCTGCTTCACATACCCTGGGGTTTGGACATCTCAACAACCCAAATTACGCATCGAACAACACCATCGAGGCTGAAGACCCTCGCTCCGTCGGCTGCAACCCCCTCACCCGGCCTACGGCCACCCTCTCCCGATGGGAGAGGGAGTAATAAATTACAGTTTACTCTCCCCTCGCCCCCATCGGGGGAAGAGGATGAAGGCTTGATAAGCCTTCATGGGGTGAGGGGGGATCGCCTCAGCCCCCATGAGGCTCGGCGGGAGCCTCGCCCTCCCGAGGTATTACCGAGAATCGAATACTTAATTCTTGGGGGGGACAAATTTCTGTACACGCCTCCCTTGAATATCCCCTACGTAAACACTTCCATCGTTCCCTATCGCGACGGCGTGCCCCCAGAAGAGCTGGCCATCATAGTTGCCAAAACGGCCCCATTTCTCCAGGATATTGCCCTGCAGATCCAGCTTTATAATGTACCCGCGATCCGGGGGCTTCGGTTTCGAGCCTCCGTTCATATCGCCACCGTCGACAACGTAGAGATATCCGTCCGGCCCTAATCGAATGGCCCACGGTCGTCCGAGTTGGGTACTTTTCCACTGGTAAAGAAATGTCCCGTCGGGTTTGAAAACCTGAATGCGGACATTACCCCGGTCCGCCACATAAACACGCCCTTCACGATCAAGCGCAATGCCGTGGGGTGTGTCAAGCTCACCCGGCTTACTACCATGGCGGCCCCAATCCAAGAGGAACTGCCCGTCAGACGAGAACTTGGCCACACGGCTGTTGACGTAACCGTCGGCGACGTAAAACGATCCATCAGGAGCTATGGCAATATCCGTCGGCTGGTTGAAGTGCTGGCCATCCAGCCCGGCCTTACCCTTCTCACCCACGGTCATCAGCAGCTTGCCATCGTTAGCAAATTTCAAAACCTGTTGGCGCCCGCAGTCCGTTACCCATATATTGTCATCGCGATCGACGGCGAGTCCGTGAGGATTCAGAAAGATATTAGTTCCCCAGGAGCTCAAGAGCTTTCCGGTTCCCGAGTCAAAGCACATGATGGTGGGCGACTGTATAGGGTGGTCATTGAGCTTATCAATCCACGGCACGTCGGCGCGGTGAAGAACAAAGACACGGTTATGCGAATCAACGCCCACTCCTGACACCTGGCCGAGAATGTAGTCGTCAGTCAAGATCGGCCAGCCATGAATGACCTCGTAGGAAGTGGAGGCACTGGATGAAAGGAAGAACCCAGAGGTGCCAGCGGCCCCGATCAGTCCCAGAGCAACTATCGCTGTAAATCGCATGCGTTCCCTCCCGCCTGGACGAAATGGTTTCGCATCCACGTTCAATTCTCCGTCTTTTCAAGATACACCGGTTGCGTGAATGCTCCGTTCGACGCGACGTCCCACGCCGCAAAACGAATCCACCTGGCACCGGTTAGATTGCGGGTGAAACGAAACTGCTTTTGTCCGAACTGAGGGGTGTCGCTGGCCTGCACTACCATCCGATTCACCTCTTTACCATCACCCCAAACCAGCTCCACAACGTTTAGAGGAAAAGTCCACTCCACATCTGCCGAAATCTCCACAGCGGAACCCGGAGTCACAGCCACCCTTTCTCCGGAGCGCTTGCCCCCCACAAGGAAGTCGCGGATAAGCACCTCACCGGTCGTCACAAAAAAGTCGCCCCGACTGAGTGCTTCAAGGACTCTTCCCCATTCAGGGAACGAGGGAAGCTTATCCATTCTCAGATAGTTGATATTCATGTGCCCGTAGAGTTCGTGGGTGTGGTCAATTTTGAACACGTCAATTTCACCAATCAGGAACCTTCGTCCACCCCAGTTATTCATGTCATCCAGGAGGTTCAATGCCCTGTCGCCGAGACGAGGTGAGGAGAGGTCGTTGGGCATATCTTTGAAGGCGGCTCCCAACCAGCGAGGATCTTGAAAATAGTCTTGATTTACGAGTCGATCGGGATAATCCCTGGAGCTTTTGGTGCGCGGGTGGGTCTGCCAGACAAGTCCTTTTTCTTTGAGGACTAGATTGTACGTATCCGCGGCACTCCCCAGATGGTAGACATCCCCAAACGGCGCTATGTGATCCTGGAAGGGCTGACCCTCCGGGCGAACCCAGAACCAATAGACAGGTCGAGGAAATATCAGGCTCCAGTGGCCGCCTAAATATTGCGTGCCCTCCTCTCCCGGGATCAGGACGAATTCCGGATCCGACAGCCGCCTGCACTCGTCGAACTCAGCCTGCAGCTCTTCCAGCCTGGTACGCGTACTTGTATAAGGATGGCCGTCGCCATGAAACTCTGCCAAATGCACCATCTTCACGCCCATCTGTTTAAAGACTTCCTTGAATTCCGGGACATAGGGCTTCTGCTGGTTGGCTAGAGAAGAAACTGCCACTCTCATATGATAATGCGAGGAAAAAGTCTGATATCCAGGAAGAGCCTTGAAAGAGTCATTATGAGTGAAAGCGGAAATTCCGCGAAGAGCCTCCCCGGCTCCGCCTTCACTGATGTAGTAAAACAACCTCCATCGCTGTTCGCTGCCGGGCGGCGCGTTGTAAAGGGGCGCGGAGTCATCAGGCCCACCCTCCGGATCCTGCCGGATTCCAAAAGAAAACAGATCTTCCTGCTCCGAGATGCTGTACAAACGGTGCCACACATAACCGAAGTTAATCGTTTCGTCGCGGGCAAAGAAAAATTTGTGAGGTGGAGGAAACAACCCTAGGCTACCGTTGGAGCCCTCGGCAACAATGGCACGGCGACGAACTTTCAGTATTTGTGGAACGTAATCCAGTCCGCTTACGAGGACATCTCGTACAAGCCCTCCCTCCGTGTTTAGCCAAGCCAAGCTCTTTACGTTCCTGGTAGAGCAGTGGGTCAACCAGGCATCGTAGTAGTAAGCTACGTCCGGTTCCTCGGTGCGCACGACCGCTTCCTGCTCTAACAAATTGCTGCCTTTATAAAACGTAAAGATTAATTGGCCGTGAAAGATCCCTACTTCTAATCCGTTAATCGCCACCTGTACTCGTTGATGATCGCTGGTAACCTGACACATGTTTCCCCTGAGGGAGGAATCAAACGTCCGGATCTCGTCGCGGCGACCCGGAGGATGATCGAAGAAGTTGTCCCAACCCCCACGTCGTTTTCCGGTAAAGCTCATGTATTGGGGTGAAGCATTTTCAAGGATGGGAACAAAGGTCGATGCCTTGGACACGCCAATCTCTCGGATCAGCAAGTTCAGATCAGCCATATTAAATCGGACCCGGAGAGCCCGTCCGTTCTCACCGGGCCAAACCACTTGTAAGAGAGCACCTTGTTGCACGACTTGAATCCCACTCGATGTGTCGTAGCCGGAGAAGTCCACCCAAATGGGCGACTGACCAAGAGCCAAGTGATTTTGAATCGCCACACTTGTTTGGTCATTTGGAATCGATGGACCTGAAAGGCCTTATCCATGTTGATGTCTTTAGTTCTTCCTACTGGTTAAGGCTAAGACCGTTGACATCTTGGCAGAATCGAAGGTGGGAGCCGATCTCCGAGCGGCGACTGTTTCATCCGGGTATCGCCGTCCGGAGGCCGGCTCCCACTCTCCGTTTTCCAAACCGAGATCCTCCGGCACAACGGTCTGGTGCCGACCTCACTCCTTGCTCGAAATCTTCCGGGCAATAGCGTCATCCGGCAGGGCAAACGCCAAAACGGCGCCTCCGGAAGGAATAGCAAGATATTCCTTCCCGTCCAAGGCATAGGTTATGGGGGCGGCATAAATCGAGGAACCCGTCTGGAAGTGCCAGAGGTGCTCACCGGTTTGCGCATTGAGCGCGATGAGATATCCTTCCATATCCCCGCCGAATACGAGTCCGCCCGCAGTGGAGAGGACGCCCCCGAACGGCGCGGAGTAGAGGTTGAATTCCCACCTGATGTCTCCATTCAGCGGGTCGATTGCGCGCAGGGCTCCCCAATCCTTTTCCTTTTGCTTTGGGGGCGGATTGGCTGTACTACCAAAGAAACCAGCTCCCTCTTCGTAGGGGCGATCGGAACTCGTGAAAATATCGCACTGTTCACGCGCCGCGACGTAGAAAAGACCAGTCTGAGGACTATAGGAAGGGGACATCCAGTTTGTCCCTCCCCAAGCCCCGGGACAGATGTACTTGCCCTCCGGCGTCGGATCGGTGTCAGGTAGTAGTATCGGGCGCCCACCCGCATTGATTCCCTTTGCCCACGTCAAATGGGCAAACTGTTTGGCCAGCAAAAATTGGCCGTTGGCGCGGTCAAGTACGTAAAAGAAGCCATTCCGATTCGCCTCTACAAGCAGCTTGCGTGGCTTTCCACCGAAATTCAGATCCAGCAGCATTGGGATTTGAATTGCATCCCAGTCATGGACATCATGGGGGGTGAATTGGAAATACCATTTCAGCTTTCCGGTATCTACATCGAGAGCCACCACGCAGTTAGTGTAAAGATTGTCGCCCTTGCGGTTTTCACCGTATAGCGCCGACCCTGGATTGCCGGTGCCCCAATAAATCAGGTTTAGCTCAGGATCGTAGGTGCCCGTCAACCAAGCCGGCCCTCCACCCGTTTTCCAGGAGTCCCTCTCCCAGGTTTCGTTTCCGGGCTCGCCTGGGCCCGGGACGGTGTAGAAGCGCCAAGCTAGTTTGCCACTCTCTGCCTCGTAGGCATCAATGAAGCCTCGATTGCCGAAGTCGCCGCCAGAAACACCCACCATGATTTTGTCCTTGACGGCCAGGGGAGCCAGAGTAAAGGTCTCGCCCTTGCGATAATCGGCAGCTTTCACCTCCCACACGATGCTTCCTGTCTTGGCGTCGAGCGCCAGCACATGCGCGTCCAGTGTGGCCAGGAAAACCTTGTTACCAAGCGCTGCTACCCCGCGGTTGACTCGACCACAGCAGAGGGGAATTTTCTCGGGCAACGAACGCTCGTAGCGCCAAATCAAACGGCCAGTCCGGGCATCCAAAGCGTACACGCGGTTATTCAGCGCTGTAACAGTGGTGTGCACTCGAACGGCCCTGGGGTGCCAGTCTGGAAAACCCATTGCACCGCTAACCGGTGTACGTTATCCCGCTTGATCTGTTCGAGTGTGCTGTAGCGGCGCGCGGCGTAGTCACCGGAGTACATGAGCCAGTTGTGCGGTTCCTGTATTGTCTTCCTCAGACGCTCGAAAGAGACCTGTGCACTCACCGAGCCACTGCACAAGCCTGCCAGCCCCAGACTCAGCCAGAGCATATTTCTTTTCATCATCTCTTCATTCTTAACTGTTATTCCAGCCAATATTTGAATGCTGCAGAATACGGTGACGGCCAACCCCACGCGGCCTTGTGAACGCTTATCAAGCGTTCACCCCTCTCCCCAGAAGGTGTGAAGGAATTGGGAGGGCGAGTCTCCTGGCGAGCCATCGCCCTAGCAAGTCCTTGCCCCATGAGGCTCGGCGGGAGCCTCGCCCTCCCGATCTCAGCTGGATTCAATTTCTTCACAGCTCCCCAGGGCAGAGAGGCGAGGGGACACGTCACGTAATTCCGCAGACGTCACTGAGTGCCCGGCGGATAGTTTGGCACGCCTGCTCAAGGCCCACCCAAGCTATCCAGGTAGGCCAGGAGATCTTGCAGCTCTTTTTCGCTCAGCCTCTGCTCGTCATATCTGGGCATGAGAGAGCTTCGTTCGTGAATCACTTGCTGTAGGTCTTTCTTCCAGAACATTAGAAGCTCTTCGCCTTGGTCCATGAGCTGGATCGAAAACGTGTCTTCATTCCGAAGCGCACCCGTGATGCGTCGGCCATCTTTAGTGACTAAGGTGACCGTTTGATAGACCAACGGCAGTCCAAGCTCCCACCACAGACCCACGGTCATGTCCTCGCCCAATTTGCTTGGCTCACGGATCTTGTCCTTCAGATACGGTATGGAACGCGAGGCGCCGATGCGCGACAGGTCGGGTCCCAACCGTCCTCCATGACCGTTAACCATATGGCACTGCGAACAGTGGGCCTTCCGAAGAAAGATCTCCTCGCCGGCTACACGATTTCCGAGAGCAGACACGCTAGCACGAGCGGACAGACTTCTCAGATAAGCGATGAGCTTCCACGTCTTCTCGGGGGGGAAATTATTTGCAGGCATCTGAGTACCCGGCACACCCTCGGTGATGGTTCGGAAGATGGTGTCATCGCTGTCACCATGCGTCCAGCGGGCCGAGGTCAGGTTGGGGCCTTTAAGCCCTCCCCGTGCCTCTATTCCATGGCACAGGGCACACTGAGTCCGAAAAATGGACTTCCCTTCATTGATTGCCGCTGGCTGGCCGGTGAACGGGTTTCGAAGCGATTTCTGCTTCGCCTGGGTGTAGGTATACTTTCCGGTCAAGAAACTCAGAACCATCAGCAAGTGGATTAGTACCCACGTGCCCGTCTGATTTTGACCCTGCAGTTTCGACACAAAAACCCAGATCTCCCGAGATTCCCGTTCTTACGAGGGCCCGCCAGAAGGCAGAAGGTGGGCTCTGGAGTTCAATAAGTCCGCGCAAGCTGAATCAACATCCGCAGCCGGCCAAGAATAACCTCTTCCCTGTTGGGAACCTTCAAGATTACGTGAGACTGCCCCGAGTGGCCCTGTAAGTATTCCACGATGTATTCGGCCTTAATATCTTAAGAAGGAGAACAAAGTCAAGAGAATTTCCTTTTATTTCAAGATTTGGGCAGTAACTTAAGATTGTTTGAAATGTCACGTCGATTTTTCTGGGAGAATTGACATTTCCTGAATCCTTTCAGGATAGGTCGCCACTTAGGCTTTTGGATCGCGGGCTGGCTAGCAACGTATTATGAGTACGTCGTCGGTGCAGGTCGTGCGATGACAGTGGAGATGTCAGCGGGTATGAAATAATGCGTCAGTTGCTATCCCTTTTGCCAAAGCCATTGCGGGTCCCATTGTCGAGCGTCGATCAGAATAGTAGCGGCATCGGCGAGTGGGCAACCAGACCGGTTGCATCCATAAAAATCTATTCACTGGCTGCCCCGCAAAATCACCTCTTGAATCTTCATAGCCCGCTCCAGTGCTCGGGCTGGAAAGTGCGAAATCCTGTGAATCTCCATTCGAATGTCGCATTATCCCTGCCCGAATCCCTTAGACCGGACATTTCATTTGCTTACCACAGTTCGCGATTTCCTTGTTTACAATCCATTGTGTCCGATTTACTGTATATTTTTCATCTGAGCGGCTCGACGGGCGGCTTCACATGCCACAGATAATAGAAAAGCCCAAGGTCTGGGATGTATGCGTCATTGGTTCGGGAGCTGCCGGCGGCACGGCGGCCATGGTCTTGACCCAGGGCGGCCTGAATGTGGTGTTGCTGGAAGCCGGCCCCATGCTGAATCCAGAGCAGGACTTCAGGGAGCACGCCATGCCCTATGATTCATCCCATCGGGGGGCAGGGGTAGGCGGCAAGTATTATAACCAACCCTATCTCTCGGAATTCTCGACGCCGGGTGTTTTGGGACATCGAAGGCGAGCCCTACACGCGAGCGCCCGGCAGTGACTTCGCGTGGCTGCGGGCGCGTATCCTTGGCGGACGTACGAACGCTTGGGCGCGAATCTCACTCCGCATGTCGGAATGGGATTTCAAGCCCCGCTCGACCGATGGTATGGGTGATGACTGGCCTATCAGCTATGAGGATCTAGCCCCGTATTATGAGAAAGCGGAAGCCTATATTGGTGTGTATGGTTCCAAGGACAACATTGCCAGCACGCCCGACGGTCTCTTTCAACCACCACCCAAGCCGCGCTGTTATGAGCTCCTGATAAAGAAAGCCTGCGACAAACTGGGCATCCTCTGCGTTCCGGGAAGGCGCGCGGTCATCACCCAGCCCACCCACGGACGTCCCCCGTGCCATTACTGTGGCCAGTGTGAACGGGGGTGCATAACCGCCTCCCACTTCAATTCTGCCCTCGTGTTAATCCCACCCGCCATGGCAACCAACCGATTGGAAATCATTCCCCGCGCTATGGCCCGTGAAATCATGGTGGATGGCGCGGGGAAAGCGCGCGCTGTCAGCTACGTGGACAAGACGACCGGACAGGAGAAAAAGGTTCGAGCCCGGGCGGTCGTGGTTGCCGCCAGTGCTTGCGAATCAGCCCGGTTGCTTCTCAACTCGCGCTCAGAAAAGTTCCCCAATGGCTTGGCGAATTCCAGTGGCGTTGTGGGCCGCTATTTAACGGATACGTTAGGTTCCGGCATGACGGGGTACTTCCCGCAAATGGAGAAGCTCCCCCCGCATGATGACGAAGGCGCCGGTGGAATGCACATGTTCATCCCCTGGTGGAAATGGAATCAAAAAAGAGATTTCTTGCGAGGCTACCACATAGAATTTGGCGGCGGCCGCCAGATGCCCTACCTGGCATCTGTCAACGCGTCGAAGGGTTTGGGGGTGAACTGAAGCAGAACATTCGGCGGATGTACGGATCATTCGTTGGATTTGGCGGCCGAGGGGAAATGATCCCCAATCCAGATACTTACTGTGAGATTGATCCGAGCGCGGTGGATCAATGGGGGATTCCAGTCCTGCGTTTTCACTATCGCTGGAGCGAGAACGACATCAAAATGGCGAAAGATATGCAGGAAACCTTTGAACAAATCATTCTGGCCGGTGGGGGCGAGCCGCTGAAATCACCCTCCCCGCCTGACCGCCCTTACCAGTTGAACCGGCCCGGAGAAGTCCTTCATGAGTTGGGGACCGTGCGAATGGGCGACAAGCCCCGCACCTCAGCTCTTAACGGGTTCTGTCAGGCCCATGAGGTGAAGAATCTTTTCGTGATGGACGGGGCATGCTTCGTTTCCAATCCCGATAAGAACCCCACTTTGACCATCCTAGCCTTGGCTTGGCGAGCTTCCGATTACTTGTTGGAGGAAGCCCGAAAGGGAAATCTCTGAAATCGGATGGTCGTGATCAGGAGGTAGGCTGTGCAGGATCATCAGATTTCACGCCGCAACCTGGTAAAAACCCTGACCCTGGGGGTTTCCGCCACGTCGATCCTCAGTGTTATCCCGCTCCAAGCCGCTCAGCACGTCCATGCGCTGGTTGCTCAGGAAAAGACAGCCCTCGGCGGAGCAGTCTTCAGGAGGGCTTTCGTGCGGGATGGCCCGGTAGGCTTCCTCCACAGTCATTGCAGAAGCAATCGGCTGCCGCAAAAAGCTCAAGGCAAAAAGTGAAATGAATCGTCTCATGGTCTTTCCTTCCACTCGAAGTGATCTCCAAGCGACTCCAGCCGCTGTCTGAAGCGCCAGGATGCACTCTTGCTAAACGCTATTCCGAGCTTAGCCTGCCGTAGATCTTTTCGCGATAAAACCGCTCCCTTTCGAGATCTCCCAACCGAAAGTGAACGTCCGACAACTTCACCAGGATGCTTGCGTTCCCGTCATCTTTCCTAAGGCTTTCTTCGTACCGTTCCAGAGCCACTGCGAAATTGCCCATTAAGAATGAAGCATCGCCAAGCCGTTCTAACCACTTCGGGCTCGAGATACCCAAGCTTTGATAACGAGTGACCATGCGCTCGGCAAACTGTTCTGCTTCGGGGGCCTGGTTTTTCCACAGTAAGACGAAGAAGTATTCTTCGGCAATGAGGACGTCGCGGACGTAGTCAGCCCAGTTGTCGGGGAAACGGCTTCGAAGGGTCTCCAGCAGGGTCTCGTTGATTCCGCCACTTCTCAAACGGCGCAGCAATCCCTGGCCGAGCTCGTCGGGGACTTGTTCTGCAGGCCCGCGCAACCATTGTTCCGCCTCGTCGAGGTTCTTCCGCACCAGCCCAATCTTGGCAAGCGCCACCGGAAGGCGCAGATCGCCTTGCCAGTCTGAATAAATCCGGCTGAGCCGGGCATCCACCTCCTGCCACTGGCCGAGTGCTGCGAGGGCTAACACCGCATCCATTCCGTAAATCTTTCCAGAAGGAACAAGCTGATCGGCCCTTTCAAAACCAGCTAACGCGCCTATGGTCTCGCCCTTTTCCATGGCTTCGCACCCGTCTCTCCAGAAACCTACCGCGTGAAGCAATTGGTTGCTTTCCGCGGAGACATCGGAAGGGATATCGGTCCGGTGCTTTTTGCCGGAGATGAGTTGTAACAGCAGGTCCCATAATCCTTCATTCCGGAGGGACTGAATTTCCTTCGACCGAATCCCAAGGTCGGAAAGTCCCATGACCTCCAAGGGTCCTGGCTTGCTGCGAAGCTGGGTTTGAGATTCATTCCAATAATCAATGAAGAGCTTTCTCCGCCCTGGGGCCACAAAAGGCAACTGAATGATGGCTTCGTCGACCCCCACAAGGACGTCATCCACATAATACGCCACGTTGGACCTATCCTCTCCCTTGTCTCCGATGAATGAGAATTTGTCGACCACCGATCCGGGCTGGTTGGGAGCGTTTGACTGTCTGGTGAGGGAAATTACCGGCTTCGGCTGTGCCTCTTTGTTGATGACCAAATCATAAACGCCCTGATCGATGTCGTAGGCCACATTGACGACATTGTCAGAAACCTGGCAGAGATAGCCTCCCTGGGTTCTCAGCCAGAAGCCAATTCCGTTCTTGCGCAAGGTGAACCACTCTGGACCTGCCAGCGCAATGTTCAACTCTTCATGGGGGGTCGCTGCCATCAAGGCGAAGTGGAGAAACAGCCTACCCTTGTCGCGCGGATGAAAATATCCTTGGAGCTCGGGGAAATCCCCGTCTCCGGCGACGTCACGAATCTCCACGGAACGATATCCGCTCAAATGGCTGGCCAAACTCAGTGTGACGGTTCCCTTAGCATGGGCAAAGACGGAGAAGGTGTCCGGGCCGCTGGCGAGATCTCCATCATCGAAGCTATAGCTCACCAGCACGTTGGAAGGGTTCAACTGCGCTGTGAAACGCGGCGCCAGCAACAGGGTGAGAATTACAAATTGGATTTGTACTCTTCGAGCCATTGCTCCCATTCCCGAATGCTGGCTTCCCGCTGGTCGACAGGGGCGTCTGGGTTAAAGTTCTTGGTCTGTCCTGTCTGAATGCTCAAGGCCAGCAGCGCAATGCGCCGCACATCCAGCTTGGAGTCTCTGAGAGATTGGATGAGCCCCTGGAAGAGCCGGACCTTCTGCTTTTCGGTGAGGTGAATCTGATCGTAAGCAAGCGCGCAGGCGGCTTTGTCGCGGAACAAGGGATTAGAGTCGGTCTGCATGTTGTTCAGCAAGACCTCGACAACGTCCACGTCATTACTCACGCGACCCAGCGCCCACTGCACCTGGAGGCGTAGATACTGGTTCTGCGTATGGACGTCCTTCATCAGCACCCGCTTGGCTTCCGCCGACTTCCAACCGAGTTGATAAAATGCCTGAGCTATGTTGGTTCGCTCAGCCTCATTAGAGGACTCGTATAAACGAGCCATAATGGGCAGGACGCCCGGACCCAACTTCTTCAACTCATCCACCTTGCGCTGCGAGATGAGCATCTGAATCGTGCCCATTTCAACGGGCGCGGCCTGAAGCGACCCCTTGAAAGAAATGAATGCCAGGAGTACTGGCACTTGAACCATTGCCCAATTCCAGCGATGCTGTCTTAAGGCCGACGACTGAGGCTTAGAACCTGGGAAGAAACCTCGGAACATGAATCCCTCCAGCAAGCCCTTCCTAACCCTTAGCAAGGAAAGGCAATCGAATTTTGTCGAGCTAGCTCACTCGTGCTCTCTTAACGGTTGCCGTCGAGAATCCTTTAGCCTTTCTGTGTCAAGGTCCCACGAAGGAGACCAGTCGCCAGAAACGGTTGTGGCCCAGGAAGTCTCATGATTCTGCTAATTACGGCTTGCGCAAAGGAGAAACTGGACGCCAGGATAGGCATCGACAGCTTGCCTCCAGAGTTCGCTGCGCCGGCCTAACTAACGCGGCGCTTGCCCGGCCTGTTTTGGCCTTCTGCTAGCTACCGTAATTTCTCCTGAAAAATCACCTCAAGCCTGTATTGTGAATTGCCGCTGGTGACCGTAACCTTCTTAGAGAGGACCAAATATGGGACCGGGAAACGAGGCGGTTTAAGTCCCGAGTCGGTGGCATGCACATTCGATTCATCTCATTTGCAACAAGCCGATGTCCAACTTTCTCCTGGGAGGCAATTATGTCGAGTAACGATGCGTTTGCCAATTTAAGAAAATCGAAAGAAGAAGACTACTTTCGGAAGATGGAGGCGGAATCGGTCGAGAAGATGCGTCGGGAAGCTGAACTAGAAGCCGAACGCGGACATCTGGCCGAAGCCGCCGGCGTTGCAGACGCAGAGATTCTGCAGGATCTGAAAGAACTCGGTTACACATACCAAACGGTGATGCTGCTGCATTTGGTACCACTCGTGCAAGTTGCCTGGATTGATGGTCACGTAACCAACCAAGAGCGCAAGCGAATCGTAGAAGCCTCAGGGCTACGCGGTGCTAATGAAGGCAGTCTGGCTTACCGGCAGTTGATGAATTGGCTCGATCATCGACCATCGGGAGAGTTTTTTCAACGGACCCTACGGGTGATCCGACACAGGCTGAAAGCATTGCCTCTGGAAGAACAGAAAGTCAGAAAGCGCCAACTTATCTTCGACTGCACCACTATTGCGGCAGCCTCAGGAGGCTTCTGGGGATTAGGCTCCAAGATCTGTGGCGCCGAGCAGAGGCTTTTGAAACAGATAGCTGTCGACCTGGAACACAATCCTGAAACACACGGGGACTAACGGTCTTCATGGAGCGTGATTTTCATGAATCAACAAGATCTTCAAGAATTGCAAGCTATTCGTGGATATCCGGCGCTCTCCATCCTATTGCCGACCCACCGGAAAGATCCCGAAAAACGCCAGGACCCGATCCGAGTCAAGAATCTGGTCAGAGAGGCCACTGATCGTTTACTAGCCGAATTCTCCCGTCGGGAAGTCTCTCCCCTGCTGGCGCGTTTGAACTACTTGGTGGCGCAGATTGACTACCGTTACACCCTGGATGGCCTGGCCCTGTTTGTGAATAAGGACCACGCCTTCAAGTTCCAATTACCGTTTAGGCTCAAAGAGCGGGTGGTGGTGGATGAAACCTTTGCTACCCGCGACCTGGTTTTTGTTCTCAACCGTAGCCAGCGATACTGGGTGCTGGTCTTGAGCGAGCAGCCGACCCGCCTCTACGAAGGGTGCCGCGAGATCCTGGTCGAAATGACGAACGACGGTTTTCCCATGACTTACAATGGCCCTGGTGTGGACCTCTCAATGCCCGGTGGCGACGGCGTCAACAAGTCCGCTTACCGGGACGACCGCCATCGCCTGTTCTTTCGCCGGGTCGATGCCGCCTTTGGCCGCATAGCGACAGTGAATCCTTTGCCTTTGGCGCTGGTGGGCACAGATCGCGATCTGGCCTTCTTCGATGAGGTATCAGCCAATAGGAACCTGCTCTTCACCAGGCTAACCGGTAGCCACGATAAAACCCCCATTCGTCAATTGGCGAAGCTGGTTTGGCCGCTGGTACGGGCGGGGCTGGCGAAGCAGCGGCAGGAGGTGCTCAAAGAGTTAGAGGTGGCCCTTGGCGCTTCCGGCATAGGCGAAGCGTGGCCTATGGCGAAGGAAGGTCGAGGTGCTACCTTGCTGGTGGAAGAGGATTTCTATTACCCTGCTCGACTGGATGCCAGCGGCCTGCGTTTGGTGCCGGCGGATGATTCTTCAGCGCCGGGCGTGATCGATGATGCAGTGGACGCACTCATCGAGATGGTAATGTCCAAAGGGGGTCAGGTCGTCTTTGTGGACAAAGGCACGCTGGAGGTCCATCAACACGTCGCCATGATTTTGCGTTATTAATCGAGGTAGCGCCCTCGCTCGTGAAGACGGATGGATTGACATCTGATCAGAACCGGCGCAGAGGCACGAATGGCGGTCCGTTCTGGCTTGAGGATTCACCTTGCTTTCGATGGAATTGGAGGTATAAGCAAAAGGTGAGCAAATCAGAGAAGGGCGGTGTAACCTTGAACGAGGGTAGCCCGCGAGGGGGCGCTATGAAAACCCGTACCTGGCCCATCTTGACCGCCGGCTTCGGAAGTTTGTTGATATTGATTGGCCTTTTGGCTCTGGGGGCGGTGCGAAGGGCTGAGCAGATTTACGTAGAAACCTTCTCGATGCATAAGGCATTCCAGAGTACTGAACAGGCTCTGAATGAGATTCAGTCCGACGTCTATCTTTCCGCCATTCTCATGTGTGATTTCTTAGTGGACACCTTTGTGCTCGCTGACGCCTCTTATCGCCAACACCGGTTGGAACTCCGCTCATCCATCGCAAAACATCTCAGCCAGCTCGAGCGACAAAACAGCCCGGAAGAAGCAGGCATACTGAAGCGTCTTCGGTCAGAAGTAGATACCTATTGGAGTACTCTAGAGCCGGTCTTTGAATGGACTTCTTCACAGAAACGTGCGCTAAGTTCCCCCTTTTTAGAGCAGCAGGTTCTGGCTCGCAAAAGCGCGGTTTTATCGATGGCCCGCGAGACTCGAGACCTCAATGAAGCTAATTTCAAGATGGAGCAGCAAAAGACTTACCAAAGCCGGCAAGAGTTCCGCGGTTACCTCGTAAAAATGGGTGCCGTCGCCTTGTCACTTGGTCTATTGGTGGCGGTCGGCAGCATCTTTCGCATCTCCCGTCTGGAGCAACATGCCGAGGAACAGCGAAAACAGGCCGAAGGCCACGAGCAGGAACTGCGACGCCTCTCGCAGCAGTTGGTCCGGGCCCAGGAGGACGAGCGCAAGGCCATCTCGCGAGAACTCCATGATGAAGTGGGTCAGATGCTGACGGCAATGCGCATGGAGCTTGGCACCCTCGAGCAACTGCGAGCAGCAGATGGAGAACGCTTCCAACAACACCTAGAGGAAGCGAAGCAGCTGGCCGGACAGATGCTCTACGTGGTACGAGACTTGGCCATGGGATTGCGCCCCTCCATGCTGGACGATCTTGGCCTGGCGCCTACACTGGAATGGCAAGCGCGTGAGTTCTCTCGACGCAGCGGTGTTCCGGTCACTACCAAGACCGATGGTAATCTCGATCACCTTTCGGACCTTCATCGAACTTGCATCTACCGGGTCGTTCAGGAGGCCTTGACGAATTGTGCCCGTCACGCCAAGGCCAAAAGCATTCGCATCACGTTGCGTGGCGACCAGAATTGGCTTTCGTTGACGGTTCAGGACGACGGCGTAGGGTTCGTGCCCCAGAAGCCCTCCGGAAAAGGGCTGGGCATGATCGGAATGGAAGAGCGAGTGGGAGAACTGGGAGGCAAGGTGGTGATCTTTTCCCAACCGCAAACAGGCACGCTGCTGCAGGTCGCATCATGCTAGCCGATGATCATGGCATCGTCCGAAAAGGGCTTCGTTTCTTGTTGGAACGCCAGTCCGAGATGGAGGTCGTTGGAGAAGCTGGAAACGGAAGAGAAGCCGTTAAGATGGCGGAGCAACTTCGCCCCGACGTGATCATTATGGATATTGCCATGCCCCAACTGAACGGCATTGAGGCCACGGCTCAGATTGTGAAGCGCAACCCCGAAGTGGGCATCATTATATTGAGCATGCATTCTGATGAAGGCTATCTGATGCGAACGCTCACTGCCGGCGCCAAGGGATACCTTCTCAAGGATTCTGCAGACGCCGATCTGGTGCGCGCTGTTCAAGCCGTCGCTACCAAGAGACCCTTCTTCAGCCCTGGCATTGCCAAAACTCTGCTGGAAGATTACCTGCGACAGTTACAACAAAAGGGGCTTGAGGACTCCTACGATTTGCTGACCGAACGCGAAAAAGAGATCTTGCAATTGCTGGCTGAGGGAAAAACCAACAAGGAAGTCGCGGCGCTGTTGAATTTGAGCCCTTACACGGTCGAGACCTACCGCACCAACATCATGCAGAAGCTCGACCTGCACAAAACGGCGGAACTGGTACTCTACGCCGTCCGTAAGAAGATCATTTCCTGACCTCCTAAGAACTTTCAGCTTCCACCAGGACTTTATGCCTGACGATCTGTCCGTAAGACTGCGGAGCTGTTCACCCTGGGACCCCAGGTCTTTTGATGGTCCACTGAGGCCGAATTCGCTTTTTGCTAGCGACGAAGGCACCAGATTTTCTTCAAGCCACAACAGGTATTTCGATCGGGTCGGCATACCCGACTTTTTGCTAAGAAATCCCCTCTTGCCTGTATTGTGACCCACTACCACCACCCGTATCCTGTTCCCTGTAAGCCAAGGGTGGGCGGAGACCATGGTGGGGTCGCAGGAGGCGCGTGACAACGCTAAACGGAGGCTTTCATCCTAAATCCGGCAGTTGGAATTACCACGGAGTCACGAAGAGCACAGAGCCAGTGGAAAAGAGGGCGACTTTTCAGATGCTTTATCTTCACCCCGAGGGTAACAATTTTTCAGACCTTTTGAAGACGTCGCTCCTTATCTGCCGCCTTTGTGGTCTCGGTGCCTCTGTGGCTAACTCTCGTTTTTAGGTTCATAGGTCCACTCACTCAGGCGAGAGCGTTCGTGTCCTGGCGTCAGCGGCGTACCCCGAGGAGCCTCCATGAATAAAGACAAACAGGAACTCTACAAACAGATTCTGATCAATAAGCGAAAAGAGCTCTACTCGAAGGTTCAGAAATGGCCCATTCAGGCGACGATTTATTCAGAGGATTCCGAAGGGGATATTTATGACCTTTGTGTTCAGTCGCTTCTTAAAGATCAATTCCTTTCTCTTTGTGAGCGTGAGAGGAAAACCCTGGAAATGGTAGAAGAAGCCTTGGAAAGAATACAAACCGAGGTCTATGGATTATGTGAAGAATGCCAGGAACCTATCAATGAGAAACGTTTAAAAGCTCTTGCCTGGGTAAAACTTTGTATTAATTGTCAAAGTCAAAAAGAAGGGGATTCCACCGCCCAAGCGACAGAGGACTGCGCGAGACGGTGACAATCGTTTCAAGGCAGGAGCCGGCTTAGTGCCGCGGTAGTTCCCAACGCGACACGGTTTCGGCTCGGCGTCCTGTTGCCTCGGATTGCGTCTCGCAGCCAACCGGCTGCTGAAGTAGTGGGGGCGCCGAACTGCGACTCCTTCCCGAGGCGCGATCATGCCTTTCGTGCCATTCGTCCCGAGCGGCTGGGCGTTTCGCGGATTCCATCTGGACGTTGCAGCCACCAGACATGGCTTACCAGATGGTGTAGCTAAGGAGGGAGTTGATGAATCGGATAAATGACGGCAGCAATGTCTGGTCGATCATTCTGGCGGGCGGCGAAGGTAACCGGCTTAAGAACTTGGTCGAACGGTGGCTAGGCTATCATAAGCCCAAACAGTATTGCACATTTGTCGGGACAAGGTCCATGCTTCAGCATACGTTGGATCGTGCGGACCAGATCTCGGCACCAGCGTGCAAGGTGACGGTGATTGCGCGGTCCCATCGGTGGGCAGCCTGGCCGCAGCTTAGAGGGCGACCAGGAAGCGTGATTCTGCAGCCAGCCAACCGAGGTACGGCGGCCGCCATCTTTCTTGCAGTTGCGCACGTCCGAGCCTGCGATCCGAAGGCTACAGTGGTAATCTATCCCTCGGACCATTTTGTATATCCCGAGACCCGATTTGTAGAGATGGTGCGGGCTACGGTTCTTGCGTCACAACAGCTAAAGTCGTGGCTGTTTCTCCTGGGAGTTTCTCCGGATGGACTTGAAACGGAGTATGGCTGGATTCACCCAGGCCAGCACCTGGGTTGGATGGGCGGAAACCGAGTACGAGCCGTCGAGGCCTTTCTGGAAAAGCCAGACTTGGAAAAGTGCAGGGCCGCCATCGCAGCCGGAGATCTTTGGAGCACACTGATTCTGGCAGCCGGGGCGGAAAGCTTGTGGGCGATAGGGAGGCACTGCTTCCCAGACATGATCAGGTTGTTTGAGCGTTACCGAGAGGCCATCGGAACCTCGCAGCAAGGCACATTTTTGCAGGCTGCTTATGCCGGGATCCCCCAACGGGATTTCTCCTCGGATTTGTTAGCGCGCATTCCCAAGCAGATCGCCGTGATTGAACTGAGAGACGTGCTCTGGTGTGATTGGGGGCAGCCTCAGCGGATCGTGGAAAGCCTCCGCCGAATCGGCAGGCCTCCAGCATTTCCGCTCCGGCGTGTGGCAGGCCTTGATCTCAGGCAAGACGAGTTCATACCTCAGCCAATGGCAGGATGAGAGCTAGAATCTGACGATTCTTTTGGGGCTCCTTTCTGCCGCTTGGCACCATTTCATCATTGGGCCTGCCTTGCTCGGGTCCAAAGTAATGGCGATTATGGCCGGGATCGAGTCGAAGCGCTCATGTGTCAAACCTCATCCGTTGGAGGCTAAACTCTTGCAGTCGTTTGACACGTTCGGCGATGGGAGGATGAGTACTGAACAGGTGAGCAATTCCACTGGCCGTGAGTGGATTGACGATATACATCTGGGCCTGGGCCGGGTTGACAACCATCGGGAAACGTTTGTTTCCATACTCTAACTTCAAAAGAGCGTTGGCCAGGGATTGCGGCCTCCCGCAAATTTGAGCGCCCACCACGTCTGCCTGATATTCCCGGCTCCTGGAAATAGCCATTTGGATGAGCATGGCCGCAATCGGTCCAACGATTATCATGGCAATGCCTCCCAGCAACCCTCCGCTGCCCTCCTCATCCTCGTGGTCACGTGCCGTCCCGCCAAAAATCATGGCCCATTGTGCCATATAGGCCAGGTGGCTAATGGCCCCGGCAATCACGGCGGCTACCGAACTGATAAGAATATCCCGGTTCTTAATGTGGGCCAGTTCGTGAGCCACGACGCCTTCCAGTTCATCCCGACTCAAGAGATTCATAATCCCAGACGTAACTGCGATGGCGGAATGCTCCTGATTGCGCCCGGTGGCGAAGGCGTTAGGCGTTGGACTGGAAATCACATAGAGCCGCGGTAGAGGCACATTGGCTCGCAGGCACAACTCTCGTACCATCCGGTAAAAATCTGGAGCATGGCTCTCTGAAAGAGCCTGGGCGCCGTTCATGGAAAGAGCGATCTTGTCACTGAACCAGTAGCCAGCAAAGTTCATGACGCCTGCAAAAACCAGTGCTAACATCAAGCCATTTTTGCCTCCGATGGCGGTTCCAACGGCTAACAATAGAGCCGTCAAACCAGCCAGCAAGATAAAAGTTTTGAAGGTATTTTTCACGAGCTTCTTCCTTTGCTACATAAGCCTCATAGCATTGACCTTGTTCGCCTGCCACTCGGCTGAGCTGTTGCATTCCCAAGATTGTAGGAGCTTCTGCCATTGCGAGATGACCTCCACAAAGCATTTAACGAATGGTAGACTTTGCTTGAGACCGCTCCTCGCTCTGGCAAGTGGATTTGAGGCCCGCTGAGCCTTCAAGACCCGCGTGAGCAGGCTTGATCGACATCCGCAAGTCCTTCGAATTTCCAATATCCTTGACAGATCTCCTTCCCGCTAGGCGCCAGAATATGCCACAAACAGGAGACTGTATGCCGGAGGTACCGATACTCTGCCCAAGAACAAGATACGGGATTCGTGCGGTAGGATACAATACAGGCAAGAAGTGATTTTCCCGAGGAAAATCAGGTAGGCCGGCTTCAAGGTCATCCTGTGCGGGGCTCTCGAATCGCGAAAATCTTCCAATTCACACCTCAAGTCGCGATCCGAACACTCATCGTGCACTAACGGGCAGCTACAGACCTCTCCTCAGGGAAGTAGCGCCCAAGTGTGGCATCACTGGGCTTGGAGGTCAAACCGGATACTGCTACCATCAAGAGCGCTGAGATGAGTGTCAAAGGCACGACTGGCATCAGGCCGAGCACAGCCGTTCCGGTTGGAGTTCGCGTGAAGAGTTCCCATCCTAGCAGAGACCAAACGACTGTTTCGGCCTTCGGTCCAGGAGCGGGTGGCGGAATGGCGGACTGGATAGTGGCAATGCCCGCAACTGCAACCGCTACCCACACAGTCGACGCCAATGCGCCCCACTTGGTGCTCCTCTTCCAGAACAAGGCTGCCACCAGCAGCGGAGAAAGCGCCGCATATCCTGTAAAGGCATACTGAACCGCCAGCGAGAAGATGGTTTCCGGCGCTTCAAGAGCGATCAGATAGGCGAAGAGTGTCACCACGATGACGAAGACTCTTCCTGTTTGCACCTGAGCGGTATCGCCGAAACGTGCCTTCCCTCCGTAGTACGCAAAGACGTCCTCTGTAAACATCGTCGAAAGCGCGAGAATTTGGGAATCACTCGCCATGACCGCAGCCATGATGCCCGCGCCGAGCATGCCGGTCAGCCAGAATGGAGCATATCGCTCCAGTAGAAGCAAGATCACATCATCACCCCCAGCCTTTTCACTAAGCTGGCGACGTTCCTGGGGCGTCAAATTGTCACCCTGTTTCATCAACGTTTCTCTTGCCTGCAACTTTTCCTGAATTTGCGGAATATCGCTGGCGCGATTGCCCATCACACCGAGGAAAACACAGGGGAACCAGATGACCATGATAAGGATCGGGTAAAGAATGACAGTCCTTTTGAATTGACCTATTCGACGCGCTGTCAGACAAAAGATGCAGATATGGGGAAAGGCGATGGAGGAGAGTGGGATAAAGGTGTAGCTGAGGAAGAAGAGAAAAGAAACGCGCTGACGGGTTAAAAGCGCGGCACCGTCTGAGGAGGAGAGCATAGACTCTACAGACTGGCGGAAGCCGCCCATTCCGGTTCCAATGATGGCAAACGCGACAGCTCCAAAGCACAAGAAGAGCACGGCTTGGAACGTGTTCACCCAGGCTGTGCCTCGCATTCCCCCGAAGAAGACATAACTCATGACCACCAAGGCGACCAACGCGCCGCCGAACCAGTAAGGGACCCATCCACCACTAATGGTGTTCAGCGTCGTTCCACCACCCATCACCCCGATGATGATGTAGGGTACCAGCAGAGCAGCTTGTACCGCGAAAATAACTGTTCCGATATGGCCACACTCCCAACGGTCACGGAAAAGCTGCACGGGCGTGATAAAGCCGTACCTTTTCCCCAAGGCCCAGAGGCGTGTCCCGATCAGGAACAGTGTCAGCGGAATGATCAAGGCAGAAGATGACGCCATCAAGCCATAGGTGACGATGCCATTGGTGAACGCGTGACCCGATGAGCCCAGGATCGTAAAAGCAGTCATATTCGTGCCAAATAGAGACAGCAGAAACACAAAAGGGCCCAGGGAACGACTCGCCAGGAAGTAATCCTCGGCTCCCTGATGGCTTGCAGATTTCCGGAAAGCAAATATGCCAATGTAGAAGACAGTGGCCAGATAGAGTAGAACGATGACAGCCGGAATCAAGGAATTTACTCCTCCCAAGATTCCTTACGTCCGACTTTCTCCTCTAGGTGCGAAGGCCAGGCATATTTAACGAACAGCCCCATGGCCAGAGCCACCGCAATCGAATAGCAGACGTGGTAGGAAAGTCCAATCGGGATAAAGCCTAAGAGTAAGGGATGAGGCGTGCGCCAGAACCAGAAGTCCTGATGCAGGAAATACAGCGCTAGAACCAGAGTGATAAGGCCTTTTTTTTTCATGCTATGTTCCCAGATCTCGACAAACTCGCCGTACTATCGCATAGCAAGTAGTAACTTGCAACAGTCAAGAGTTTAGCCCACCGAGGAAGGCTGCTCGCTTCCAAACCAGAAGGTGCCAGGGCCTTTGCGAACGTGTCGTTATCCTTTGAGATTTACAAGCAGGACTGGCAGAGGTAGGTCTGTAACGGACCGGCTTCTCCAGTTTCCGTGGGTACAACTTCTCGCCGAGCAGGCCAAAACTCATTCTGCTATCGTGGCCTTAACCCCGTTTGTGACTCCCGTCCGATCCCGGTTGGGGCTCAGGGTTTCACTGCCTTCGATAACGCTCAGGTATTGATTGATGGGAACCGAGGTGAAGCGGTCGACCCGACGGCTGGGCAACGGCCACCGGATCTCCAACCAATCCAGTTTATCCGCTTTTCCCAGACCCAGCACCTCACGTGGATCGTGGCTGGACATAAAACTTCCCCCGCCCCGTTTCAACCGGGTGTGAACTTGGCCCCCTATGCTCCAACGGATGACGGCGCCAGTGGCTGACGGATTAGCCGTGGTTCCCACCAACCTCAATCCAACCCAGTTATTTTTGCTTTCGGCATTGTTGTAAAGGAGGAGTGGTGACCCACCATTGACTCCAACCAAGACGTCAGGATAGCCGTCGTTGTTGAGATCTCCCACGGCCAGGCCGCGTCCAGAAACCCGCTTCTTGAAAACCTCCCCGGTCACATCGCTCACGTCCTTCATCATTCCATTGCCTTCGTTGTGGAACAACACCATCGGCTGCCGGTAGCTAACGCCGCGGCTGCGCATATCAATCATGTCATCCGGGTGCCCGTTCGCCAGGATGAGGTCGATACGCCCATCATTGTCATAGTCAAGAAAGCTCAAACCCCAACCGCTTAACATGCGCGTTGATTTGGCAACATCCGTTTCCCAATTGCGGTCGTCGAACGTTAGATCTCCATTGTTCGCATAAAGGGAAAAGAATTCGTGATCAATGTTGGCAACGAAGAGATCCTGACGCCCATCGCCGTTAAAGTCCGCCGCATCCACTCCCATGCCCGATCGTGCCTGGCCATTCAGACTGTAGCCAACTCCCGCTGGAAGTCCAATCTCCTCGAACTGCTTTCCCTGGTGGTTAAGAAAGAGGAAATCTGCCACCATGTCATTGGCTTGGTACACGTCCATATAACCGTCGTCATTGATGTCCGTTACGACAACCCCGAACCCTTTTCCTAAGTGGCCTAGGAGCCCCACCTGCTTGCTGACATCGGTAAACTTCCCGTCGCCGTCATTGCGATATAAATGGGAAGGCGTCGGGTGAAAGATCTTTGGAGCACAGTAGAAATGCTGTTGGGCGGACCCACCCTCCAACTTGCCACCGTATGACTCGGCAGCCCCACAGGTCCTCAGATTCGAGTAATCGACGAACTGTGCCACATACAAGTCCAACTTCCCATCATTGTTGTAGTCGTACCAGACCGCAGCGGTTGACCACCCGGGCGGATCGATACCACTCGTCGAGGTAACGTCGGTAAAGGTGTCGTTGCCATTGTTGCGATACAGCACGCATTTTTCGTACCCGCTAATGAAAATGTCTTGGTAGCCGTCTCCGTTGTAGTCGCCAATCGCTACACCCATACCGAATAGATTAGCCTTTATGCCCGCTTTCTCAGTGACATCCGTGAACGTGCCGTCACCATTGTTGCGGTAGAGAGCGTGATGGAGGGTCTTTGGCGGTTTGAAAAACACGGATTCCCCCGTGCTAACCAAGAGCAAATCCATCCAGCCGTCGTTGTTATAGTCGAAGATGCCGACGCCTGGGGGCTCGGTTTCTGGCAAGTATCGGCTCTCGGACAGCGCATTCTCATGCACCCAAGTCACACCGGTCTGCTGCGGATTCGATTCGCGGAAAGTCACTGTGTCGGAGGAAGAGAGGGTAAGCGGAAATAGAACCACCAAGAATAACGCAGAACGCATATTAGTGAAGCTAATTGATGAGGAAGGGGTGTGTAGCAAATTTGTGGGTTATTTCCTGACTGCAAGCCTGTGCCGCTGGACGCGAATGGAGCCTCGTAGAGGCGGCATCTTTGTAGAAAGACGCCTATCCTCCAGTAGCTCCAAGCCCCAGAGGGGCGTCATGACGCTCCTACGGAGCTCTGTACATTTTTTGGGCCTGTGACCTATAAATATTTCGCCTCTACGAGGCTCATTGCTTCTGTCGTTACCCACAAATTTGTCGCAA
This sequence comes from Acidobacteriota bacterium, assembly GCA_003224725.1. Taxonomy (GTDB): domain Bacteria; phylum Acidobacteriota; class Terriglobia; order Versatilivoradales; family Versatilivoraceae; genus QHZQ01. Next base: position 4,924 of record QHZQ01000060.1, on the reverse strand, counting down.
ACCATAGTGAGGAAGCCTGCGTTGATAAGCGGTCCCAGTGTGTTCCTGCCTTTCAGCCAGGTCGATAATCAACAGCGGCCATTGACCATCTTGTCAGAAATCTCCGACACTAACGTTCGCACGCCGGATGCCCCGTCAATTCCAGCGCAGGTCTCAACGGTCCATTAAGAAGCGCCATGGCATGCTCTGGTGCTCCGGTTTATTTGCCGGGGCCGTTTCCCGCCCCCAACGTGCCACGCTGTCGATCAGATGCTTCCGCCGGCAAACCGAGCGGTTCTCCCTTTAGTTCTTGCCGGAGTTTGTCGAGTCTGAGAAATTCGGAGTTTTCGCGTGCGGCATCGTCCTTGCGACCATCTCGGGTATAAGCGCGCGCCAGCACGTATCGCATTTCGGGGCTGTCCGGAGCTAATCGAACCCCCTCTTCTAACTCCCTTACTGCCCCCTTGACGTCACCAGTTTCCAGCAGGATCCGACCAAGTGCGTTGCGAGCGGCAAACTCCTTCGGCCTGAGGCGAACTGCTTTTTCTGCGAAGGGCAATCCCGCCGCGTGCATGTTTCGATTGATATACTCGAAGGAAATCTGTAACAGCGCTCGATCACTCGAAGGCATGATCTCCAACTCGCGTTTGAACTCTTCGAGAGCCGCATCTGGATTCTCACGGAGCAGGAAGACACCGTAGCTATAGTGGACTCCAGGCGACTTGGGGTAGCGCGCGAGGAGTTCTTTGAACTCCCGTTCAGCGTCGTCCAACCGGTGAGTTGCCCCATAGACGGCTGCTCTCCCAGCCGTGAGGACGAGTTCACGTTTGTCTGACGGAAGCTCCGTGGGCAGGTAGGGTAAACCAAGTGTGCTGAGCCCAAGCGCCTCCACGAGCGTCGGGTGGTCGCCGCTCTCGACCGCCCATGGGTTGAGCATTTGGGTGGCTGCTTCGAATTGCTCGATCCGGGTCAGGAGAAGAGCTGTCCGGTAGCGCACGACTCGAGACAGTTCCTTGTCGCCACCCAGGCCAAGACGTTGGCCCCGCTGAAGATGCTCGAGGGCCCGCTCGTATTCCCGGGTTTGGAATTCGCACAGGCCCAGCAAAGCCCAGGCTGCGCCGCCCGCCTCAGGATCGAGCGCGACTTGGCGGCGAAAGGCATCACGGGCGTCGGCGTAGAGATCAGCGGCATACTGCACCAGGCCCAGGTACCACCATCCTTCCTTCCATGACGGTCGGATCTTTAGAGCTGCTTGATAAAGTTCGATCGCCTCAGCGGTCCGTTCGGCCTCACGCGCCTGGTGTGCGCGCTTCGCCACATCGTCGAATGTCTTGCTTTGCGCTTCAGCGGCCCCCTTCTCGCCTGAGACTTGTGCACTCGACGCCGATGGGGTAAGCGCAGGAGCCACTGCAGCTAGCTCGGCTTGAGTCTGCGGAGGCTGTTCCTTGTCGAATGCATCAGGCTGACTCTTGGCTTGGCGTACCTGGCTCGGTTTCTCTCCCGCCCCAGCCGCACGAGATTGCTCTTCCGCATTCAGCTTCTGAATGATGGCACGCTCCCGGTCGCCGTCCGCTTTCCGATTCAGGCGGTAGTAAACGGTGGCTAGCGAGACGTGCGCCTCGACGAAATCAGGTTCATCTTTCACCAATTCTTCCAACACGCGCTGGGCCTCCGTCCAATTGCGGCCTGCGACGTGAAGACTTCCGATCTGATAGCGCACAGCCGCGTCTCCCGGTTTGAGTTGTAAGGCCTTCTGCAGGTAAGGGAGGGCCTCATCCAATTCGCGCTCCTTGTTAAGGATAGTGCCCAGGTTGAAGTTAGCAGCAGAGTCGGCGGGGTTGCGTTCCAGTTCGCGTCGAAAGGCCT
>QHZQ01000060.1:0-3072 GCA_003224725.1 Acidobacteriota bacterium | reverse complement strand
TTTCACCCGTGTTCATCAACGCCGTGCCATAAAGAGAATAGACGCCAGGGAGGCTTGGGTTCAGCTTCAGAGCGCTCTCAAACTCTGCCAGCGCCCCAGCATAGTCTTTCCGCATCATGCGCGCGCTGCCCAGCATGACTCGGGCTTCGGCCGAGTCCCCATCTCGAAGAATACGGTCCACCAGTTTGCTGCCCTTTTCGATCTGCTGGTCGCGAATCAGCGCGGTCCCTAGCGCGTAAAGGATGGTGCGATCGTCTTGATGAGCGGTCGCCAAAGGTGACAGCAGCTCGATCACCTTCTTGTTTTCGCCCAGGCGCAAGTGACAATCGGCTAGAACGTACACCGCGTTCAAGTTTTCGGGTTGCGCGGCCACCACCTTGGTGAGTTCCGCAGTGGCTTCAGGAATTTGCATCGCCTTGAAGTGCGCGACCCCGAGATTGAAACGGATCGACATATTGTTCGCATCGATTGCCAATGCGCGCTGATATTGTTCGATTGCTTCGGTGTAGCGCCCCAGGCGCGCGTAAGCAGCTCCAAGGTTGGATCGCACCGCAGGCTGTTCCGGATAAGCCTCAAGGAAAGAAAGGTAGTCACGGATTGCGCCTTCGAGATCACCCTTTTGATGGAGTTCCACAGCGCGAGCAAACAAGGATTGAGCATCTTGCGGTTCGCCATTCACTTGCGCGCGATGCATAGACACCCCCAGGATCACAGCTGAAAAAGCCGTCACGACGCATCTCAGTGCGACGATATATCCTTGGTACGAGCCAAGTATCCGGGCACACCTCCAACACATGCAATAAGTATAGGATGAGCGAGAGAGACGCCGCAAGCCGGAACCGTCTTTTCCGACCCCGGCCTAATCCTCGATGGACGCAGTTCAAGTTTTGAACGCAAAATGGAAACCGAAAGAAAAAATGAAAAGAGTCGAACCGCCAAGAACGCCAAGGACGCAAAGATAAGGATCAATACTTAAGTAGGACCTAATCAGGCGGAGGGTCGGATAGTTTAGCCGCGCATGTATGTCTACGATTGTTTGACTTGGCGCTCTTGGGAGGGTCTTGGCGGTTCAACCCTGTGGCCTGGCCTCCGATTTCCTCGGCGGTATGAGGTTGCTCGCTACAAGTAGAACTCAGGGCTAACAGGGAGATATTGCAGATGAAAGGAAGCGTGCATCGTAGTATCCTATTGGAACGGTCGGGTCACTAGTGGCACAATGCAAACCTGGGTGTTTTTCGCATGAACTACTGTCTGGAGCGGATGAAGAGTCTGCATTATCGCGGAAACTTCCGCCGTCCAATCCGGCGGCCAGCCACTATCCTGGCCGTCTTCGGTCTGGTTATAGGTGTCAGCGCACTACTTTTCTCTGACAGGGCTCCCGCGGTGCGCTTCGTCGATGTGTTAGCTCGGGCTGGAATTACTTTCAAGCACGACAACGCGGCAACCCCTGAAAAGTACTTCATCGAGACCATGGGGGCCGGGTGTGGGTGGATCGATTACAACAACGATGGATTGCTGGACGCTTACTTTGTTCAAAGCGCGGAAACGAGGTTGTATAAGCTGAGGGATCCACTCAGGAGTGCTTTATACCGAAATAATGGAGATGGGACTTTTTCTGATGTCACCTCTGAAGCGGGTGTCGGGGCCGAAGGGCTTTTTGGATTTGGAGTCGCCGCAGGCGACTACGACAATGACGGCTTCATGGACCTTTATGTGGTGGGTTGGGATCGGTCTATCCTCTATCACAACAACGGGGATGGTACTTTCCGCGACGTCACCGCGCAGGCTGGTGTGGCTAATCGAGGTCATTGGGGTTCTAGCGCCGCTTTCTTCGACTACGACAAAGACTCGCGCCTGGATTTGATGGTTGCCAATTACGTGGTCTGGTCGCCGGACAATAACCTCTATTGTGGCGAGCATCGACCAGGGTATCGGTCGTATTGTCATCCCGACAATCACCAAGGCCAGCTTCCAACTCTGTATCACAACAACGGCGATGGAACGTTCACCGAAGTCACCAAGCAGGCGGGGATGGCGGGAGAACTGGGCAAGGGACTGGGACTCGTGGCCGCAGATTTCGACAACGACGGCTGGACGGATGTATTCCAGGCTAACGATACCATGCGGAATTTTCTTTTCATGAATAATCGAGATGGGACGTTTCGAGATGCGGCCATCATCATGGGCGTTGGGTATAGCAAGGATGGCCGAGCCGAGGCCGGCATGGGAACGGACGCAGGGGACTATGACGGCGACGGGTGGATGGACATCTACGTCACTCACCTCGATCACGAGCTTGACCGCCTCTACCACAACAATGCCGACGGGACTTTCGACGACGTCACATTGGAATCTCAAATCGGCAACCAGCCGTTTCTGTATAGCGGATTCGGGATGGGCTTCGTCGACTTCGACAACGACGGTGCCCTAGACATTTTTGTCGCTAACGGGCACATTCTAGATAACATCGAATTGTTTCAACATGAAGTGACCTATGCGGAACCCAAATTGATGTTCCGCAATGTCGGCGGGGGGCGTTTCGAAAATGTCTCAAGTCAACTTGGTTCGGATTTTTCCCGGCCGCGGGTCAGTCGCGGAACTGCCCTGGGAGATTACGATAATGACGGTGACCTGGATCTACTGGTGAGCAATAACGGTCAGTCGCCCGAGCTTCTGAGGAACGAGGGTGGGAATTTGAACAATTGGATCACGCTCCGCCTACGCGGGGTCCAATCGAATCGCGACGGAATTGGCGCCCGGGTGAAGGTGGTCGCCGGTGGTTTGGTGCGGATCATGGATGCCAAAGGCGGCACGAGCTATCAATCGGCACATGACCCGAGGATTCACTTCGGGCTGGGCACTCGTGAAAAGGTGGACCTCGTGCAAATCAGGTGGCCGTCGGGGAAGATAGATGAGCTGAAAAATGTTAGCGTCAACCAGTTCCTTTATATTAAGGAAGGTGGCGGACTCACAGGGTCCCGTCAAAGTCCCTGACCCTCCCTCACGGTCGGGCTACCGTTCATCCTGAGAGGAGGGGGAGTATGAGGGCAGTAAATCGAAATATCGCTCCCT
>QHZQ01000622.1 GCA_003224725.1 Acidobacteriota bacterium | reverse complement strand
CGCGCCGGCTTTGATGGCGTCGGAAATCTCTCGCATTTGAGCGGTTCCTGTATCTCGCTTCATCACATCCCGAATCAGGAAAAGCGCAAACAGAAGCCCGAAGAGACTGATAGCGAGTACTAAGTTCAGTTCCATGCTGATTGGACGGCTCCTTTCAAGGTAGGAAAAGATAGCTCAGATTCTGCTGGACTTCCAGAGAATTCTATCGAGAATTAAAATCTTTCCTTTTTCCAGTCTGTAGATAAAATACCTCGTCACTTCTGACGCCGAAGGGGTTTCTGGAGTTTGGACATTTTTGGTAGCCACGATTAAATGCGTCGGTTGCGTTTAATCGTGGGCAGTTCGGGGATCTCCCGCACAAACCCACGATTGCCGCCAAATACGCGGCAATCGTGGCTCATTTCCTGCTTGTAATGAAACAGACGCTTCGTTGACATTTCCATCCTTTGTGGAACGAAACGTTTGTTTCGATGGGCAAGGCCCGTTGATTCGTTTGAATTCTAGAAGACAGGCATTCTTGCCTGTCTCTAAAGTTTGGACATTTTGAGGAGATTGGCGGCACCGAAAAACGCGGTTGACCCTCACCCGTCGCTTTGCGCCACCCTCTCCCACAAGGAGAGGGAGAACTAAGGAGTGGGGGTGTTGGCTCAAACAGACGTTTCGTGCCCTGCCGTTGCCACTGGGTCATGAAACGTCTGCTTGTAGCCTTTGAAGTCAGCGCTCTCCTGCGTGGATCTCTCCCTCGCCCTTGGGGAGAGGGTGGCCGAAGGTGAAGTCTTGAGAAGACTTCACGCGGTCGCGGAGGCCGGGTGAGGGTCAACCGACGAGAATTGGGTTCTTATGACGAGTCTGAAAGATCCGACTGGAGCTAAAACTCCGGCATATACGCCCCAGTTCAAACGAGTCCTCACTCTGAAGGATCTGATTATTTACGGGATCGTTTTCATCACCCCCACAGCTCCGTATCCCGTATTTGGGATCGTGGGATTTATTGCGCACGGCCACGTCGCCATGACTTATCTCATTGGCATGGTCGCCATGATGCTCACTGCCATGAGCTATGGCCGGATGGCTTCCGCCTTTCCGGCCGCCGGCTCCACCTACACCTTCACCCAACAGGGACTCCATCCGCACCTGGGATTTTTTGCGGGTTGGTCGATGTTTTTGGATTACTTGTTGATCCCCCTCTTGAGTGTCATTTATGTAGGCCTGACTTTGCATCGTCTGGTTCCGCAAGTGCCTTACGGGATCTGGGTGATCCTGTCCGCATTGTTTATCACCAGTATCAATTTTCTGGGCATTAAGATGACGGCCCGGGCCAATCTAATCCTGCTGATGTTGATGTTGATTTCTGTCTTCGGCTTCCTGGCCTGTGCCGTGTTCGCTCTACTTCGAGGAGCAGGGCAGGGGACCTTGCTCTCGATTAAACCGTTCTATGACCCGGAGAACTTTTCTCTTTCGGCTGTAATGACGGGCAGTTCGGTAGCCGCACTTTCGTATGTTGGTTTCGACGGTGTCACCACTCTATCTGAGGACGTCGAGAAGCCGGAACGGAACGTCCTGATTGCTACCGTACTGGTTTGCTTCCTGAGCGCAGGGTTCAACATCTTCCAGACCTATTTTGCCCAGTTGGTCTGGCCTGATTTTCGCAGCTTTCGGGATGTGGAAACAGCCTTCCTGGATGTGAGCCAGTTGGTTGGAGGACAGGTACTCTTTCATTATGTAACCTTCGTTCTGCTGGTAGCCGGCTTAGGCAGCGCCTTGGGCGGGCAGGCCGGCGCCTCGAGGTTACTTTTCGGAATGGGCCGTGACGAAGTCCTACCTAAGAGATTCTTTGCTTACATTCATCCTAAATACAGTACTCCTACCTTCAACATCTATCTGCTGGGCGGATTCTCCGCCGTGGCCGCCTTTTTCATCAACTTTCAGCTCGCCGCCGAGCTGGTGAATTTCGGTGCCTTCCTGGGGTTTATCTGCGTGAACCTGGCCGTCATCAATCACTTTTTCTTGCGTAGCGGGAGGAGAAAGGGATGGCAAATTCTTGGCTATCTCATAGCGCCACTGCTGGGGTTTCTTTTTTGTCTTTATATTTGGGTGAGTTTGCGCCCGATCGCCATGATGGTGGGATTTGGCTGGCTTGGGCTTGGACTTGTTTACGCAGCCATCTTGACCAAGGGCTTTAAACAGTCGCCCAAAGTCATCGATTTTCGCGAAAACTGAATGGATTGGCGCCCCGGGGTTGGTGGCCATGCCTTACAGCGGGCAGCCCCGGATGGGGCGTCAGATGATAGCCCACGGCGTCAGCCGTGGATTAGGGTCATACAAGGCCAAGCCCCGGCAGGGGCGAAAGAATCCGGG
>QHZQ01000621.1:4653-4946 GCA_003224725.1 Acidobacteriota bacterium | reverse complement strand
CAACGTCCCTGACATTGTCTTGAAGGTGGGGGAAGTTGCTGGCCAAGTTACTGTCACAGCTAGTCCAGAGGCTGTCCTCCCGGTGGACAGCGGCGAAAAGTCCTCCGTGATCACTGCCCCGCAGATCCAGAACCTCTCAATTCTTGGGCGCGACGCCACGGAATTGCTGAAGATACTTCCTGGCGTGGTGTATACCGGCGAAGGAACCCAGGGCGAAGTCCAGATGTTCTCAGCGGGCGGCATTGGGAACTCCAGCGTTGCCGGCACACGCACGGACGCGTTGGACATTGTCT
>QHZQ01000621.1:4000-4641 GCA_003224725.1 Acidobacteriota bacterium | reverse complement strand
TGTAACTGCGGGTCCGCGGTGACGCCCAATGTAGACATGGTGCAGGAATTCAAAGTCCAGATGGCCAACTTCAGCGCGGAGAATACCAAAGGCCCGGCCGTGATTCAGACTATAACCAAGGCGGGGACCTCGGAGTATCATGGCTCGGCCTACATCAACGCCCGCCACAATCGGTTTAATTCCCAGGACTGGATCAATAACAGGTTCGGCGTCCAAAAGCCCCAGGACAGCTTCTATTATCCAGGCTTCAACGTTGGGGGCCCGATCCCCAAGACCCGCGACAAACTGTTCTTCTTCTTCGGCTCGGAATGGATGCGGCAGAATGTAGCCCTCGATCCCGTCACCGTCACCGTGCCGACGGCGGCCATGCGGCAGGGCGATTTCAGCAACACAGCCTATATCCAATCACTCAATGGCTTCGACGTCAACACGCAACCCTTGAACGACGCTGAGAGCGGAGGGGGCAATAACTGGGCCGGGCCGCCCCTCACCGGCGATATGCTCAGTGGCGGGGTGATCAACCCGAAGTCTTTTGATCCGGGCGGCAAGATTCTGCTGAATCTCTACCCGCTGCCGAACATCGATCCAGCGCAAAACCATGGGTTTAACTATGTATCCAGCATCGTGAACCCCCAGCACCG
>QHZQ01000621.1:3460-3976 GCA_003224725.1 Acidobacteriota bacterium | reverse complement strand
AACCACGAGGGCGAGCAGGATATCTCGAATTTCCACCTGTGGTGGACTTTCCCCGACACCGCACCGTACCCCAGCCGGATTATTGGCAAGAACCACTCCTGGTCCACGTCTACCAGCTTGGTCAACATATTCAGTCCCACTGCCACCAACGAGGTGGTTTTTTCAACCACTCTGTTGAACGACCCTGCTGGATATGAGAACCGTTCAGCCATAGACCGGGCGGCACTGGGCTACCCGTACCAGGGCGTATTCAAACAAGAGGGACTGCCGGTTCCGGGCACGACCAGTTGGGGCGGAGGGGTTGCCAATTTGCTCCAGCCGGGCGGATTGGACATCTTTCGCAACATGACGACGGTCACTGCGGCCGATAATTTCACCAAGGTGTACAGGACCCACACGATGAAATTCGGCGCCTATTTCCAGTACACCACCAACGATGGAGCCAGCTTCAATGCCGACCAGGGGTGGATTACGGTGAGCAGTTGGGGTGGTAACTCCACAGGCAACGCCTGGGCG
>QHZQ01000621.1:536-3358 GCA_003224725.1 Acidobacteriota bacterium | reverse complement strand
TAACACTTGGGCTTCATGTACGAAAACCACGGCTGGCTGGCGGGTTTCGATCCCAGTAAGTACGATCGCAACGCGCCTGTTAGTGACTACACCGGGATTGTGGCCCAGTACCGCGGCGACAACGTTACCAGGTCCATCTTCCGGACGCCCGCGCTGCGCGTGGCGCCACGGATCGGCTTCGCCTACGACTTGACCGGCGCCGGGAATACCGTGATTCGCGGGGGAGGAGGCGTCTTTCGCTATCGCGACGCAGGGGTCCTTCAGGAGGTCAACCATGCCAACCCACCCCTCCAGCGCAGTGTCGACATTCTGGCGCCCAATCTGCTGTCCGATATTGACCGGCTCGACCCCCGGGAATTCCTGACCAAGCCGAACGAGGCACAGTTGCTAGACCCCTTCGACAAGCACGTACCGACCACCTACTCCTGGAGCCTGACGCTATCGAAACGGATACCCTCTAAAACGGTCATCGAGGCTTCTTACGTCGGCACCACGAGCCGGAACCAGATGAACACACAAGATATCAACTACAACGCGGTCCCGGAAGGGGCGTTGTTTCCGTACCTTGATGATCCCGGCTTTCTTGAGGACCCGCAGGGTTTTGCACAGAGCTTCCGCCCTTTCCCGACTTATGGCACACTGGCTCTGCGCAGGCACATCTTTACCCAGCATTACCACGCGCTCCAACTCACTGCCCAACGCTGGACCGGTCGCATCAACTACTCGGTGGCCTACACTTTCAGTAAGGCGCTGGGAACCCTCGGCCTTACACAGCAATTCGGCGGGTTGGATTCGTTCGATCTGCGGGGGCGGCTTTACGGCGTGCTCCCCTACGATCGTACTCACAGCCTGCGGATCGCCTTTAACGTCATGCTGCCGAATCCCACACGCAACCGGATTTTGCGTCACCCCCTGAACGGCTGGCAGGTTTCCGGCATCACCTCGTTCGAGAGTGGTAGCCCGTTCCAGATAGTCTCCGAGAATTTTGCGGGCACCATTCTTATGAACGGGACCTCAATCGACGGGGATGACTTGGGCGGCGAAAACGCCGCCTTGTTCATTGCCGGAACGCCGGATACGACCGTGGAGCCTGCCCTCACCTGCGACCCCCGCGAAGGGCTAGACAAGAACCAGTGGGCCAATCCCAACTGCTTTGCCGCACCCTCAAGGGGGCAGAACGGCACCTACCAGTTGCCCTACCTGAAAAGGCCAGCCCGCCAGAACCACGACCTCTCCCTCTTCAAGAATTTCCAATGGGGCAGCAAAGAACATCAAAAACTCCAGTTCCGCTTCTCCATGTACAACTTCGTTAACCACCCATTATGGGTTTTCGAGCAGGGGGATCCAGGGCTTGTGCTCAACTTCGACCAAGGAGCGCTCCAGCAAGATTCGATCGAAAATTTCGGCCGGCCCATCAAGAAGAGAGGGAAAAGGATTATGCAGTTCGGGTTCAAGTTCTTCTTCTGAACGAACTGTCGCAAGTCGCCAAATCCTTGGGGTGGACGGCCTCTCCCCTGGGTGTGGCCATTCTAGCCACCCCCTCCGAGTTTCTACATTCTGAAATCTGTGAGTCGTTACGTGCTGCACTTTTTCAAGTTTTCGGCTCCCCTCTCCCCAGCGCGGGAGAGGGGCTGGGGGTGAGGGGGGAAACCGCCATGCCGCGACTAGAGACATCAGACCAGAACATGGCGAACGCCCCCTCGTTGACCTCTCGCGCTCGAGAGCTCCGCCATTCGGATACGCTGGCCGAGAAGCTCGCCTGGAAGCTGCTGCGAAATCGCCAGGTGCTCCACCATAAGTTTCGCCGTCAAGTCCCGCTTGGCAATGCCATTGTGGATTTCTGTTGCCTGTCACTGAAATTAGTCGTGGAACTCGACGGGGCCGGACATGCTCATGGGTCCCAAACGACGAGAGATCGGCAACGGGATCGGCAATTAGAGAAGGGAGGATATCGGGTGCTGCGGTTTCCGAATGGGATCGTGCTGAAGGCGCCTACAGAGTTTGTGAAGAAAGATTCAGGAGTGCATCGCCCAGTTGGATCAGGTTCGCTTGAACGAGCTTCGTTGCGGAAGCCCGTAAAACGTCCTATGAAGTACCCCCTCACCCCCCAGCCCCTCTCCCGCGTTGGGGAGAGGGGAGCCGAAACCCTTTTAGGTTCTCGAAAATGTCCAAACTCCAGACTTAAGTTTGGACATTTTTTGGCAGCTGCCACAAACTCCCCTCCCAGGCTGAGAAGGTGTGAAAAAAATGAAAAATTGGCCTCTTTCGAGCCCCTAACTCTTTAAAAATCAGTCGGCGAATTTTGAAAGAATCAATTTTTTCACACCTTCTCAGCCTGGGAGGGGAGTCAAAACGTCCAATCTTCAGGAGGTGGCGATTCTGCCCACTCCGTCCTTGCCCTTCTTCGTTCTGACTTCTTCGCTTGCACAACTCAAAAGCCCATGAGACCCCAGGCAGGATGCTGTCATAAACTGTTATATTGTCGGCGGTCAAGTCTGACAATAGAGACGACCCCACCGTGAGACCTACCCGTTCGAGGAAGTCATTCCCTCTGACTTCCAGGTGGGTGATCCTTTTCTTTTACGCCGGCGTCGGCTTTTGGGGTACGCTCCCATTGTGGGCCCAGGGGCCGCAGCAGGGAATATCTCTTTCACCGGAAAGTCTTCCTACCGAGGCTCCTCCCGGAGCTCAGTATGTGGGCGCAGCTACTTGCATCGGGTGCCACCCAGCAGAGGGGAAAAGGCAGAAATTCTCTCCCATGGCCATCGCTCTGCAATCGGCGCCCCAATCCGAGCTTCTTCGCACTCGGCCGCGACTTACAT
>QHZQ01000621.1:0-485 GCA_003224725.1 Acidobacteriota bacterium | reverse complement strand
GGGAAGGACACCATATCCGAACCAATTCTCTGGGCCTTTGGACTGGGCAACGCGGGGCAGACTTACGTGTTTCAGCATCGAGGATCATACCGGGAAAGCCGAGTCAGTTTCTACAACGAGATTCAGACCCTTAACTTGACGCTCGGGGCCCCGCCCACACCTGCGGAATCCTTGGAGGAAGCCATAGGCCGGGAAATAAGTAGGGCTGAGGCCCGGCTTTGTTTCGGCTGCCATGCCACCGCGGCCGTGGGGGAATCAGGTCTGCAAATCGAGCAGCTCATTCCCGGCGTTACTTGTGAAGGTTGTCACGGTCCAGGTGGGAAGCACGTCGCCGCCCTCCAGAAGGGAAAACTTCGCGAGGCGCGCACCCAGGTCTTGAATCCGGGAAGATTCAGCACTGAGAGAGTGTCGGATTTCTGCGGCTCTTGTCACCGCACCTGGTCTCAGGTGATGATAGCGGGGGTGAAGGGAGTTAGCAACGTTCG
>QHZQ01000613.1:5065-5554 GCA_003224725.1 Acidobacteriota bacterium | reverse complement strand
CCAGCAATCTTGCCGACCTGATCTATACGGTTGTGGCGTTGTCACACGTGCCCTTCGGGAAGATCCGGAATGCGCTCAGTGAGATCTTCCGGGTCAGTCGGCGCTATGTGCTTCTGGTGGAGATCGACTGTCGCCCAATGCGATGGAGAAAAAAGCTGGAAGCGATTAGTCTTCCCTATGGCTATATGCATCGTTATGAGAAATTGGTTGACCAGACGATTGCGCGCCTGGTTCAGACCGAAACATTGCGGGATGACAAGGGCCATCCTCGGTATACCGTGTTTCTCTTCGCCAAGTATTAGAGAGTGGAAGACAGTTTCTGGGAAAAGAGGAAGGTCTTAGTGTTTGCCCGTGAAGCAGGCGGCGCAGACACGGTAGCTCCTGTAGTCCGAGCGTTGCAAGAGAGACATGCGAATAGCCTGCTCCTTGCAAAGGGACCGTCCTGCGATCGTTTTACCAGCCGTGGATTAGCATTCCAGCTTTTATCGG
>QHZQ01000613.1:4501-5033 GCA_003224725.1 Acidobacteriota bacterium | reverse complement strand
TGGTCTTCACATCGGCCACTTCGCTTCCCTCGCTGGACATGACCGAGAAGTATCTGTGGCGATGGGCAGCATCGCGTTGTATCACCAGCGCGGCGATACTCGACCAGTGGCAGAATTACGCGATTCGGTTCAGTGGCACAGTGGCTGACGAAAAGCTCCAGTATCTCCCGGACTATATCCTGGTCATGGATCAAGTCGCCTTCGATGACGCTGTGGCTGAAGGTTTGCCGCCTGGACGCTTGCGGATCGTGGGACAGCCGGCTTTGGATGACCTGTCGCGTATGAGCAGCCTTGAAACGGCGAGGTGTCTCAGGAGGGAAATCGAGGTCTCCGACGATGCCCAACTTGTCCTCTTCGTCGCTGAGTCGCTAAAGGCGGACTTCGGGAACAGTTTAGGGTACGACGAGCATACGACGCTCAGGTTCCTGGTGGATGTGCTGTCAGCATACCTGAAGGCAGGACAGGCGAACTCGCTTCACGTGCTGGTCAAGCTTCATCCGCAGAACCGCCTTGACCAATTCGAGGCAGAGCA
>QHZQ01000613.1:918-4343 GCA_003224725.1 Acidobacteriota bacterium | reverse complement strand
CGGAAAGAGCATGAAGCACGGGAAGTTTTGGTGTCCTTGCTTCAGGATAAGCGCAGACGGGACGCCTACCTGGAGCGGCAAAAACAGTGGGACCTGCGAAATGGAGACAGTGTCTTGCGCGTGCTCGGTCATCTGGAATCTGCAATTCGTGAGGCGAACAGATGACCAAGTTAGCAATCCGCGGGGGTGAGCCTATCCGTAGAAAACCGTACCCGCCGTTTCTAACGACGGGAGAAGAAGAAGCACAGGTGGCCGCTGAAGTCATGCGACGAGGGATCCTGTCCGACTTCGAAGGGAGCAACAACGAATACTTTCTCGGAGGGAAAGAGGTTCAAAGCTTTGAAAAGGAATGGGCTGAGTACTTCGGCGTTCGACATGCCGTCAGTGTGAATTCAGCCACAAGCGGGCTGATGGCTGCCGTCGGAGCTGCTGGAGTAGGTCCGGGAGACGAAGTCATCACCACGCCTTGGACTATGACGGCCACTGCTACAGCAGTTGTGGTGAACAACGCCGTGCCCATATTTGCCGACATCACTGAAGACACCTTGACCCTCTCTCCTGCTGCCGTGGAGAAACGGATCACGCCGCGCACCAATGGATGAGCTGAATGCCGTGGCAAAAGCGAATGGTCTGGTTGTGATCGAGGATGCCGCCCAGTCTCCGGGAATACGTTACAAGGGACGGTACACAGGCACGATCGGCGATATGGGAGTCTTCAGCCTGAACTGCCACAAGATCATTCAAACCGGTGAAGGCGGAGTGATTGTGACCGACAGTGATGAGTTTGCCGGTCGCCTTCGGCTCATTCGCAACCATGCCGAAGCTGTCGTGGCGACCGGCATGGCGGTTTCCAGCCTGGTGAATATGGTGGGCTGGAACTACCGGATGAATGAAGTGGAAGCGGCTGTCGGAAAAGTTCAGCTCAGGAAACTCAACTCTCTGCTTGTCCGCCGCCGCCAACTGGTAGATCGGTTCTTGAATGGGGTCAAGGGACTCTCAGGATTGCGACCGCCTTCGATCAGGGAAGGCTGTGAGCACAGTTTCTACCGGCTCATGCTTCAGATTGATCCTGACATTATCGGATTCGATGCGCCGGTTCTTGTCGAGATTCTCAACAAAGAGGGCATGGATTTCTATGCAGGCTATCTGCCCATCAACCTTTTCCCAATGTACCAGCAGCAGATTGCGTTTGGTGACCGTGGGTGTCCATTCCGATGCCCATGGTATGAGGGCAAGCCGGACTACTCCATGGATGCGCTGCCGGTGGTGCAGCGGATGCGGAAAGTCAGTTTCACGACTGAGGTCATTACCCACTGTATAGCTGAAACGGACATAGATGAAATGATCGCGGCATTCCATAAAGTGTGGGCTAGATTGGATGAGGTGCGTGATTACGCGAAGCAGTGATTAGTATTCATGGGTCAAAAACAGCGATCACAGAGTAATCCACTATTAGTTGTCGAGCGGTTAGTTCTCATGAGCCTTCCGGTCTGGGTCTGGCTGGCGTGGCGTTACCGCGGGGGCTACTTTATAAGCTGGGGACGCTCGTTCAATTTACCCGTGATCCGTCGGTTGGTCACGAAACTTACCGGCCTGCGCCAACTTCGTTATGAAGAATTTCCCGGGATCTTGTATGAAGTCCAGCGGCTAGCAATAACGCGTGTTAATGATGAGTTTTATGACCAAACACTGAGAAAACAAGCATCTCCTCTAGTGAGCTTCCTTTACCGTTTTCGAAGCCATCCCCTGATGGAAGTGGCAATGCGCCGTGCACTTCTGGAGGCCTATACTCTTCCCCGCGTGAAAGCGATGATCATGCTCCGGGAGTTAGCGAGGTATCATCAGAAAATTGTATTCGTGCCGAATGACAGTCTATATGTTGAGTTCTTGCCCATGTTGCCTTTAGGTGGCGCCTGGAAGACCGTATGTATCCCTCGCATTTTCCAACTTGGCAACCTAATGGGCGCTGTGTTTGGATCTTTGGGTTTGTCCGGCTTTGCCATGTTGCATATCGTTTATTTGCTTCTGCAGCGAGGACTCGTCTTCTCAACGCCTAGAGCGAAAGAATGCGCAGTGGGTTTCGATTGTTATGACCAAGGGATTCATTGGTCGAAGCCATATCATGATTCATTTATGTACGATGACCGAGAGTTAGGGCCACAAAAGGTCCTGCATGTCATTCGTACCCGGCTTCGAGACGAAAAAAGCCGTCAGCACTTTATTGACTCTCACGTGCCTTTTGTGGAGGCCGGAAGACTACCAATTCCGATCAGCTATTTTCTGAGACGATTGATCGTGGAGTTCTGGGGTGGGATTACGTTTCTGGCACTTCGCCAGTTCGGTAAGAGTAGAATGCAAATTTTCCTATGGCCAGCTACTTCCGTGGTCTTTAGCTTGATAAAAGCAGAGCTTCTCGAGATGTACCATAGGCCTAAGGTATTCATCGGCAGAGACGAATACGGCATTTCACATATTGTCCGCACCATTCTTTATGACGAGCGCCACGGAGTCACTATAGGTTTTAGCCATGGGGACGAGACCTTCCTCTATTTGACTAATAGTTATTTATGCTCACATGTGTTTTGCGTCTGGGGAGAATTTCAGAAAAAATTATTAAAAAACAATACCAAGCATTGCCGTAGTATCGCCGTTATCGGAGCGGGTATTTATGGATTGGACTTGACTTACCGGCATGTTCAGCGAGGAGCGGTTCCATCGCGGTACGCTGAGCTTCGGAAGCGATACCGCATCATTGGCGCCCTTCCCTCAAGTTATGCTGATGATTTCTATATCACCAGGGACATGACTGTAAGGTTCTATCAGTCGGCGATCGCAATTGCGAAGCAGCATCCCGACGTCGTGGTTGTGATTAAGCCCAAGGGGCAGGAGTTTCTCGAGCCGGGATTTTGTGAGCTATTCAATCCTTCCGAGTCGCGGATAATTGTGGAGGAGAATGAATCCACATATGACCTTATCCCTGCGCTAGATCTAATATTCTGCATTGCTTCCTGCACAGTGGGACTTGAAGGCTTGATGGCTGGCTGTCCGGTCATTTATTTGGATGAGAGCGGAATTCCCGACCACCCTTATGAACGATATGGATCCTGTTTGGTTGCGCGTTCTCCGGTTGAGCTGTTAGCCAAGGTCAATCAGGTGCTGGAGGGGAAGAAATATATTGATACAGAGGTATGGGCTCACATCAGGAATTATCACGGATTAACCTTTGATGGGAAGGTCGTGGAGCGGTTCCGGAATGTTATCTACAACGCCTTAGAGCTGGTGATTAATAAAGCAGACGGTCGTCAAAAGCCTGCTTACGACCGGATAGGATCTATATGAAAATTGTCGGTTTCCAGTGGGATTATCACTCAAGTGTCGCGCTCTTGGATGATACGGAGATCCCGACATGTGCATCAGAGGAACGT
>QHZQ01000613.1:0-895 GCA_003224725.1 Acidobacteriota bacterium | reverse complement strand
GAGACCGCTTTTTCGAACAGAATCTCCTCATCGTTAAACGAACAAGGCTTGTGATCATGCCCCGCGAGCGCTCGGTGGATACCGACGATCCCATCGACTTCATTATTCCTGACGCGGTGGGATGGACACTGGGAACTAAGATCGAATGCTAATCCACAGGACTACACGTGCTGTTCCGGACCCAGCGGCACATGGGAAGGCTCCTGTCTTTATTATTGCTGAAGCAGGCGTCAACCATAACGGTGACCTCGGTTTGGCCAAGCGATTGATCGATCACGCCGCCAAAGCTGGCGCAGACGCCGTGAAGTTTCAGACCTTTAAGGCAGAGAAACTTGTCAGCCGCTGTTCACCTAAGGCCAAGTATCAGGCTGCCAGGACTGGTAGCTCTGAGTCACAATTGGAGATGCTGCGAAAGCTCGAACTGCCCAGCAACACTTATCCGCAGTTGATGAAATACGCTGCCAGTCGAGGGATTGCCTTCCTCTCTACCCCTTTTGATGAGCGAAGCGTGGATCTTCTGGACGAGTTAGGCATCCCACTATTCAAAATCGCGTCAGGTGAGATTACGAATCTCCCTTTTCTGGAGTATGTGGCGCGAAAACGAAAGCCGGTCATTCTATCGACGGGCATGTCCTATCTGGTGGAAGTGCAAGGGGCGGTTCGAATCCTCCGGGAAACGGCCTGCCCGCAGATTACGCTTCTGCACTGCACCTCAAATTATCCCGCAGATGCCGCTATGTGTAACCTGAGAGCAATGCAGACGCTGCGTTCCACCTTCAACTTACCTGTCGGCTATAGCGATCACACTGAGGGCATTGAGATCGCAATCGCAGCTGTGGCCTTAGGTGCTAGCGTTCTGGAAAAGCATTTCACGCTTGATAAAGGGTTGCCGGGT
>QHZQ01000612.1 GCA_003224725.1 Acidobacteriota bacterium | reverse complement strand
TACCGGGTCGATCTCTCAACTCAGAGGTTGTTCGATAAAGAACTCTCGCTCCCAACGCATACAGAGCTCAAAGTAGAATTGAATGATAAGGGCTATCAGGTGGACCAGAACTATGGGCAATTTCAACCCCGTTAGATGCTCTTTCTCAAGGGTTGCTTTTGGGGAGCGGGTTTTCGGTCAAAGAGAGAGGAAAAACAAAGCCACCCTATAGGGAAGAGTACTAGCGAATAGGTTAGTAGCTTTCCATATTTCCCGTCCGGACCGTAGGGTTCGGTTAGTTCATGGAGAAAGTCGCTATTCGGAAGCACTGAGGCTTCAGCAAGTTCGTGGAAGGCATAAATCGAGAGTTGCACCACGAAAATCATTAGGAAAATGGCGGTCACCTGAAAGAACTTGGGAAGGTTGATCCTATGTCCAAATCTTGTCCATAAGACAGCGAGAGTGGCGGCGGCGACAATGCCCAAAAGAGATCCTATCAGTATGGGCCGAGTGGCCACCTGAAACATCAGCGAACCGAGCATAAGGGCGGCTTCAATTCCCCCCCGGGCGATCATTACAACAGTAAACAGAAAAACTGCAAAGTAGGCCCCAGGGCCGTCATTTTTGGAGGACGCTATCTCCAGCCGATTTTCAATTGCGTTCTTGATGGTACGCGCAGTGCGCCACATGTGCACGGTGAGCGAGCCGACAAAAACAGCCGAGAACAACGACAGGAAACCTTCCCAGAAGGACTGATTGAAAGTGACTCGATAAAGCAAAATCCCCGCTAATGCGCTGAACCCCACGGCGCTGACAATCCCCCATTGCACGGCAGACTCTAGTCGTCTCCGATTGGTTTTCCTGAGAAACGCGATACATAAACCCACAATCAGAAACGCTTCCATGCCTTCCCTGAAGGTAATTACAAAGCCCTGCAGCACTGGTCGTCTCCCTAAAAGCGAATTCCTCTGCTAAATCAGTTCATTTCCTGGCAGCCTTCCTCTCCCATCTCCTGCCCAATAACCTCTATGAAAATCTAGATGAAAATGAAAGTCAAGTTCATTCGACACCTTTCCATCGAAGGTCGACAATTTCGCTAAACCTGAATTCCGAAGTTGTAATCGCGGACATTTCCAAAATCAGCTTGAATTCCTCACTCTTGAGGTTTTCTCAAAGGGTGAGGACATCCGCACAAGTCCTGGCCCGAAGATTTAGTAATGGATGTTACGTGGAAAGCCAGATGAAGGATCTAAGGCTGGAAGTCAGGAGGTCAGGCTGAAAGCAGGCTACGAGTTTCCCTAGTCAGAATTAGAAGGCTCATTGCTGATGATAAGGGTCTTGGAGATTCGGTCGTGCCAGGTCAGCTTTTCCGAATCAAAGATGGCCCACAGAAAGCCCAGGCAGAAAGAGCCCAACGAGACAAAATAACCAAACGAACGAAGACTCGTCTGCCCTAAGGAAGGAAGCTTTCCCTCAAAATTGAGGACCTGAAGGTGCTCGCGGTCCATGCCTAAAGTTCGAGCACCCAATGCAGTCAAGAGGAAGAGATAAGCGTTAGCTATCAAAAAACCTACACAGGCCAGACCCAAAAAGGCAGACTTGGAAAGAAAAGCGAAATCGGGAATGAAGAAAACAATCATCAGAAAAATGAGAAAACAACCAAAAATGAAAAGGCCATCTATTGCCCCTGCCCGCATTCGGGCAGCGATGGGTGCGGCGGTCAATCCCTTCTGAATACGGTCTTCCCAGGCATGATGACTGGAACTTCTTGAGTCGTCAAACGGAAGAGTTCCCTGGCTCAGATTAATTTCAATGCGCTCGATTTTTTCCGCATGGGCGGATGAGCTTCTTTTAACTTTGCGAACCTGGGACTTCGAAAAAGATTCTGCTGGTTGTAATTCCTTGGTCTGTTCTGAGGAATCTTTCACCTGCGGCTCAAGTACCACCGGCCTGGATAATTTGCTCCGTTTTAGTTTTTCGAGGGCTCGCTCGGCCAACGGATGATATTCAGCTCTGGATTGAAATAAGACCTCCTGATTTGGAGCCAGGCCCTCTTTCGCAGTCCTAGCGAACTCGCGATTTCGGATGTCATTCAACAAAAGTTCACTAGTCCCGGGTTGTGACTCGCTGCTTCTCTCTCGAATTCGATCGAGTTTTAGACCGAGTTGCTCATGCCAATCAGAAGCTTGGGGCGTGGAAGACGGGATTTGTGGCGAAATTACCGGTCGGCTTGCAGCTCTCACGCCTTTGTTACTGTTAACGTCGACGGCCTTGATGACTGGGTCCAAAGCCCCGACCGGAGGCACGAACGCCGTTTTGCAATAGAGGCAAACACTGGCCGTAGACAAGTTCAAAAGACCACAGCTTGGGCAATTCACTGAAGACACCTCAGTAGAGATCCATTCTAAAAAGATAGTCTTCTCTCA
Source organism: Acidobacteriota bacterium (assembly GCA_003224725.1). Classification (GTDB taxonomy): domain Bacteria; phylum Acidobacteriota; class Terriglobia; order Versatilivoradales; family Versatilivoraceae; genus QHZQ01. The sequence goes on along the minus strand of QHZQ01000612.1, from coordinate 133 downwards.
AAAGACGCACCTCAAATAAAACATAGCCGATCATCTAAAACGAACTGATGTTAACAAAAGCATTAACAGCAATATTGAAATGTCTATTCTCGCATGCTAGATTAGGTTATTCAAGTCTAGAGACTGCATTGCT
>QHZQ01000608.1 GCA_003224725.1 Acidobacteriota bacterium | reverse complement strand
TCTTGAAAAAGGCGGTATTAGAAGTTCTCTCAAACCAAGCCGCTGAACACCATGGATAAGCTGAAGCTGCCGGCACCAGACCGTGCCGCACAGGATTCTGGTGGACATAATTCAGGCGGGCGTAGTAAAAACGCTCGTAAGTCAAATGTGTGTCCCAATATTGGAACCAGACTTTTCGGCCGGCAGCGTTGTCCTGCTGATTGGCTTCTTGGGCAGAGATGCTATGCAGGTGACTGATCATCCCTCGTAAGCTACTCGGATTCAGAGGGGATAGTGCCACGAAGTGATAATGATTGCTGAAAATCGCCCAGGCTTGGAGTTGCCAGTCATATTGCTTCGCAAGCGTGAACAAGTTTTCTTGGAGGAAATCGATAAGTGCTACGGAACGAAAGTAGTGAACCTTTTGATAGGTAGCCGCAGTGACAATGTAGGCGCCGGTTTGGTCAAGACGATGAATGGGGGCATGGGGCCAGAAACTCATTGGTGTGGCCTGGAAAAAACAAGTGCTGACGGTTCAGAGATCAGGGTAAGCGGCGTCGAGCCGCCGCTGGGCAACGATATCGGCGGACCATAGCGGCAGAGAAAGCGGTGTCGAGCCACCGCACTCCACAACGCAGTGTCGAGCCACCAAATAGAGATGCGGCGTAATGCCGCCGCTGAGTAGCGATGTCTGCCGATTGTAGCTGCGGAGAAAGCTGTGTCGAGCCACCGCACTCCAGAATCACTTGCTGATCCCTTTCCCCTCGGTAATTACAATGTATCGGTCTGTCGGGACATCGGTAAGTCGCTCCACCTTGCTGCTGGGTCCAGGCCATTTCACTTCCAGCCAATCGAGCTTGGTCGCAGAACCTAAACCGATGACTTCGCGAGGATCATGAGACGAAAGATAACTCCCTCCCGCAGTCTTCAGACAGGTGTGCTTTCCTCCTCCGACTGACCAGGTCAGATGAGCCCCCACCCCATCTCGATTGCAGCCGGTGCCAACCAACCGCACGCCCAACCAGTGGTTTTCTTTGCCGGTATTGTTGTGCAGAAGGACAGGGGCTTCTCCATTACTGGCCACCAGAACATCGAGCCGGCCGTCGTTGTCATAGTCCCCCAAGGCCAGGCCGCGAGCCGGGAAATGCCGAGCGAAGGCGGGCCCAGCCTCCGCTGAAATATTGCGAAACTTCTTGTTCTCCTGACGAAAAAGGAGCAGTGGCTCCTTATAAGTGACCTTGGTCATATTGATCTCGACCATGTCGTCCGGATGTCCGTTGGCCAGGAACAGGTCCAATTGTCCGTCATCGTTAAAGTCGAAAAATTTCAATCCCCAGCCGCTCAGTAGCAAGGTAGCCTGACCAATCCCGGTATTCAGCGCCTGGTCCCGAAAAGTTTCGTCGCGATTGTTCTGATAGATGGAGAATTTTTCCTGATCGACATTGGCCACGAACAGGTCGGGCCACCCGTCGCCATCGAAGTCCGCCGAGTCCACTCCCATCCCGGACCGCGGACGCCCGTCCTCACTGTAGGCGACTTCAGCCATCAGTCCCGCTTCCTCAAATTTGCCATCTCCCCGATTTACAAACAAGAAATTCTGCACCGTGTCGTTAGCCACAAACAGATCCATCAAGCCGTCATTATTAATGTCGGTGGCTACCACCCCCAGAGATTTCCCCAGAGCCTTGGCGATACCGCTGGGCTTGCTCACATCGGTGAAGGTCCCATCTCCATTGTTGTGGAACAGGTAACTGGGCGTCGGGTTAAAGACCCGCGGGATGCAGTAGTAGGCCCGACCCAATTTGTTGTCACCGCAGAAAATGTGCCGGCTCAGTCCATAGTCCACGAAACTGCAAAGGAACAGGTCGAGGCGGCCGTCATTATCGTAGTCAAACCAGACGGCACTGGTAGTCCAACTGTGGGTGGTGATGCCCGATTTGGCGCTCACGTCGGTAAAGGTGCCATCGTGGTTATTATGGTAAAGAATGGGGGAATGGTCATAGGCGGTTACCAGCAAGTCGGACCAGCCATCATTGTCATAGTCGCCAACGGTAGCCCCCATAGCGAACATGTTCGCGGCGACTCCCGCTTTTTCCGTGACATCGGTAAACGTGCCGTCTCGATTGTTCCGGTAAAGAGCGCTGCGCAGAGGTTTCGGTGGCTTATAAAAGTCACTCGGACCGTAGTTGACCAGGTAAATGTCCATCCAGCCATCATTGTCGTAGTCGAAAAAGGCACAGCCAGGCCCCAGCGTCTCCGGCAGATAACGCTTTTCAGAACGGGCATTCTCGTGGACCCAGGTGATGCCGCTTTGCGAAGGGGGAATTTCTTCGAACAACGGCTTCTGTGAATTAGCCCAGGGCTCGGTCAGCCAGAGCAAACTGACTCCAGCGCCGATGGTTAGATTCTTGACAAAGTCTGTTTTCATAACGCAAGGATAACATAGTTTAGAGCAACTTAACCTGTGTGGCCAGGACCCCGTCAAAAATCCAGCAACTCAATTGCGTTGAGGCACAGCCCTTGCTGACGCGCAAGCTACCGACTTGTGCGTGGGCCTGCTCAGTAGCCCGGCCGAGAGGCCCCGGTGATTAGCACCGGGAGCCGAGCGGGGATACTTGTGCCTCGGCCTGTTCAGTAGCCCGACCGTGAGGGAGGGCAAGGACTTCCTGCTAAAACTCGTATGCGAAATTTAATTTTTCGGATAATTGGAGATCGCCAGCCAGTCAGTACTTATTGGCAATTCTAAATGGG
>QHZQ01000607.1:4311-6935 GCA_003224725.1 Acidobacteriota bacterium | reverse complement strand
GCAGAGGCGGTCCGCATTGCCGGACCAGCTTGTTTTGTCACGTTGTGAAAGCCCCCACCTCTCCGATTTTGGAACACCGCATTGGACTGTTTGTATTGGTGATGGCCGTACAGGTGGACGTTTTCGCTGACATGCGAATTAGCAGTAAAGAGATCTTTGTAGCCATCATTATCAAAGTCATAGGCTCCAATTCCCCATCCACTCATTGTGTTCGTAGCGAGGCCAATCCCGACCTTATAGGTGGAGTCAGTGAAGAGCCCTTTGCCATCGTTCAAAAACAGAGGGAAGGTCTCACCTCCCAGTGCGGTCACGCATAGATCTGGCCGACCATCGTTATTCAGATCGCGAAAATCTACCCCCATGCTGGAAACCGGCACGCCATCCTCCGTGAAAGCCACACCCGCTTCCACCCCAACTTCAGCAAAGCTGTGTCCGTCCAAATTCCGAAACAGGAAATTCCTTTCGTTGTCATTGGCCACAAAGATATCCGTAAAGCCGTTGTCGTCGTAGTCGGCTATCGCCACACCCATTCCTTTACCGACGTGTTTGGCAACCCCGCTCGAGGCGGAAACGTCGGTAAAAGTGCCATCGCCGTTATTGTGATACAAAAGATTGGGCAGCCCCTCATAGAGAGCAGGAGAACAGGAGAGGCTCTTTCCGGGTAAGCCACATTTCTTGGAGTTCTCGAATGACCAATCCAAGTAATTGACCACAAACAAGTCCAAGTAGCCGTCGTCATCGTAATCGACCCAGGCCGCAGCCACCGACCACAACTTTTTCCCAGAGGAACCGGTCCCAAAAACACGCGCCTTGCTGGTCACATCTGTGAAAGTTCCATCACCGCTATTGCGGTAGAGAATGTTCCTGTTCACCCCAGTCACATACAAGTCCGCCCAACCGTCATTATCGAAATCACCCACTGCAACACCCATGCTATAGCCGGCACCCGCAACTCCCGCACGGGTTGTGACGTCGCTGAACGAGCCGTTACGATTGTTCCGATAAAGGCGGTTGTAGAAGGACTCATTCTCCTTCACTAGGTTGGGAATTGCCCCGCCATTGGTGAAGAAAACATCCAGAAAGCCATCGTTATCAAAATCCAGTAGGGCGACTCCACCCAGCGTGGAATCGATCATGGGCTTGTCATCGGTGGTGCCGTTATTGAGTACAAAGTCAATCCCGGACTGCAATTGACGGTTCTCAAAAAGAATTGGAGACTTTCCGGCGGGTTGAACGGAGATGTTTTTCTTCTGTGGATAAGTAGTGGATGAAAAGACGGCCGCGGATACAACGACCGTAAGGAGCGTGCATCGTGAGATTGTTGATTGAGTTCGAATCAGCAAAAACGAAATAAACGATTTTGTGAAACAGACGGAAACGATCTAACCAAGACACCAAGGCATCTGGGCGCGCTTGGTGTCTTTAGTTGTGAAAATGGTTATACTGCGTTTAGAAGACAATCTTCAACCCCATCTGCATCTGCCTGGGGTTTATGCCTTGGGCAAGGGAGCTGACTTGGCCGGTCGTTGGTTGATTGAGCAGTCCGTTCGGAGCACCAAGGCTCATGATGTTAAAAACATTGAACGCTTCCGCACGGAATTGCACGCTGACTCTCTCCCCCAAGGGTACGTTCTTGAACAAGGAAAAGTCTATGTTCGTTACCCCGTCAGTGCGAAGGACATTTCGACCAAAGCTGCCGTAGGAAAGTACAGGAACTGAGAAGGCATCCGGATTGAACCACCTGGCTGACGTGGGGTTCGAGATTTTTGGATCACCAACCAGATTGGGCCGCGCATAATTCCACCAACCGACAGCGTTGCCAACGTTGGCCACATCTCCAGAGACCGAGATGTTGTAAGGCTGGCCCGAGCGAAATTGCGCGATCACGTTGGTCTGCCAGTTGCCCAAAATCCAAGCGGCGGGACCGCGATTTAACATGGGCTTCCCCTTGCCAAAGGGCAACTCATAGACACTACTGATTGATAGGAAATGAGGCACATCGTAGCCCGACAGGCTTTTGCTCAGCTCCGGATGGTAGAAATCCTGCAGCGAAGCACTTCCACCCGGCCCCTCCTCAGCCGTAAACCAACCGCTCTGGCCGAGGTCTAGAGATTTGGACCAGGTGTAGGAAATGAGGAACTGGAGACCGTTACTAAACCGGCGGTCCGCCTTAAACTGGAGTGAATCGTACCACGCTTTGCCTCGCGATAGGCTATAGAACATGGTCGTTTGATAGGGGTAGGGGCGGCGAAGGTTCACTTCTTCAGGCGTTCCGGCACCCGGTGTGACGGCATTGTTAGCGGCACCGTTGTTATCCGTCCGACGAGTCCGGCTACCGACGTACGCAGCTGACAATACGAGATTATCGGTGAATTGATGCTGTATCTCGACATTCCACTGGTGCGAATATGCATTCTTGAAACGAGGATCGATAAACCAACCGGCATTCCCAAAGGGAGAAGGATCCGGGAGCGGTGAGTTAGTCTGGCCTTGAATCTGCTGGAGCGATGTTGCGCTTCCTCCCAGAGGGTTGAAGGTTGGCTGAGAGAATCCTTTGTCTGGCCAACTATTGATGGACTGCTGCGAGGACTGCGAAATCCCTGTAAATACGTCGAACACCAAGC
>QHZQ01000607.1:0-4211 GCA_003224725.1 Acidobacteriota bacterium | reverse complement strand
TCGCCCGGTATGCAGGGTGCCTTTCCAACATCTTTACATGCCGGCGGAAGTTTGCCTCCACCAATTAGCCAATCTCCGGTAGACCAGTCAAAACCGTTATTTACTCCCTTCGTCAAATGAGGCACGCTGTAATGATCCCATCGCAGACCGATGTTGACGGTCAGCTTTGGACTTAACTTCCATTCATCCTGACCATAAAACCCCATGCTCGCATATTGGGTGCGATAGCTCTGGTTCCGGAAGGTAGCCTGTTGAGGGAGGCCCAGCAAGGCCGAAGCCAGCGAGTTCCCGCTTGCAGCAAGGTTGTTAGGATCAGCTGTCTGTTCATTGCTGAAGTTGTATTGGTGCTGGGTCGTCAGGTTATCGCGAGTTTGCCAGACGTACTGCAGGCCGAACTTAAGGTAGTGATTACCCCGCAGCCAGCTCAGCCCTTCGGCAAAATGATACTGACGGTCTATATTCGGTCGGGGAGTGTTAATAAAGTTATTCACATACGGTGCTGCCAGAAGGAGACTGACTGGACCAAAGGTCTCAAGTCCACCATAGCCGAGTTGTTGCATGGGGTCAAAGCCAGGCGTCGCCGCCCCAAACTGCTCAACCGGTTCAGTCACAAATCCAAATCTGCTATCTAAGATCAGCGCAGGACCAAAGAGATGGTTCCACCCTAGGGCTGTATTTTTTGGGTGCTGATCATACAGAAAGTCGACCTTTAAGGTTACCGGGATGGTCTGAGGATTACTGAGGTCGCTATAGCGATACCAGATGCTGTCGTTGTTTCCGAACCGGTGATCAATCTTTACTTGGTACGTATTAGCATTGCTCTTCAACGGATGGGTGTTGATGGCGTTGAAGCCCGCCACTCCGGTTCCTACCGGCTGATCATAGTAAGTCTGGATGTACTGCAGAGCCATGGGGTTGATCCGGTCGGCCGGAATGATGTTGTTCAGGAAAGGGGTACGAATAAAGGCTTGCGGGTTATTGGGATCAACGCGCGTAGTCAGTGGATCATAGATCGTCTGTTTGACCAAGGAGTTCGAAAAATCACCAGAGAGTTCCTGGTCTGTCGGGACGTTATAGAGTTGCTGCTGCGCCCTGCTATAGCGCCAGCCTTCGTAACCGAAGAAGAACCAGGTTTTGTCTTTACCATTGTAGACTTTGGGGATGTAAACGGGCCCGCCTACAGTTGCCCCGAACATGTTCTGGCGGAACGGCGTTGGACTCTTGCTAGCGGCGTCCTTGAAAGGATCGCGAGCATCAAATACATCGTTTCTCAAAAACTCCCAACCGGATCCGTGCAGTTGATTTCCGCCGGATTTCGAAACGACATTGATTACTCCGCCCAACACTCCGCCATACTCGGCCTTGTCGTTGTGCGACTGGACTTTGAACTCCTGAACGGCGTCGATGATCGGCAGGATGGCATAGCTGCTGCCGAAGAAATACTCGTTCACGATACCATCTAACAAGAAGAGGTTAGTTCGGTTCCACTGGCCATTCACTGAAGGAATGATAAACGTCGAGCCCGGTAAAGCCAGCGGCGCATTAAAGCCGGTGCCTCCACTATTGCCCTGCGCCGTGTTCACCGGGATGGCTCCAGGTGTCAAGGTGAGCAACTGGGTGAAGTTGCGGCCATTCAAAGGCAATTCCTTAACCGCCTGCTCCGAGATGACCGTGCCCAGTTCGGAGGTTGATTGTTGAATTAAGGCCGCCTCGGCTGTCACTTCGATCGTTTGCGTGATTTCTCCCACGGAGAGTGCGAAATCATGGGTGACGGTCTGGTTAACGCCAACTGCAAACTTAGGTTGCAGGGCGGTCTTAAATCCCGAGACCTTCACGCCCACTGTGTAGCTGCCAGGCTGGACGTTGACGAAGGTGTAATATCCGCTTGGATTTGTTTTAACAACCACCTCTACTCCTGTCGCCTCATTCTTGACCGCTCCCGTTTCGTCCCTGACAACGCCATTGACCGTGCCACTCGTAGTTTGAGAGAAGGTCACGCTCGGTGAAACACTTAATAACATAGAGAGACCCGCGAGGACTAATACGCGTGCGCACCGCGTCATTGCTGCCTCCTTGTAAGAGTTTTTATAAACCAGACTCTTGAGAGAATGGACCGTCAGTCCGAGTAGTCTTGTCGGGCCCAACTGGGGGCACCGCAGAAGTGCTTTCATTGGCCACCTCCTGGCTAGAGCGAGTCTCGATTTAGATATGTGGTATTAGACCCCTGCCAACCGGCATAGAGGATAAAAGTCCAGAACCCTTGAGAAAGTGATGACGGTACTGTGACAAAACGAGGTCGGCTTGTCAAGGAGAAAAATTTAACTAGTAAATTCAGGCTTCACTATTTGAACTGTGATATAGTCCAACAGTCGCCTTTGATTGACTAAACTGCTGGAGAAGGGATTCACCAGAGGACGCAGAGAGGAAACTAAGGATTGAGGTTAGAGAATCGAGGATTGACGGCAGTCTTCGATCCTCTATCCTCGACTGGTCTGCCCCTTACTCCTGTTTTTGCTTTTGTTTGGCTCGAGCTTTTTTCTCTGGGCTCTCCGCGTCCTCTGTGGTGAATCCTTTCTTCCCAAGCTTCGCCTTGTCGCCAGAGGACTGCTCGAATGAGGACGCTGCAAAAGCTGAAACCCGCCGATGTCGGGGTTCTCAGCAAGGTTCTGAGAATTTTCGAAGCGATTCAAGATTCTCCTTCCCCTTTGCACCTGAGAGACATCTGTCAACAAACCGATATCAACAAGACCACGGCTTATCGCTTTCTCTCTCATCTCCAACGAGAGGGCTACTTGTTTCGCAATGAGTCCGGTAACTATTCGTTCGGCATGAAATTACTCCAGCTGGCGGCGCGCAGAGACCCTCGAGCCGTACTTCAAGAAACGGCTCGGCCGGCGCTTCGGCAGCTCTGGAAAGAAACCCAAGAAACCGTGAATTTTGCAGTTTTGGATGCAGGCGTGGTTCTCTACGTGGACGTCATCGAAAGTCCTCACGTGTTCCGGCTCGCCTCCAACATCGGGATGCGGCGCCCAATTTACTCTACCGCTCTGGGCAAGGCGCTGGCTGCCTTCCTGCCTGAGGAAAAGCGAAAGAGCATTTTGGATCTTCAGAATTTCCAGGCTCTGACGCCTCACACTATTACGCGCGTCGAGCAACTCAAAGAAGAACTGAAAAAGGTGCGTCAGCGTGGCTACTCGATTGACGAGGAAGAAAGCGTCCTGGGCGCTCGCTGTGTGGCGGCGCCGGTTCTCGATCATAACCAGGGACCGGTCGCCGCAGTCAGTGTCTCTGGTCCTTGCAGCCGTATTGGCCCGGACAAAATCCCTGAATTTGTGGCGGCCGTCAGGACCGCCTGCCGGGCAATTTCAAACAGCATTGCCGGTGGCGCGAACCCGTCAAGTTCGAAAAATAAAAACCGGCGCCACCACTGAGCATCCCACCTGTCAGTAGGCGGACCATGCTTCGAGCTCTGCTGGTCCTAAGTATGAAGTGTGTGCAGAATCACAGCTCCAATCTTCGGCTGGACCAGGAAACCAAATGGAGAACGAAGAGACCACGTGAAAGGAGGCCTATCGTGAGCAGATATCGTTTCGGTTCCCAGTATCGGATCGAGAAGGGTCCTGGGACTTTTCGGAAGTACTGGAAACTCCTGTGGTTGAGCGTGGTGTTGGTCTTATTCGGGTTTTCGCCCGCTCGATTGGCCCTGGCAGAGCGCGACAAGAAGAATGAGGCCTTAGAACGGGCGGAGAAGGTGATTGCTAAAGGTCCCTTTCAGGCCAGTTGGGAATCCTTAGAGAATTACAAAGTGCCACAGTGGTATCTCGATGCGAAGTTCGGCATTTTCATCCATTGGGGCGTATATTCCGTCCCCGCTTATCACAACGAGTGGTATCCCCGAGACATGTATCTGCGCGATAGCGAGGTTTTTAAGCATCACGTGGCCACCTATGGGCCACAGTCAAGATTTGGCTACAAGGATTTCATCCCGCAATTCAAGGCAGAGCGATTTGACGCCCGCCGTTGGGCTGAGCTATTCAAAAAAGCCGGAGCCAGATATGTCGTCCCCGTGGCCGAGCACCACGACGGCTTTCCCATGTATGACTGCAGTTTCACTGATTGGAGTGCAGCCAAAATAGGACCGAAACGCGACGTCATCGGTGAACTGGCTGCTGCCGTCCGCCAGCAGGGCCTGCACTTTTGCGTTTCCTCGC
>QHZQ01000606.1 GCA_003224725.1 Acidobacteriota bacterium | reverse complement strand
CGTGTTTCTCCTCAAGGATAATTTCAGCATTAGCGCTCATGTTGGCTCTGAGCGCGCCACCGGGATTACGAATGGAGACGCGTACTTCAAAGGTTGTAACATTATCCTTCTCTACGCCGAGAGGAGAAATCTTGGTCACCCTACCTCCAAATTTCTTGTCCTTGAAGGATTCGACTACGATCCGGGCAGGCTGGCCCAGGTACACCTTGCCGATGTCGGCTTCGTCCACTTTGCCAAGCACGTAAACATCACCCACATCACCCAGGGTCATAACCAGGGTAGCTTGCGAACCCAGCACCAGGATTGAGCTGACAGCGTCGCCCACTTCAACGTTGCGCGAGAGCACCAGACCATCCATTGGGCTGACGATCGTGGAGTATCGTAGATCCTCTTCAGCACGATCCAGCCCGGCCTGTGCCTGAGCCACCTGGGCTTTGGCACGGGAGATTTCGGCCCGAGTCACTGACACGTTTCTCAAGGCAACCATCTGTTTGTTCAATGCGAGCTGGTAAGCTTTTTCGGCGTCCTCCACCAGCGATTTGGATATCAGGCCTTCTTTGTGCAGGTTCCTGGCGCGTTCCATGCTGGCCTTTAAAAATGGCAGGTCAGGACCTTCGGCCTCCACCTGGTTGCGTTCGTGGGATGCCTGAGCGGATTCCAGGGCAGCTTCGGCCGCTTGCAGGTTAGCGCTAGCTTCGCGGACCCGGGCTCTCAAGTCTTCCTTATCCAGCTCTACCAAGACCTGTCCCTGCTTGACGAAAGTTCCATAATCCACCAGGATCTGTTTGACGATGCCACTGGCCTTGGACTTGACTTCAACCTTGGAGCGGGGCTGTATCTTGCCTGTGGCCACCACGGAGCGTGCCAGGTCACCTCGCGTGACACTGGCCAGCTTAGAAGGGTCAATCTGATTGTTTGGCCGCAAAGCGGCGCTGAGTCCATAGAAACCTCCCACTAGAACCACCAGCGTAATCAGCCCGAAAAGGATCCAGCGTCGGCGCTTCCGGCTATTTTTGTGATTGCTTGTCATCTTATAGTCCTCTTTCAATGGTAGGCTTCAAGACCCCATCCAAAATTGCCTAACTAGCCAAGGGCTGCGCCCCGATATCCCGGAGTGCTCGTCGTCATCCGCATAACTCGTCCTCGAAATCCAAAAGCCGAGCACGACGGCGAGGAAGAGACGACGATTCCAAAACGAGAACAAAATTCTCGTAACGTTCCCATAATGGCCTAAGATACGAAATCAAGGCCAAAATTGTTCCCGCTAAAAATTAGTTTTTGCAGGCTCTTTCATCACTGGCGAAGTGGGTACCGGTTCATAAGAAATGAGTACTCGCCGTCAAAAAGTAAGTGATTTCAGAAATACAAAAGTTACAAGATTGTTAGACGAAGGATGATCGAAAAGGACAGACAAAAAGCGGGCCAAGAAATTCTGGGGATCCGAAAAGCCTCTCTTTATCCTAAATCCGGCAGTTGGAATTGCCACGGAGTCACGGAGAGCACAGAGCCGGTGGAAAAGAGGGCGCCTTTTCATAATCAGATGCTTTATCCTCACCCCGAGGGTAACAATTTTTCAAGACCTTTGAAGGTGTCGCTCCTTATCTGCCGCCTCTGTGGTCTCGGTGCCTCTGTGGCTAACTGCCGTTTTTAGGTTTATCCGTTCCAGCGTGGCTCAAGATAATTCAAGGCGAGCTCCGAGGATTGCCTAAAATGCCGGACTTTTCCGTTTCCGGGCCGATTGGCTGCGAAAACGTCATCCTGCTCTTGCTAGTGCTCTTATTCGATAGTCGGCGGGCAGCCGAGCAAGAGCAGGAGCAAGAGTACGAGCACGAATGGAAATGAAATACGCCACCCATTTCTGAAATGGCGGACTAAGCAGACGTCAGAAAGTATAGGTAACCCCGACAAGTGGTGTTAGCTTGTCCCGAAGCCCGTTGTCATCTAATTTGAAGAGCAAATTGAAATTTATCAGGAGATTGAGGAAAGGGTTGACCTTCAATCCCGCCGCCTTTGAATCCAATGTCCCTGAAGGTCGTCACATTATCCAGGGCAGTGAAAGTCGTCGTCTGGAGGCGGGGCGAATCGGTCACCCGTTGTCCGACGAAATCAAAGGCCAGGCTGAGTCTGGTAGTCAACCCATAGTCCACACCGGCGATATAGAGGAATTGATCGGGCAGTCCTTTCTTGCTGCCAAATCGCACTTCACTGATAGGCTGATTGCCCACCCTTGGTATCGTTTTTTCCCCGAGCGGGATGGTCTCGAACTCTCCTGCCAGAATACTCTTTCCATTCCATTGATAGCCCAGGTTAACATGCGGAGAAACTCTCTTGAATCTGTACGAATATGCCACAAAGGGTTTGAATCCAGCAGTTCCTGTGCCCAGCAAGTTCTCCGCATCCCCGGTGGGAAGACGGAGGTCCATTCCCACCGCCAAGCTAGCACGCTCCCACTTATGGACTCTGCCTTTCAGCCTGATGACTACATCCCCGATACCATTTCGCCGGCGTGATCTGACAAATTGTTTTTGGCTGCCTTGATTAGCAGGATCGTTCAAGTCACTCCCGGTTGCAAAGAAGTGAACGCCTGTATCATTGCCGGTCCCGACTCGCTGAATGGTGGCGTCCGAGACTACCTTCAAGTCAGCCGTTACCAACGGAAAAGCCAGTGAGAAGTCCAACCAGTCGGTGAGTCCGGAGGTATAGAGGAAAGTATACTGATCAAATTTGGCGCGAATATTGTTGGCCGTGGTGATTACGTCGGCTCTCCCGGAGGGAGGGGGCGACGCGTTATCGTGCGTGTACACGGCAGGAACATTGTTCAGGTCAACCCCCTCGATACTGTCGAAGGTAAAGCGCTGGTAGCTGAGACCAAACGAGAATTTCCGTCTACCAATGGTTTCTGCGCGCTCGGCAAGGATGGGTCCGAAGCTCTGGGTAGAGAGGGTGTATCCCCCGGAAGCCGGATCGTAGTTGTAAGTGAATCCGGAAGCAGGCGAGGGGAGAGGCAGAGCAGAAAGCGTCGTAGCTAACGCGATATTGAACTGAGTGAACCTGGCCTGAAACGATCCGTTGAAGTGGGCGGTGTGAAGTTCATTGTTTGGAGGAAGCGGTTTGACGCTGTCTACGGTGAGACCGCCAGGTCCGTAGAGCGTCGGAATCAATAAGCCCAGTTTGTCGCTGCTTTGAGCCAGAACAATTGTGGAGGATGCAAAGGTCCACAGAACTGCAACCAGGAACGTCTGCTTGAACATAGATTCTCCTTATCAAACAAGAATTAGTTGTGAGTCTGCCATGGTCCTGCGGATCTCCACGAGCAATAAAAATTAGTCCCTCCACTGGAGGGGTGCAGGGGTGGGTTGTCCCGAACCGGATAGACCCACCCCGAAGGCTGACGTCTTCTGCCCCTCCCGAGAGGGGATTTTCAAGGGAGCCGATACTGGAGACAAAACAAAGTCACCCTTTGAACAAGTCGTGCTCGGACAAAATGTAGCGAGCAACCTCTTACCGCTAAGGGTCGGGTCTCCTAAAGCAGCTGACCCCTCACCCGGCCTGCGGCGAGGGAAGAGGGGAAAGAATTAAATTGACTCTACCCTCTCCCATTGGGAGAGGCATGGGAGCTTTGAGAAAGCTCTCTGGGTGAGGGGACGGCAGCTTAACAAACTTGACCAAAGTTTGAACATCGTCGTCACCAAGTAACCCTAGTGCACATCCTCAATGACCCAGGTGCTCCCGGTTCTGCGCAGCGTAATCGTAGTTTTAAAAGGCTTGGAGGTAAGCTTGTCTCCGGTAACCGTCACGGTCCGATCCTGACGCTGACAGGTTACTGTGGCGGCATCCCTTGTAATACTGATATTCGTAAGTTGAAGGTCAATCTTTATTGCGCGAGAGAACTCAAAGGTCTGCTTTATTTTTTTCTCCGTTCCTCCGTCTAGACCGGGCCAGAGGGTCTTCAACCGGCCCAAGTCTTTGCTCTCCCAAGCTGTTTTGTAGCCTCTCAGGGCCTCTTCGACCCCTCGCCGATCGCTCTCTTTCTGCGCTGCATCCCTGGCCCGATCAGGCGCTTCCACTTGACTTTGACGGAAAATGGTCTCGGCTGTCGTTGCGGCTTGCTCCATGGCACTGGCGGCTACCTCGAAGTCGTGTTGAGCCCCCTGAAGATCACCTTTGTCCAGCTTAGCCTGGGCCTCGGAGGCTTGGGCCGTTGCCTGCTGAAAGCTCTCAAGAGCCCTCGTCTCGGCGCCTGCCTGGGATGCCTTGTCACGAGCATGATCGTAGGCCTGTCGGGCATTTTGAACCGCCTCCCGTTGGGATGCCTGCTGCTGGGCTAAAACTTTGTGTTCTCGTTCCACTTTTAGGGTCTGTTCCTGTTGGGCAGCCTGCTGACGTTGTTGTTCCGTTTCTATTCTTGACCTCGCCTCGGTCGCCGCATGCTGATAACCCTCGCGGGACTCCGAGAACTTCGCGGTTGCCTGGCCGAACTGCTTTGCCTTGTAAAGGGCCATCGCTGCTGACTCAATCCCCCGGGCTGCATCGAATAGATTTCGTACCAAATCGGGGGCTCTGGCCGCTTCGGAAGCAGCCCGGGCCAATTTAGATTGCGTCATCGCTTCGTCCGCTCCTTTGCGCGCATAACGGTCAAGTTCCTTCAAGAGCTTGCGGGCCTCAGGATCCGAGGGAGCAAGCTTGAGAACTGCACTCAGGGAAGTAATCGCCTCCTCGAACTTGCCGGCCGCTATGAGGGATTTTGCCTGCCGGTTGGGCGCGCCGGAAAAGGCTCTCTGCTTCCGAGTTACCGGGCGAGAGCTCCAGCACTCCCTTCGCCTCCCGTGCCGCTTCCGAGTATTTCTTAGTTTTTAAATAGTTTGAAGCCATCTCAAGTCCCTGGGCGATCTTGGGATCTCGGACCGACTGAGTTGCAACAGGTGGCAGCGGGACCTCAATAGACACTGGCGCCTGGGACTTGCCTTCCGCAGAGGGTGACGAGGGTCCCGCCCCTTTTCTGCCCCGGTACGTCAAAAGCCCGCCCACACCGATTGCCACCGCAAGCAGCAGGCCGGCAGCAATTGGGAGGACTCGTCTGATCTTCTGGCGTTTCGCCGCCAGAGCCGTCTCAGCTTGCTGTCTGAGGGCCAGGGCCTCACTGTTCCCCGGCTCCAGTTCCAGCATCTGCCTCAGAGTGTGGTATGCCGGCTTGAAGCGATGTTTCTCCATATCGTTTCGGGCCAACGTCCATAATCTAGCAAGAACA
>QHZQ01000601.1:364-4662 GCA_003224725.1 Acidobacteriota bacterium | reverse complement strand
TCCCGCACCAGCATCAGTCGAAGCCAGGTCAAAAACGCGGCCTCATCGGAGGTTTTATAGAACGGGCCGCCACCCCTGCCCAGAGTCAGTACCCACTCGGTAAAGGCGGTGATGTCAGGATAGAAGCTGATGGCAAAGGTATTGTAAAAAGCCCGCAGGGCTTGGAGTAACTGGCTGCGCTCCATATAAGAGACGAAGGTGTTCACCAGGTTCGGCTGCAGAGGAACCCCTCCCCGACTGAACCAGTCCGCATCTGGAATGGAAAGGGAGTCTTCGCCCATAAACAAATTGTCCTCCAGATCCTGCAAGGTCCAGGTGGCGATTTCTTCATGGGGATCGAATATGCCGCAATCCACCATGGCGTGCGGACCATAAAGAACGTTGCGAATCCACCCAAATTCGCGTCCGTGCAGCGAAGTCCTGGGAGGGACGAGGGGCGCATAAGTGCCGTCCCGCAATGGCACCACTGGGGCTGCAGCCATCGAACGCAAGGCAGCCTGGCGAATATCCTCGCGGTAACTCGCGGACTCCCTGGCCAGCCGGGCACCTTCGGCTGGGTCGATGTCCCCCACAGCCATGGCCGCGGCCCGCAGGCCGCGATAGGCATAGGCATTAACTGCATACCAGTATTGAAATTCCTCATTGTCTTCCAGTTGGCCCGCCGGCAGGAGACCATACTCCCAGACGCGGCTGCCGTCCTCCTCGGTTCGCTGGGTCGCTTGGCGTTCCTTGAGGATCCAGTTGGCTGCTTTCAGAATTCGGGGCAATTGCGTGCGCAAAAACTGCTGGTCCCGCGTGTACAGATAATGTTCGGCCAGGGTCCAGAGAATCCAGCCGTGATTCAGGTTATATCCAGAATGGGTATAATCGTGGTCGGCATCGATCCGAACCCCGTGGAAAATGGCGGATGCGTCCTGGAAACGACCTGGGAAGGGCTTCGATCCCTGCAGCTCCACAATGGGTTGTAGGCATCGCCAGGCATCCATCGGCCTCCCCAGCATGTCGAGCCAACGAACCTGGATCGCGGTCTCGTTGGCAAACATGTTGTAGTCGTAAGTCCCGCAAGGACACATGAAGAGCCTGGACCCCACGTCTCGCTGGACCGACAAGAAGATGTGTTGCAGGGCCGCCTTATAAAAGGTATTCAGCACTCCATCAGGAACGTTGAGTTGCATGCCACCGCTCAACAAGCCTTTCCAGAAGCTGGTAATCTGCTCGCGCTGGCTGTCATAACTCCGCAGCAAGACTTCGGCCGGCCAAGAGTCCGAAGGAGCAGTACGAAAAGGAATCGCCAGGAAACCCTGCCGGCTTCCACCCGGCTCGACGAGGCTCTCCCAGTGAACGGCGCGTCCGGAGTAGGCCGAGCCCCGCGGCAATTCAACGAGGGAGAGAGTCGTGTGAGGAATCAGAAAGGCCGTACGTAGGCGATAGGGGTTTCCCGGACCGGACCGCTAGGCGAAGTTCTTCCTGCGGTGTGGTGTAGTACCAGACGTGGGCTTTCCGTGCCTTGCTCCCGGGATTCCTCATGATAAGCTGAAGCAACAACACAGTCGCCTCGTCCCCACGAGCTTCCCAAGGCTTGGGGAATGGAGCCTGGGCAGTCGTCACAAAGGCCTCTGCGTTATATTCAATGCCTTCCGTCTCCCAGGTGGTTTGGACCACGGGCAGATACCCTTCGAGCATGGACTGCCGGGCGCTGTTTTCGCGCTCCCGGAAATCGGGGATCGTCCCGGTCCCAACCCGGAAATAAATTTCCTCGCCACTCCACTCCATTCGGGCCAGATCTTCCTTCATGGCCTTGGCGCCGTGTTTGTTAATGAAAACATTTCCATTGAAATCCAGCCCGTATTTCTCTCGTACTGAGGGAAGTCCCAGAGGGATGTAGCGCAAGGCATGGCGGCCGGAGCGTCTTGTCATGGAAAGCGCTGGAATTTCTCCCCGCGCCCTGTCCAGGGTTTGGGCAGGTTCTTTATCAATGCGGCCGATGATATCCTCTCCCTCCCGCAGAAGGCCACTGCGGAGGTAGGTCTGAAAATCCCCCAAATGGGGATCTCCCATAAATATCCCCAGGGAACGGATATAGAGACCTCTTCGCGAGATCACCTCATCAACACTGAATCCAAAGGCATACTTGCTTCCCTTCACCGTGATAAGGGTGCGATCGTTCGAGCCTGAGAGGTGATCGGTATAAGCTACCGAGACCAAGAGTGTCGGCAAGTCGCCTGGCCTGCCCGACACGCCTTCAATCCGCCCGTTGTAAACCGTGAATGACAGCTCTGCTGGAGGCTTCCCTTCGCATCCCGACTGGACCAGAATGTCACGACGATTCCATTGAGAATGCCCGTAGATACGAAGCGCCTTCACTTTAAACTCGTCGCTGCTGTTTCCAACTAAACGCACCTTCAGAGCCCGTCGATAATGAGGGGAGGTCCCAACCCAGTTGACGGCATTGGGATTCTCCTGAGGAGTCAGCCCGTTGAATTCAAACTGCAAAAGATTGCCTGGCTGAGTCGTGCGAGCTGAGACTCTCCTCCAGGAGCCCTGCCACGGAGTATCGGTTTGAGTCCAACCGCCTCTGGCCTTGGAAGGCCAGCTCGACACCCAGTACTCGAGAGAAAAATCAGAGAGGTTGAGTCCCTCCGTCGAGGTGAGCTCCACGTCCACTATTGAGAAGTCGCGAGGCTCATCCCACTCGATGCCCTTGGCAAACTTACCAGGCTCTACGTCATTCCAGGAACGGCTCTTCCCAAATGCAGCAATATCAACAGGGGATCCTTTGTCGCCGGGAGCTCCCAGAGCGACAAAAGTCCAGACCAGTGTGAACAGTAGACTGAACGTGGGTCTAAGCATTGTTCCCTTCCTCTTCCAATAATAATCTCACCCGTCTGGAAAGCAATCCGACTAACTTAATACAGTCCAAAGAATTTGACTCTTGGCCTAGCTTGGGCCACTCCCCTCTTCTTCCTGAAGGTCTGAAAAAATTCCCTTCCTGGCTCAGACTACGGTCGAGGAGGGGCGCCGAAGGCCGTTAGGGCTTCAGGGGCTGGTCGACCGTGGCGATTCGCGTCCGTCTTGGGTTTACACGACCCTTACCATCCCCGAAGTCTTGCGGGCTTCAACCCCTCCTAAAATCCACGTCCCAGTCATTCGCTTTTAGCGTACTCTTGCAATACAGACAGAAGTTGGGTGGCTGCCGCGTTAACCACTTTTTCGCCTTTGGCCATATTGGCCTTCGCGGTTAAGCCGTATATGCCTTCGGATGTCTCCTTCTTTAAACGTGGCACGGTATAACGCCAGGGCGGGCGCATGGACTGGGTAAGCGGAGTGCCAATGCCGGGCCGGATATAGCTTCGGTCCACCCGTTCGGGTTGTAGGTAAAGGCTTATGGAGGTCTCGATATCACCAGCATGATCGATTATCCTGCCCCCGTCATCTTCCGCAAGTTGCTTTATCTCCTCAGGGATTAAGTTCCAATAGCTGATCGGAAGAATGAAGATCTCGAGTTGGCTCAGTTTGATCGAGATCGTATTAATAAAGTTTTCGTTGCCTCCATGACCGTTGAGCAAGAGGATCTTTTTGAAGCCATGGGCGGCAAGGCTTTTGCATACGTCCACCACCAGGCTCGTCAAGGTCTCCAACTCCAAAGTGAGCGTGCCCGGGTACACCATGTGATAGGGTGACAAGCCCCACCAGATCGGCGGAGCCACAAGCACGCGCACCGCGGTAGCTGCCTGTGCGGCTCGAAGAGCAATCTCCGTGCTGGTATTGATATCCGTATTGACCGGCAGGTGTGGCCCGTGTTGTTCTATCGCTCCCATAGGAACGATAACGACAGCGCCGGCCTGAGCTGCTTCGGCGATTTCCGTGCGCCGCAACTTCTGCCACTCGACCGGCGTCCTGCTGGGTTGCGCCAAGCCGATGCAAGAGAACGCCATCGAAACAAGCACTGGAACCGGGCGCATTGTTTTCAAGATCCTTGAAACGATCATCACCTTCATATACCCTCCTCTCTATTAACCCAGGCAATGATTCCTTATACTTGATCACTAGCTTTCCTGTCTAACGTCAAGAACAGTATTGGCGGCAATTTGCATAAATTTCCGTCGTCGCATAGGCATACCATCCTCTGTCTTGGGGCTCCCATAGAATCCCCTCGGGGCAGGGATAGAAGGCGTAGCCTTCGGATGGGTCACGCTGATTTGGACAACCTACTCCCGCATCCTGAAGGTCTGAAAAAATTCCCTTCCTGGCTCAGACTACGGTCGAGGAGGGGCGCCGAAGGCCGTTAGGGCTTCAGG
>QHZQ01000601.1:0-356 GCA_003224725.1 Acidobacteriota bacterium | reverse complement strand
GACTGATTTTATTTTGATTGCCCCGTGGTGCCGCAACGCAGCATGGATAACTCCTTGACAAGGTCTTTGCTGCACGCTCACACAGCGTTCCATTCGAGTTAATATCTTGGCAAGTTTCCGTCACCGGCACAGTTTAACTGAATCCCACTCCATACCGAGCGAAAACGCGAAGGGTCATGGCGAAGTGGAAGACCGCCCCGGGTTGGAGCTAGCGGTGATTGTCGGCCCGCAAGTAAAAGGCAGATTCCTCAAGCCGTCTCGGCGGAAAGAAGCATCGTGGGTTCCGCGCTGTAACTCAGAATCAGGCGTTGGAAGTTCCAAAGATTGACGCTCTGATGTCCAGTCAGATAAATGAT
>QHZQ01000600.1:408-6136 GCA_003224725.1 Acidobacteriota bacterium | reverse complement strand
GAAATGGCTTTCCGTATGCAGACGGCTGCGCCAGAAGCCTTTGACTTAGGCGCAGAAACTCAGGAAACCAGGAAGCTTTACGG
Source organism: Acidobacteriota bacterium (assembly GCA_003224725.1). Taxonomy (GTDB): domain Bacteria; phylum Acidobacteriota; class Terriglobia; order Versatilivoradales; family Versatilivoraceae; genus QHZQ01. The sequence goes on along the minus strand of QHZQ01000600.1, from coordinate 6,053 downwards.
AATTGATGAATCTCCTGAATACGGCACCAACTGCCTACTGGCGCGCCGGCTGGTGGAACGCGGAGTCCGCTTCATTCAGCTCAACCAGGGAGGGTGGGACGCACATAGTGATCTCAAGGGTAACCACGAGAAACAGGCTCGGCTGGTGGACCGTCCGATTGCGGGGTTACTGACCGATTTGAAGCGCCGGGGTTTGTTGCAACAGACCTTAGTGATCTGGGGTGGTGAATTCGGCCGAACTCCAACCGCCGAGGGCAGTAGTCAGAAACCAGGGCGTGACCATGCGCCAACGGGCTATACCATGTGGTTGGCCGGGGGCGGAGTGAAAGGCGGACAGATCATTGGTGCCACCGATGAAATCGGTTACACGGTGCTGGATCGTCCCATTCACCCCAATGATCTTCAGGCGACCATTCTGCATGGCCTGGGCATCGACCAACACCAGCTTTATTACGAGCATCAAAATCGCAAGGAGATGCTCACTGTGCTTGGCGGGGAGATAGTTAAGGAGGTGTTTGCTTGAAAAAAATGCCGGCCGCGCGGCAAACGAACGCCGCTTTCCCTCAGCTTGGCAGGCGCCGTAGATAGGCCTGACATAGCCAAAGTTTGAACATCTCACACTTCCTTCCTTCGGGGACTGAACGGAAATGGCCGCACTTGTCATATTCAAAGCCAGGTGGTTTTGGTACTCCGTTCTATGCCTGCTCTGTTTTGCAGCTTACCTGTTTGTTTCGAAGCTCGGATTAAAGCAGGGGGTCCCGGATCCCACGATGTTCTATCTGTTCATCTGGGGTTCGCTTCCAGTAGCTTTGGCACTTCTCACGGTGAGAGGCTTGCACTTTGAGAAAAGCCTTAAAGGAATTTCGTGCGGCATCACTGTGGGTATCCTGGGAGGAGCCGGCCAGTTGGCGATGCTGAACGCCTTGGCGGTGCCTAGCGGAAACACCTCGGTGATCAGTGCCATTACAGGACTTTATCCCATGGTCACCGTTGTGTTGGCGGTGCTGCTTTTGCGCGAGCGGCTAACCAGGGTTCAAACGACGGGACTGCTTCTTGCTACCACTGCCATTGTGATCTTTGCGCGTGATCCCAGCGCGCCTTTCTCCATGAGCTGGACAAGGGCCCTCCAGGTTCCCGAATGGTTCCGGCCAGCGACAGTGGTTCTCGGCTCCTGGGGTGCGGTTGGCATCTTTCAGAAGTTGGCAACCAACTATATTTCGGCAGGATCTACCATGATCTGGCAGACATTGGGTTTCTTCCTCTTCTTGCCTCTGGTTTATCCCTCGCAATCGCTATCGGCTTTTGTGACCCTTGGCCTGGCTTATGGGCTCCTGGGGGGTGCGCTGACGAACCTGGGCTCCTGGTTCCTATTTGCCGCGCTTAAGAGCGGTGGCAAAGTTTCCATTGTGGCCCCGTTTACAGCACTTTATCCTCTCGTTGTGGTCTTCCTTGCTCCTCTGATCCTCAAGGAATCCATCACCCTGGTGCAGGGAGTAGGTGTCTTATGTGCTGTGGCTGCGATCGTGCTGCTTTCCACTTAGGGCCTCGTTTGGCACCTAACTAGGCGCGAAAACATCGTGCTCCTGCTCGTGCTCTTACTCGATTGATAGCGCGCGGCGCGAGCAAGAGTAGGAGCACGAGCACGAGCACGAAATGCGTTACGGGTTATTTCTTCGAACAGATCAGACCTTCGCGCCAGTTATTACCCGGGCTGAAAGAGGGGCCGCGTTCGTTGATTGGTACCTGCGACGACGAAATGATGAGACTGGAGGCGTCCCATGATTAGCGGAACGTTACGACTTTTTGATATCTCCGGCAAAGTGGCCGTGGTCACGGGCGCTGCGGGCGGTCTGGGTACAGCCATAGCCAGGGGCCTACATGGAGCAGGCGCCAAGGTTGTGGCGGCAGACATTCGCGAACCGAAACCCGCTCTGGCCGAGCCAATCGCGTTTCTTCGCACCGACGTCTCTCGCCGGAGCGAGGTGGACGCCCTCATCGAAGAGGCCTGCCGACGTTTTGGCCGGATCGATGTGATGGTTTCCAACGCCGCTATCGGAGGCGGTGCTGCGGCTGAAAACGAAACGGAAGAGGGATGGGACAAGGTGATGGATGTCAACGCCAAAGGCCCTTTCTTATGCGCCTTGGCATCGGCTCGAAAAATGATTCCCCAGGGTGGTGGGTGCATCATCAATATTGCCTCTGTGCTGTCCTTCTTCGGCCATCCCACAGCCGTGTCTTATTGTGCCAGCAAGGGCGCTGTGGCGCAGTTGACCCGCACACTGGCCATCGAATGGGGCAAATATAAAATCCGCGTCAATGCCATTGCTCCGGGATTCTTTCGGACGCCCCTCAACGCAGCCATGCTGGCCTCGGAGGAATTCCTGAAGCCCATCATTGCCAAGACTCCCATCGGTCGCATTGCAGAGCCAGACGAGATTGTCGGCACGGTGGTCTATCTTGCCTCGGACGCCAGCAGTTTCATGACCGGCTCGATCGTCGTGGTTGACGGCGGAGATCTCGCGGCGGACTTTAACCGTCTTCGCTCGGCCGGGTCTTCGTTCTTATTCGCGGCGGCGGCTCTCTGGATTGCCACGGTTGCCTTGGCCGAGGGCAACCTGCCCAAGTTCCGAGAGCAGCTTATCGATGACGATCTTGGGGATTGCTGGGCGCTCGCGGTAGCCGATATCAATGGCGACGGAAGGACCGATATCGTTGCCGTCAGCTATGATCCAGCTCGCGTCGTGTGGTACGAAAACCCAACCTGGAAAAGGCGCATCGTGATTGAAAAACATCCCCAGAGGCTGGCATCCATCCAACCTCTGGATGTGGACGGCGATGGCAAGGTCGAGCTCATCGTGGGAGCTGATTACTATGAGCCTCTGGACACGAAAAAAGGCGGTAGCGTGTGGTTGCTTCAGCGGCCAGAGAACCTGGACGAAGCATGGACTCCGATCAAGATCGACGAAGAGCCTACGCTGCACGACTTGCGGGCGATAGAGGTGGACGGTAAGGGTAAGAATGAGCTCGTCGTCTCGACGCTGCTGGCCCCGGATAAGCCGGGCCGGACGGGTGATGGAGCGTCTCTTTATATTCTCCGCCGGCCGTCGCATCCCTTCAAAGATCGCTGGGTTCGCGAGCTGATCAGCAATGAGCTGCACATGAAGCACAGTATCTGGCCGATCGACTGGGACGGCGACGGCAGACAGGAGATCCTTGCCGCGGCGCGCGAAGGCATTATTCTTTTTCGAAAGACTGGAAGCGGCACCTGGGAGAAGCAGCAGATCGGAGAGGGTTACCAGAAGGAAGAAAAACATGGGAGCAGCGAGGTCGCTGTGGGCAGGCTTCCCGGTGGAAAGCGCTACATCGCCTCCGTGGAACCCCACCACGGTCATGAAGCCGTCATTTATACGGCGACCGAAAAACCCGGCCAACTCTGGAAGCGAAAGTTGCTTATCGAAAACGCGGGCGGCCATACCGTCTGGCCCGCTGACCTGACCGGGAGTGGCGTCGACTCGCTGTTGCTGGGGTTCGTCGGCCACTATAACAACAAACCCGGCGGCCCCATCATCTACATTTTCCACCCGCTCGACAACGCGGGAGACCGGTGGGACAAGATCGTCCTTGACAATACCGGGATGCCCGGTGAGGACGGCACTTGCATCGACCTTAACGGGGACGGCCGGATCGATGTGGTGGCCGCCGGCCGCAACAAGATGAAAATCTACTGGAACGAAGGGAAATAATTCCCGGGAGCGCGGGCGTCCTTGCCCGTCTCGGCCTCACGGGGCGCGCTTCCAGCGTGGCGGGGTGTTATTATGAATCTCAAAGGAGCTCGCTGTCTGATTACCGGCTGCTCGAGCGGCATCGGCCGCGCGACCGCGCTCGCCCTCGCAGGCGCAGGCGGGCGTGTTTGGGCCAGCGCACGGCGGCGCCAATCGATCACTGACCTCGAGTCTCAGGGCATCCAGACAGTCGATCTAGATGTCACCGATGCTGCGGCGATACACCGGGCGGTTTCCTTAGTGGGAGAAGTCGATGTGCTGACCAACAACGCGGGCTACGGGCTCGAGGGGGCAGTAGAGGAAGTCGCGGACGAAGAGCTTTTCGAGCAGTATAACACCAACCTCTTCGGGCCTTGGCGGCTCTGCCGGGCCGTCCTTCCTGGGATGCGCGAGCGCGGCCACGGTGCGATCGTCAACATCTCTTCGTTCGGAGGAGAGGTCCCGTACCCGGGAATCGGGGCCTACCGGACCTCGAAGTTTGCGCTGGAAGGATTCAGTTGGACACTTCATCTCGAGGTCGCACACTTCGGCATTCGAGTGCTCGACGTCCAGCCTGGTCTGACCGAGAGCGACTTCGGCGCCCACATGAAGAGGGCAAGCGGTATGAAGCCTGGCAACGCCTATGCTGGCATGCACGAAACCTCTGCCCGTGTGTACCCGCGGATGTCACCGAAGGCGCTTCCTCCCGAGGCAGTCGCGGAGGCCATCGTCGCGGAGCTCCGCAAGGACTCGGGGCCGCTCCGCCTCCGCGTCGGCGAGGATGCGCACCGGATGGTTGCGGCGATTCGGGCCGGGGATGACGAGTATGAGCGCTATCTCGTCTCGCAGCTGGGCTTCGACTGGCATCCGTGGAAAAACCGGAGTGGCTTTTAGTGTACTGTCCGTCAAACCTTTAATTAGGTTTATGTCAGTGGCTTTGAGGTTGAACTGATGGGTTAGTCTGAGTCTCACTTGAGACAAAAGAACGGAGAAATTTTAATGCCAATTAAGACATCCATTGCTTTCGCGCGCAATACTTTGTCAGCTCAAACCCTGCACCAGTTGATGGGCTCGTTAAGAGACGGGACGTTCAAACCCGGGAGCAAGCTGCCTTCCCAAAACGAACTGATTGAGAAGTTTGGAGTCAGTCGCACAGGCATTCGTGAGGCGTTACAGTCTTTGGCCGCCCTTAATCTGATTGAGATTCGGCCTGGGCTCGGCTGCTTTGTAAAGACTATTTCCCCCGAATACATTATTAACGCCGATGTGCTGGCGCTGCTCTTAGAGAAGGAAGCCATTTTGGAAGTCATCGAGACCCGCAAGATCGTTGAGGCCGGCACGGCGGCGTTAGCGGCCGAACGGGCTACCGAAGAGGATTTCTGGCGCATGGAGGATGTCCTAGGTCGCGTGGAAAAGGCGGTGGCACGCGGCGAAAGTGTAGCCCATGTCGCGGCCGAGTTCCATGTGGCAGTAGCCCGAGCCACCCATAACTGTGTGATGGAGAAACTCGTGCGCTCCTTCATCCAGCTAATGGCTAAAGCGGGAGAACTCCTAGAAACCAGCGTCGAAGACCTGACTGCTTTTAAACGCCATGAATTGACTTCTCATCGTGAACTGTATGAAGTCATTCATAAAGGAAATCCTGATAGAGCTCGCGAGGCCATGTTAGACCACATTAGCCATTCTGAGGCTTTAATTATCGAGGCTTTCAAGAAAGCTGAAGGAGTTGAGGAGTAACTGGCCCCCCACGTAATGAATTAACTGCCGGGAGATGAGCCCTGGAGTTAAGGACATTTTGGGTCTGCCCCAGACCACGACGCGCATTGGGATTCCTGCAGTTACGAAGCTCCGGCCATGAAACATGCGTTTTGTCGAGAGGTGAGA